>JADMIM010000026.1 GCA_015478585.1 Thermaceae bacterium | reverse complement strand
TCATGGACACCATTAAACAAGCAGGAGGCACACAGCTTGCTCTGGCCACCGTCGAATAGTGCGGATAGTGCTGGGCGCGACCAACGTTGGGCGCTGCTGTTGAGCCTGTTGCTGCACGGGGGGGTTTTGCTAGCGCTGTTGGTGGCCTTCTCCAAGCCCGTGCCCTCCAGCCCTGCCCCGCTAACCATAGAGTTGTTAGTCCCGCCCGCAAAGCTCCCCCTGCCCACGCTCAAGCCGGTGGTCAAACCGCCGGTCAAGCCCCTGCCCGTACCCAAACTCAAAACCGTCGCCAAACCCATTCCCCAGGTCAGGCCGCTGCCCCGCCCCAAGCCCCTGGTGCAGGCTAAAGCTGTACCCCCACCCAAGCCCATTCCCCAGCCCAAAGCTGCTCCGCAGCTTAAGCCTCGAGTCGCCAATACCCCCGCTCGCCCCTCGGCCCCACAACCCTTAGCCCAGGCTTCTTCGCCCAAGGTTCAAAGTCGCCCTGGCCCCGAGGTAGCCCCGCCGATTGCTGCCTCGGTTCCCCGCACCAGCCTCGAGGCGGCTGCTGCCCCTGTGACCCCGGCTCAGAGCATCCAAGCGGCCTCCGGGAACCGGCCCGGTCTATCCAGCCGCCCGCTGGCTGCCGAATCCGCCGGTCTGCCGGTGGGAGCGGCGAGTTCAGGCATTCAGGCTCAGCCGGGCTCGCTGCCCCAGGGCCAGGCCCTGCGCACAGAGCCAGGGGGGCCAGTGGTGGCGGTAGGTTCACCCAGAGTAGAGCAAGCCTCGAGTACCGCCCTGGCCCGCCCGGCTGGCCCCCAATCTGCCGGAGAGCCTGCCCAGCCTGCCCAACAACGCGGGCCAGTCGCCGCCGAAGCCTCACCGATTCGCGCCGGAACCCCGGCTGCCCAGGCCACCAAGGATGGGCCTGCCGCTACCGTAGCGGCCCCCACCCCAGCCAAAGCCGAGGCAGGCCCCGCACCCAGCCGCACCTACACCTCACCCGAGCGGGCCGGGCAAAGCGGTGGGGCCAATCCCCCGGCTCAGGCTGGAAACAAACCCAACCCCATAGCCGAAGCCGGAGCCTTCCCCAGCAAGGGCGATGCAGGCAACCAGGGACTGCCGAGTTGCGCCATCATCGTGGATACCCGCAGCCTCAGCGTGCCCATCAGCCGGGGAATGTCCCCTGCGGTGGTGGAAAGCTCGGGGCACAAGGTCTGGCCCGATGCCAAGGCCATCAAGGGGGTCTCCACCGACTTGGTGAACAAGACCAGCATCGCTTTGTTTTTTGTCAACCCTGCGGAAATCCAGCTCGAGCGCTACAGCCGGGTACTGCACGTGCAGGCGGTGGGAACCCAGCCCCCGCCCTACGCCCCCAAATCCAGCTTCCACGACTACGCCGTAGTTTCCCCCGGCGATGCCTCGCGCATCGTCGCAGCGGGGTTGTCTTGCCAGATGATTTTTCTGACCTCGAGGTGAATATGCGACGAATGCTTAGCCTCCCCTTTTTGCTGGCTCCGGTGCTGGCCTGGTCTCCTACGCCCGATGCTTCGGTAGCCCAGCAGATCGTGGACAGTATCTACAACCGGATCAACCCTGTCTCGACCCTGCTCACCCTAGACCTCAAGGTGGACAAAGGGGCTTTCCCTACCGGTAGCGAGGTAGGGCTGCTCTACGGCGACCCCAAAACTTGTCTTGCCAACTGGCTGCAAACCCCCACCGAATACGCCAAGTTCGGCAGCCGCCCGGTGGCTATTACCCTGGCTGGTCAGGCCAACCAGGTAGCCTTAGTAGCCCAGTCCGCCCGCAACGCCTTCAAGAATATTTCCGGCAAGGACGCGCTGGCTGCGGCCCAACAAAAACTGCCCGCCGGGCATCTTCAGGTCTACGTGCAAATTGCCGGTCTAAAGGAAGAATTCCAGCGCGGAGCCTACAACCTGGGCATCATGCTCAGCAAGGACAACTTCCTGCGCCCCTACAAGATTGCCTACCTCGAGGACTGGCAAAAAAGCAGCGACAAAGAACCCCGTTGGAGCGGCACCATGCTCTACTATTTTGACCTCTCCAAAACCACCGTAGACCCTACCGGCAAAATCAGCCTGGTGCTTCAGACCGAAGCCAACAGCAACTGCACCTATACCATCTCCACCGACCTGTCGCAGTTTTATTGAAGCCTTGTCCCCGAACCTGGCTCGAGCGTTCCAGAGCAGGTTTGCAAACAAGATAATTCCGCTGTCCTGAACGAACTATAGTGACCATCATCTGTTTATGGGAGCAATCCCACCCTCCAAGCGAACAGGCCATCCCTCGAGGGATGGCCTGTTTTCGAGGTCAAAAGACCGTTCTATAGCAGTTTCGGCTTTATTTCCGGATAATTCGCCCCTCGACTTGCGGAGCCACGTTGCCTTGGGCCTGGATGTAGTCCATCACCACCTGAGCCATCAGGGGCGCACCGTTTTCAGCGATTACCCTGGGGGCTCCCTTGAACACGCTGTAGCCGTCGCCACCGTTACCCATGTAGTCGTTGGTAGCGACCACGTAGGTCTTGGCCGGGTCGAGGGCCTCAGTGCCTACCTTGACCTCGAGTACCCGCTGTCCTGCCGGACGGCTAGGGTCATAGGTAAAGCTCAGGCCCGAGACCTGGGGGAAGCGGCCCGCGCCTTTTTCTACCTGGCTCACGCCGTTCTCGAGGGCTGCCTTGAGCTGGTCGCCGGTGAGCTTAAGGCTGATTACGGTGTTACCGAAGGGCAAAATGCCCAGGATGTCTTTCTTGCTGATGGGGCCAGCCTCGTAGACCCGTTCGGTGCGGATGCCCCCACCGTTGGTGATGGCGACATCGGCTTTGGTGTAGGCCCGCATGGCATCAGCAATCAGGTTGCCGATAGGGGCTTCCTTGGCACGCACAACGTTTTCGCGGGTATCCAGAGCCACCTTGGCCTCACCGATAGTCACAGCCAAACCTTTATCGAGTTGGTCAGCATAGCGCGAAACCAGGGCTTTCATCTCCGGTTGGTCGGCTACTTTGGCATTGACCACCAGTTCCTGCGGGATAACCAGGGCTTTGGTTCCTTTCATGGGATAGACCTTCAGCAAACCCAGGTTGCGCCAGTCGGAGCCGGTTTTCCAGATCAGAGTGCCCCCCACTACCTTCCACATCGGCTCGTGGTCATGGCCCCCCAGGATGAGGTCTATGCCCGGCACGCTGGTAGCGAGCTGCTCGTCGTCGGCCATGGCCATGTGGGTCAGGGCGATAATCACCTGGGCTCCCTTGGCCTTGAGTTCGGGAACCGCTTGCTGGGCGGCTTTTACAAAGTCTTGGTATTTGGCATCGGGGCCTGCGCTGGTCAGGTCGAGCCAGTTGTCGGCTAGGCCAATCAGCCCTACCTTGACCCCATTCCAGTCCAGGATGACCGAGGGCACGGCTCCGTCTACCGGCTTGCCATCCGGCCCCACCAAATTGGTCGAAATCCAGGGGAACTTGGACTCTTTTACGCGCTGCTGGGTCAGGGCGGGGCCAAAGTCGAACTCGTGGTTGCCGTAGGTCGCGGCGTTCAAGCCGAGCTGGTTGAAGGCTGCCACCATTTGCTCGCCCTTAAATACCGAGGACATCACCGAGGGCGAAAGGGCATCGCCGCTGAAAAGAATCAGGGGCTTTTGGTCTTTGTACTGATCCACCAGGGTGGCAATTCGGGCTGCCCCGCCGCGCTTGCTCTTGTCTACGGGCTGAATCTCGTATACGTCGTTAAAGTGCAGGATGGTCAGGGGGGCTTGCTGGGCAAAAGCCACCCCTACCACCAACATCACGCCAACTGCTATGGACTGCCAACGGTTCATGGTTTTTCCTCCCATATAAAAGCTAACACGACCCGCATGGACAGCAAGTGAAGTGCTAGCTGAAAGTGTACTGACCGATTTGTTTACAATGCCCAGAAAATCAATGAACACAATGAACAAAAACTTGTAGACCAAAACCAGGTGTACTAGCCTAACCCCTGTCCAAAGAGCGTACCGCTGTCGGCTACTCGAGGCTTCCTCCTCAGTCTGGTCGGTAGGGTTTTAGTTGGAATACGCTCGGGATAGTTCCGAAAGGATGGTCTTATGAATCGTAGAATCATAGCTCTGGCTGGGGTTGCTACCATCTTCGCGCTGGGAGGGGCTTTGGCCCAAAAAGTCACCATCATGGTGGGGGGTATCGAGAAAATCATCTACCTTCCGGCCATGCTCACCGAGCGCTTGGGCTACTTCAAGGAGCAGGGTCTGGACGTAACCCTGATTACAGAGCCCGCCGGGGTGGATGCCGAGAACGAGATGCTCGCAGGCAAAGTAGACGGGGTGGTAGGCTTCTACGACCACACCATTGACCTGCAAGCCAAAGGCAAAGCCCTGATGTCGGTGGTGCAGTTTAGCCGTGCGCCGGGCGAAGTGGTACTGGTGGACTCTCGCAAAGCCGACCAGATCAAGAGTGCTGCCGACTTCAAGGGCAAGACCATGGGCGTGACCGGGCTGGGCTCCTCGACCAACTTCTTGATGCAGTTCCTGGCCGTGCGAAACGGGGTTCCGGTGGCTCAGACCACCTCCCTGGCGGTAGGCGCAGGCAATACCTTCATCGCCGCCATGAAGCAGGGCCAAATAGACGTAGGCATGACCACCGAACCCACCGTCTCGAGAATGCTCAAAACCGGCGATGCCAAAATACTCATAGACCTCCGCACCGAAGAAGGCGCAGTCAAGGCGCTGGGAGGAACCTATCCCGCCGCCTGCTTGTACATGATGACCGACTACGTCAACAAGAACAAGGAAACCGTGCAGAAGCTGGCTAACGCCTTGGTCAAGACCCTCAAATACATCCAGACCCACACCGCCGAGGAGATCGCCGCCCAAATGCCCAAGGACTACCTGGTAGGCGACCCCGAGTTGTACATCAACGCCCTCAAAAACGGTAAGGCCATGTTCACCCCCGACGGCGTGATGCCCGAAAACGGCCCAGCCACCGTGCTCAAGGTGCTCTCTACCTTCGACAAGGGTGTGATGGGCAAAACCATTGACCTCTCTAAGACCTACACCACCGAGTTCGTCAAAGCGGCGAAATAGCCGGAGAGCTGAGGGCAGAGAGCTAAAGTCAAAGACAAAATACAAGGGGCCAAAAGCTACACCAGGACAGCATAATTATCACATCATGAAACACCGTCCAGGACGCAGTTTGTGTTTTTAGGTTTTCGGCCTTTTGCCTTCGACCTTCGACAGTTTTTGCCCTTGGCGTTTAGCGTTTTGCCCTCAGCTCTCGAGCTTCAAATCAACAGCACTTCGGTGCTTCGGAGAAAGTGTGAACAGCGATACCCCTAACCAACCCGCCATCGAACTCGAGCGTGTCACCCACCGCTTTACCACCCCCGATGGCCGTGCCCTTACCGCCCTGCGCGACATCAACATGAGCGTGGGGCGGGGAGAGTTTGTCGCGGTGGTGGGGCCAACCGGCTGCGGCAAATCCACCACCCTTAGCCTGATTACTGGGCTGGCCCGGCCCAGCAGTGGCATCGTGCAAGTAATGGGCAAGCCTGTAGCAGGCATTGATCCTCGCATTGGCTTTGTCTTCCAGCACGACGCAGTTTTTCCCTGGCGCAGCGTGCTCTACAACGTAGCGGCGGGGCCATTGTTTAGGGGAGAGTCCCGACAAGTTGCATTCCAGAAAGCCAGAGAATGGGTCTCGAGGGTAGGACTGGCGGGGTTTGAAAACCACTACCCGCACCAGCTCTCGGGCGGGATGCGCAAGCGGGTGGCACTGGCTCAGACCTTCATCAACCAGCCAGAAATTTTGCTGATGGACGAGCCTTTCAGCGCCCTCGACGTGCAGACTCGCATCCTGATGCAAGACGAGTTGCTCAAACTGTGGTCGAATCTGGGGGCCTCAGTGGTTTTCGTGACCCACGACCTCGAGGAGGCCATTGCCTTAGCCGACCGAGTTTACGTGCTGAGCAGCGGCCCCGGCACGGTGAAGTCGGTGTACACGGTAAACCTGCCTCGGCCCAGGATAATCTCCGAGGTGCGCTTCCAACCGACCTTCGTCGAGCTTTCTAGGCGCATCTGGATGGATTTGCGCCAGGAGGTCGAGGCTGGTTTCAACCGCGCCGCAGAAGTGAGCGCGGTAGGAGGTAGGCTGTGAGCGCGGTAGTTTCCACTCAAGCTCAGGACACCCAGGATCAGGCCGCCCTGGCAAAATTGCGCCGCCGACGGCAACTGGTGATGTTCCTGCGAATAGCTTTTTTGGTGGTGGTGCTGGGTGGCTGGGAAGTAGCAGCCCGTACCAAGGCCATAGACTCCTTCTTCTTCTCGATGCCCTCGGCAATTCTGGGCCAAGTCTGGACTTGGATGCTCGAGGGAACCGCCCAAGGCTCGCTGTGGGAGCAAATCTGGGTCACTCTAAGCGAGACCTTGATGGGCTTTTTTATTGGTTCGGTGCTGGGTATCTTCTTCGGGATTTTGCTGGGTCGCAATGCCCTGCTGGCCGATGTGTTCAGCGTGTATATCAAGATTGCCAACTCCATCCCCAGGGTAGTGCTGGGTTCGATTTTCATCATCACCCTGGGCCTGGGCACGGCTTCCAAGGTGGCCCTGGCGGTAGTGATGGTCTTTTTCGTGGTCTTCGCCAACGCCTTCCAGGGGGTGCGCGAGGCTGACCGCAACCTCATCGCCAATGCCCGCATCTTAGGAGCTTCGTCGCGCCAAGTGACGCTGGCGGTGGTGCTACCCTCGGCCCTGACCTGGATTATCGCTAGTTTGCACGTGAGCTTTGGCTTTGCCCTGGTGGGCGCGGTGGTGGGTGAGTTCTTGGGCTCGAGGAAAGGCATCGGCTTGATGATCGCCACTGCTCAAGGCACCTTCAATGCCGCCGGGGTCTTTGCCTCGATGCTAATTCTGGCGGTGGTGGCACTGGGCATGGAATATCTGATTACCGGCCTGGAGAACCTGCTCATCAAGTGGCGGCCCGCCCCGTTGACGGAATAGCTATCAGCTGCTCTGCACTGTGCGATACAATCCGACTGTCGAAAGGTGAGCTGTGAAAGTCTGGCCGGGCATCCACCACAAGGGGCTGTTTTCCCCACCTTCCAAGCTGAGCCCTCCCAAGCCCCGTCTGGGCCTTCAGGGTCGGCTATTTTTGCTTCAGGTGGGGGTGGGGCTGCTGTTGGTCTCACTGCTGGCGCTGTTGCAGGTGCATCAACTCCTCACCGACACCGTTCACCAGTACGGCGAACGAGCTCTGACCCTCTCGAGGGCCGTAGCCGCGCTACCACAAGTGGTGGCCGAATTAAAGCGGCCTCAACCCCGCTCACAAGACATCAACCCCATGGTCGAAGGGCTGCGTGAGCGCACCGGAGCCGACTTTATCGTGGTGGCCGATGCCAAAGGCATCCGCTTGAGCCATCCCAGAAGCGAACTCATCGGGAAATCTCTGCTCACCGAGGATAACCAAGAAGCCCGCGACGAAACCCCCAAGGTGCTCTTGGGCCAGGAGGTGGTAAGCGTTTCGCAGGGCCACCTGGGACGCTCGGTGCGGGGCAAGGTTCCGGTGCTGGACGAACAGGGCCAGGTAATTGGGCTGGTCTCGAGCGGCTATCTGCTGCCTCGGGTAGAAACCGTGGCCCTACAAGTCAGCCGCGATAGCCTGCCCTGGTTTGGCCTGGCCCTGCTACTGGCCCTGCTCAGCAGCATGCTCATCAGCCGCCACATCAAGCGTGAAATTCTGGGCCTCGAGCCCGAGGAAATCGCTGCCCTGATGCTGCAACACCAAGCAGTTTTGGAGACCATGCACGAAGGGGTGTTGGTAATTGGCGGGGACAACCGCCTGCAAAGTGCCAATCCCAGGGCTTACGAACTGCTCTCCTGGAACGAGGTCTCGCCCATCTCGCTGGCAGACTTGTGGCCGGAGTTAGCCAACAGTGGTTTTCTGAGCGGTGGCAGCGCGGTGCGCAACGCATCCCTCAGTTCGGGCGGCAAGCCGCTGCTGGTGGATGTGTTCCAGGCCACCGACGGGCGACGGGTAGTGATTTTCCGTGACCGTGAGGAGATTACTCGCCTGGCCGAAGAACTCACCCAGACCCGCCAGTATGCCGAGTTGCTCCGGGCCCAGACCCACGAGTTCATGAACCGCCTGCACACCATCGGAGGCCTGATTCAACTGGGTCAGCCCCAAGAAGCCCTACACCTGATCCAGCGGGAGCACCGCCAGAATGCCGCCTTGCAGAATCTGATTGCCGACATCGGCGTGCCCAAGGTAGCCGCACTGGTAATTGGCAAAAGTGCTAGGGCCAGCGAGTTGGGCATCACCTTCGGACTCGAGCCGGGCTCTTCCTTGAGTTCGCGCTGGGCCGGGCTGGCCGAGGAGGTGCTGGTAGTGACGCTGGGCAATCTGCTGGAAAATGCCTTTGAAGCAGTAGCCCAGGCCAAACCCAAAAGCGTCAGCCTCATGATGGGCGAAGACCCTGAAGGATTACAGCTCGAAGTCAGCGATAGCGGCCCTGGGGTTGTGCCCGCCTTGAGCGAACGTATTTTCGAGGCCGGGGTTTCCAGCCGGGGTGCGCGGCGGGGGCTGGGCCTCAGCCTGGTGCGCGAGCGGGTGGGCGCAGTGGGCGGAACCCTGACCCATTTTCGCCGGGACGGCAGAACCGTCTTTCAGGTCAGCTTGCCCCTCGAGGCTATACAGCCGGAGGCGGGCGGGTGAACCCTGCCCAGGCCGACCCACCGGTTCGGGTGGTGATGGTCGAGGACGACCCTTGGGTGGGGCGGGTCAACCGTGCCCTGGTCGAGGCCGAGACCGGCTTTACAGTAGTGGCGCAGGCCGAGACGGTGCGCCAGGGGCGCGAACTGGTACAAGCCCTCGAGCCTGACCTACTGCTGATGGATGTGTACCTGCCCGATGGCAGCGGCCTCGAGCTGGTGCAGGAACTGCGGGGCATGGGGCTGGGCTTCGAGGTCATCCTGATTACCGCTGCCAGCGACCTGGCCTCGGTGCAGCGGGCCTTGCACGGCGGAGCACTGGACTACCTGATCAAGCCTTTTCAGCAACCCCGGTTGCGGGAAGCTCTGGGCCGTTACCGCCTGCGTACCTCGGTAGTCGAGCCCAACTTCACCCAGAGCCGCTTAGACCGTTTGCTGGGCCATCAGGGCGAAGAGCGCTTGCCCAAAGGGCTCGACCCACTTACCCTCGAGCAAATCCGCAGTGCCCTGATGGCCTCCGAGCAGCCCCTCAGCGCGGAGGAGGTGGGCAGCCGGGTGGGCCTTAGCCGGGTTTCGGCCTGGCGCTACTTGGAATATCTCAGCGAAAGCGGGAGCCTGCAAGCAGAGATGGTCTATGGCAGCGTGGGCCGTCCTACCAAGCGGTACAAGCCTAGATAGAGGGCTTTGCACCAGTTGTTTTTGTATGGGCAAGGCTCAGTTTAGCCAGTCCTCGAGCCTCAATTCGGGGACTCGAGAGAACTCTTTGGTGTTGTGGGTGACGAGGGTGTAGCCATCGCGCAGCTTCATTTCACGTCTTCATCTAGATTGATTTCCCGAAGAGGCAGCAGGTCGTCATCATACACGCATTGTAGGGGCATAAGCCTCGTAGTCATAAGTTGAAATACTTCGCCGCCGGGCTTCATACCACACCTCCATACACCTCAGCTAAATCCAATAAACCGTTCAAGCAAGGTAAAGGCACTGTACCGGTATCGGTTACGTCTTGGTGCTGCCAGTTCCCGTCCCCACCACGGAAATAGTGGCGGATAGTTTTGCTGTTGGGGTCAACAATTAAATAGGTTTGCAAACTGGGTATGTGGCGGTAAGTCGAGGCTTTTTCGCGCAAATCGGTGTTTTTGGTGCTCTCCAAAAGCACTTCGACCAAGATACAGGGGTCGGTCTCGTAGTATTCGTCGTCGGGTTCCGGCGCACAAACCACCATCAGGTCAGGATAGAAAAAATCGTCTTCTATGCGGAGCTCCATGTCGGTCTGAAAAACCCGGCAAGATAGGCCCGTTGCCAAGCTTCGCAAAGCAGTGAACATGTTACCTGCCAGCAAATTGTGAGTGCGGCTAGCCCCTGCCATCGCGTAGGCAATGCCGTCCACGAACTCGTGCCGCACCGAAGCAGTTTTTTCCAGCTCGAGGTATTTTTCCGGCAAAACGGGGTCGGGAATCAGTTTAAACATGGAGTTAGTTTAGCAGCTACAAGTTGAAATACTTCGCCGCCGGGTGATGCGCCACAATAGCACTCGTGGACTGCTCCGGGTGAAGTTGGTACTCCTCGCTCAGCTCCACGCCAATCTCGCCCCAGGCCAGCAGCTCTTGCAGATATTTCTGGTCTTCCAGGCGCGGGCAGGCCGGGTAGCCGAAGCTGTAGCGGCTGCCCTGATAGCCCTGCTGGAAGAGCTTTTGCAGGTCGGTGGCATCGTCCTGAGCGATGCCGAGCTGTTGGCGCACCCGCTTGTGCCAGTATTCGGCCAGCCCCTCGGTCATCTCCACCGAGAAGCCGTGCCAGTAGAGGTATTGCTGGTACTCGTCGCCGGAGAACATCCGCGCGGCGACCTCCGAGGCCATGCGGCCCATGGTTACGACTTGCGCCCCCAGCACGTCTCTGGCCCCGTTTTCCCAGGCCGGTGCGGGGATAAAGATCCGCTCATCGCCGACAGACTCAGCGTGGCGTGGGCGGAAGAAGTCGGAGATGCAGAGGTGGCGGTTTCCGGTCTGGCGCGGGAAGGCGAAGCGGAAGCACTCGAGCCCCGTCTGCGGGTCGAACACGATGAGGTCATTCTTGTCGGAGGCCACCGGCCAGTAGCCGTAGACCACGCTCGGCTGTAGCGAGCCGTCGGTTAGGGCGCGAATCAGCAGGTCTTCAAAAATCGGCTCAGCCAGGCGCTCGAGGTAGGCCTCGTACTCCGCAGGCGGCATCTCGCCCCGGCGGAAGCCCCACTGCCCCCGGAACAGGGCGTTTTTGTTGACGTAGCGAGAGATTACGCCCAGCTCGAGTTCCCCCCCCTCCACCACCCGCCTACCCCAGAAGGGCGGCTGCGGGATGCGCGGCGCGGGCGGAAGGTTGGAGGGAACATAAACCCTGCCTGCAGCGAGCTTTTCCTGCAAGATTTGGTAGGCGGTCTTGACCTGGAGGCCCGATTTCTCCCTCGAGGTCAGCTTAGGCGCGGCGTGGCCGCAGAGTTCGTCCATCAGTTGCAGGCCGTCGAAGGCATCCGAGGCATAAAAAACGGGGGCTTCGGCCTGGGTGCGCTTCCCAGCTTGATAAGTAGATCGGAGGTCGTGCTCGACATAGTGTCGGTTGAGCGCGGCCCCGCCCAAAATCACCGGGGTTTTGTAGTCTCGAGCGGCCATGTACTCGAGGTTTTCCTTCATTACCACCGTACTCTTGACGAGCAGGCCGCTCATCCCGATGGCGTTGGGCTTATGTTCTTCCGCCGCCGACAGGATTTCCTCGATGGCCTTCTTGATGCCTAAGTTCACCACCCGGTAGCCGTTGTTGGAGAGGATGATGTCTACCAGGTTCTTGCCGATATCGTGGACATCCCCCTTGACGGTGGCAATCACCATCGTGCCCTTCTGCACGCCCTCGAGGCGATCCATCTTGGGCTCCAGGTAGCGCACCGCCGTCTTCATGGTCTCGGCGGCTTGCAGCACGAAAGGGAGCTGCATTTTACCCGAACCAAACAGCTCGCCCACGGTCTTCATACCCTCGAGCAAAATCTTGTTGATGACCTCGACCGGGCTGTAGCCATGCTCGAGTGCGACTTCTAAGTCCGCTTCCAAACCCACTTTCCGGCCCTCGATAATCCGCTTCTGCAAGCGTTCTTCAGTGGTCAGACCCGCCAAAGGATCCGCCGCCGAGGACTTCTCAGTCTTGTTTTTGGCGAAGTAGTCCACCAAGGCGAACAGCGGGTCGTAGCTAACCGAGCCGTCGTCGGCAAAG
Organism: Thermaceae bacterium; assembly: GCA_015478585.1. Classification (GTDB taxonomy): domain Bacteria; phylum Deinococcota; class Deinococci; order Deinococcales; family Thermaceae; genus Meiothermus. The sequence goes on along the minus strand of JADMIM010000026.1, from coordinate 28,344 downwards.
GCGCGGCGATCATAAATCAAGTCCAGGGCTATTTTGTAAGCGGCTTCGGGAATCTGGTTGATGGGCAGAATCTTGCCCGCGTTGAGAATCGCGGCGGTGAGCCCAGCTTTGACGCACTCGTCGAGGAAAACCGAGTTGAGCACCACCCGCGCAGGCTGCGAAAGCCCGAACGACACGTTGGAAACCCCCAGGATAAAGCCGACCTCGGGCAAGCGCTCCTTGACCCGGCGGATACCTTCAATCGTCCACAGCCCGAGTTTGCGGGTGTCCTCATCGCCCTGAGTGATAGGGAAAGTCAGCAGGTCGAAGAGCAGGCTCTCCCCGGCGATGCCGTGAACCTTGGTCAGGCGTTCGTACATCCGCAGTGCGATTTCCACCTTGCGCTCGGGGCTTTTCGCCATCCCCGCCTCTTTGTCCTCGTCAATGGTCAGGGCCACCACTGCCGCGCCGTGTCTGCGGGCCAGGGAAGCCACTTTGTCGAACTTGGGCAGGCCGTCCTCGAGGTTCACGCTATTCAAAATGGCCCGCCCGCCGAGGTGCTCCAGCGCGGCTTCCATCACGTCTACTTGGGTGGAATCCACCATCAGTGGCAGTTGCACGCCGGTGGCGAGGCGGCGCACCGTCTCGGTCATGTCGGCTACCTCGTCGCGGCCCGTCCAGGCCGTCGAAACATCCAGAACATGGCAGCCTTCAGCGACTTGCTCCTGGGCCAGCTCGAGCATCCCCGCGTAGTCACCAGCGAACAGCAGATCGCGGAATTTCTTGCTGCCCGTGGCGTTGGTGCGCTCCCCGACGATGAGGATGCCGGTATCTTGTTTGAGCGCAACACTCCCGTAGAGGCTGGCGATCAGCCCAGAAAAGGGTGCTCCCTGCCGGACATTCTGGGCCTGGCCCCGGAAAGCCTCGACCAGTTGCCGAATGTGCTCCGGCCCCGTCCCGCAGCAACCACCCACCACGTTCAGGCCGTACTCGCGCACGAATTTCTCCTGCCAGCGCACCAGTTCCGCCGGGGTCAGGTCGTAAACCTCGTGCCCGCCCTCGTTGCGTGGCAGCCCGGCGTTGGGCATACAGGCCACCCAGCGTGTGGAGTTCTGGGCGAAAAAGCGAATGTGCGAGTCCATCAGGTCGGGGCCAGTGGCACAGTTGAGGCCCACCACGTCCACGGGAAGGGACTCCAAGGCGGTGAGTGCGGCGCTGTCATCGGTTCCAACCAGCATCGTCCCGGTAGCCTCAATCGTCACCTGCACTTGCAGAGGAACCTCACGCGCTGCGTCCTGCATGGCCTGCCTCGAGGCCAGCACCGCACAGCGCACGTGCAAGATGTCCTGGTTGGTCTCGAGGAGCAGCAAGTCAACCCCACCGCGAATCAAGCCCCTGGCGGCAGTGCGGTACGACTCGAATAAGGTGTTCCAGTCAATCTGCCCCAAGCTGATGAGTTTTGTCCCCGGCCCTAAAGAACCCGCTACGAAACGAGGTTTGTCAGATGTGGAAAACTCCTCGGCCACGGCTCGAGCAATCCGCGCCGACTGATACGCCAAATCTTCGGCTTCGTCCTGCAAGCCATACTCAACCAGAACGTGGGGGAAGCAGCCGAAGCTATTGGTTTCAACGGCATCGGCTCCGGCCTCAAAATAGCTGCGGTGGATGCTGGCGATCACGTCCGGGCGGGTGCGGTTAAGGATTTCCGGGCAGCCCGCGTACTGCGGCCCACCGTAGTCATCATCACTCAGGTTATATTTGAAAATCTGCGTCCCCATCGCCCCATCGAAAACCAATACTCGCTCGGAAAGGGCTTGGAGGTAAGGGAACGCTGCCGCCCGCTCCTGTTGGCGGTAGCCTTGGGAGGAAAGGGGCTCGAGCCCCTGCTCGGCAAAGAAATCCCGGTATACCAAACTGCTCACGCTTTGTATTTTGACACATTCCTGACGGGTAAATGAGGTTTGCGGTGGGGTAAAAGAAAACCCCTCCGGCGCTGTCGCGCCACCTCCCCTGAGGTTTGCGGGAAATAGCGTCCAGGACAGGCGCAGATAATCGTGTTCCTAAGGGGAGGCAAAGCAGGTGTTGGCTCGAGCATTTGGCGCTTGATGCGCGAGGGATGCAAAGCTTTGCGCCCCTACAGGAGTTTGTTTTGCGTTTTTAGCTTTGGGCGTTCAGCGTTCGACGGTATTCTATGGTCATGTCCAGCCTGACCGAAGGCATCCTTCTCACCGACGAATATCAGCTCACCATGGCCCAAGTCTATTTCCGCCTTGGCCTACACGAACGCCCCGCCTTGTTCGAATTCTTTTACCGCAAGAACCCGGATTATGGACAACATCAAGCCGGGTACTGCGTGTTCGCAGGGTTAGACCCTTTGCTGGACTGGATGGAGGGGGCACGGTTCGGCGAGGGAGAACTCGAGGTGTTGCGCAGCCAAAAAACCCGCACCGGCAAGCCCCTTTTCGCCGCCGATTTCCTCGAGTGGTTGGGCAAAAATGGTTCGTTCGATGGCCTCACCCTCAAGGCCATACCCGAGGGCCGCGTAGTCCACCCGCAAGTTCCGCTGGTCGCCGTGGAGGGGCCACTGGCCCAAGCCCAACTGCTCGAGACCGCCCTGCTCAATAAGCTCAACTTCGAGACCCTGATTGCCACCAAAGCCAGCCGCATCCGCGATGTGGCCGACCACGCCACCATCCTCGACATGGGGCTGCGCCGGGCCGCCAGCGGGGCCGGGAACGCCGCCACCCGCGCGGCCTTGATTGGCGGGGCCGACGTGAGTTCCAACGTGGGCATCTCCTACGAGTTGGGCTTGCAGGCCGCCGGAACCCATGCGCACAGCCTGGTACAGGCTTTTATCGCGCTGGGGATGAGCGAACTCGAGGCTTTTAGAGCCTTCGCCGACATCTACTCCGACAACACCACCTTGCTCGTGGACACCGTTGACGTGCTCGAGTCGGGCGTGCCCAACGCCATTGCGGTGTTCGAGGAACTCAGGCGCAAGGGACATCAGCCCATCGGCATCCGCATAGACTCCGGCGACTTGGCCTATCTCTCCATTCGCGCCGCCCAACTGCTGGACGCGGCGGGTTTCAAGGATGTGTCCATCGTGCTTTCGTCCGAGCTGGACGAACTGGTCATCTGGCAGGTGCAAACCCAGATTCAGCAGGAAGCCCGGCGCTACGGGATAGATGCGGATGCCCTCATCCGGCGGTTGATTTTCGGCGTGGGGACACGGCTGGTGACGAGCTGGGGCCAGCCCGCGCTGGGTGGGGTATACAAGGTGGTAGCGATGCAGGACGGGGGGGAGTGGAAGCCCGCCATCAAGGTCTCGGAGACCGTGGAGAAGGTGCTCAACCCCGGTCACAAGACGGCCTGGCGGCTGTACGACGAGCGGGGTTCGGCCACTGCCGACCTCATCACCCTTTCCGATGAGAATCCTGCCTCGGAGCCGGTCTTGACCCTGCGCCACCCTTTCGATGGGGCCAAGTCGCGGCGGGTGCAGACCGATAAATATCGGCTCGAGACCGAAGGTGCGAACCTACTTGAAACCTCAGAGACTGATGGAGCACGTAAGAAAGGCACATTTACGCTCGAGCCCCTGCAAAGCGAGGTCTGGAACGGCCACCGGCGGGTGAATGGGGAAACCCTGGAAGTCTGGCGCAAGCGCCGCCAAGCCGACGTAGAAACCCTCGACCCCGGCGTACGTCGCTTGATTAACCCGCACACCTATCATGTCTCGCTCTCGCAAAAGCTGTGGAACCTCAAAAACCAGATGATTGACCGCCTGACCGGAGGACACTGATTCGCCCATGAACCCGCGCATACGAACTGCACAGCCTTCCGATGCCCGCACCATGGCGGAGCTTTTGGCAAACGTTGACGACTACCCCAAGTGGAAAGAACAGGGTGTGGACGCGCTCGAGAAGGTGGTTCGGGCCAGCCTCGAGCGCAATCACCCCGAGCGCCTGGTCTTGGTCGCCGAACTAGACGCTCGAACCGTGGGCTATACAGCGGTTTACTGGCTAAACTACCTGTTCAGCCCGCCCGAAGGCTACGTGAGCGAGCTGTTCGTGCGTTCGGATGCCAGCGGACGTGGGATAGGAACCGCGCTCCTCCAAGAGATCGAGGGGTAGGCTAAGAATCGGGGGTGTCAGCGGCTGACGCTGCTCAACATAACAGACCGGGAGTCGTATAAACATGGATTCTACGCCTCTAAGGGCTGGAGCGAGCAGAGGAGCGCCATGAGATTTATCAAGCATCTTGTTGATTGAGCAAGGTCAGAACGCCCCGGCGCAGGGTCTCGAGGTAAGCCTGGGGCTGCGCGAGGCTTTCCAGCCTGGCCTCGAGTTCCTGTAGCGAGCTGAGGGCTTCTAGCGGCACGAACTCCTCTTTGTCCCATTCGCGGCTGCGGATCAAGTCCCGGTAGGTTTCCCAGGTGTCCACGTCGGTAAACCAATCCCCCGGCCCCCATTCCACCAGTTGGACTCTCTCAGCGTAGCGCCGGAGCAGGTCTTTGGCACCCTGATCCCCCTCGAGGGCTTTTACTGCCGAAAATAGGGCTGGCCCCAGACAAACCGGTGGCTTCTGCACCCCGTTTTCGGCTGCCGAAACAGCCCAGGCGCTCGAGGTCTGGTAGGTCTTGCGCAGCAGATAGAGCTTGCCCGCGTTTAGAGCGGGTTGATCCGCCAACAGTACCAGCAGCCCCTCTGATCTGGAAAACTGACCCACCCCGCGCTTGAGTGAAGTGCTCAGCCCCGCTGCATAGTCGGGGTTGGTCACCAGGTGTACCCGCGGGGCGTTCACTGGGCGCAGCCAGGTTTTGACCGCGTAGCGGGCGGCTCCCCCTTCGCGGCCCACCACCACCACCACCCGGCCATTTACCGTCTGCAAGGCAAACTTGAGCACCTTGGTGAGCAAGGTGTAGCCCGGCCCGGCGGGCAGCAGAAACTTGGGTAGGCCAAAACGGCTAGCCCGACCTGCCGAGAGAATTACTGCGTCCATTCGATTCTCACCCGTCCATCATATAGGCTCCAGGCGTTACTCCTACCAGCAAGTGTAGAGCAGCCCCAGATTGACAGTAGCCCTCTCAGCATAGTTTGATAATCGGTGTTACAAGCCTGACAGGAGGAGTGGGAACATGATTCCAGGAGCCTTCGATTATCACCGTCCTTCTTCGGTGGAGGAAGCCGTTGCACTGATGGGCCAATATGGCCTCGAGGCACGCATCCTCGCCGGAGGACAAAGCCTGATCCCGGCCATGCGCTACCGCCTGGCCCAACCGGCCGTGCTGGTAGACATAAACAAGTTACCAAACCTGGCCTACTTGTCGGAGGAAAACGGGATGCTGCGGGTCGGGGCATTGGTGCGCGACACCGACGTGGAGTTTCACCAAGACATCCAGTCGCGTTACCACCTCATTGCCGATGTCTCGCAGGTAGTGGCCGACCCCATCGTGCGCTACCGGGGCACGGTGGTGGGAAGCCTGTGCCACAACGACCCCTCGGGCGACTGGGCCGCCACCGCGATTGCCGCCAGGGCGCAGATGGTCATTCGGGGGCAGGGCGGCGAGCGCACCGAGGCCATTGACGATTTCATCGTGGACAGCTTCACGACCTCGATTCAGGAGGGCGAAATGGCGGTGGAGGCCCGCTTTCCTGTACCTAACACCCGTACCTCTGGGGCTTACGAGAAAATCGAGCGCAAGGTGGGCGACTACGCCACGGCAGCCGCCGCAGTGCAGCTCGAGCTGGCCCAAGACGGAACCATCAAGGAAATTGGCATCGGCGTGACCGCAGTAGCCCTCAAGGCCCTGCGCGTGGCCGAGGGCGAGAAGCTGCTGCGCGGGCAGAAACCCACCCGCGACCTGATTCGCGCCGCCGCCGAGGAAGCCGCCAAAATCGCCGACCCCAACCCTGATGCGCGTGGTTCCAAAGAGTACAAAAAGGATATGGCCAGGGTGCTGGTCGGACGCGGTTTGGTCAAGGCTTTGGGCCGTTTGGGAGTAAAGATTTGAGAGATGTCACCGGTCACAAGTCGCAGGTTGCATGACCAAAGCCCACTTTTGGCCTGAGACCTGCGACTCGAGACTTAAGACCAGAATGGAAGGAGCTTATGCAAATCACCCTCAACATCAACGGTCAGGATAAGAAGATGGACGTGGAACCGCGTACCCTGCTGGCTCACGCTATCCGCGACGCGGGCCTCACCGGAACCCACATCGGCTGCGACAGTTCGTCGTGCGGAGTCTGCACGGTGCTTCTGGACGGCAACATCCCAGTGAAAAGCTGCACCATGTTCGCGGTGAGCGCCGAGGGCCATCCCATCACCACCGTCGAAGGCTTAGCGGGCAGCAACCTGCACCCAATTCAGCAAGCTTTTCACGACCAGCACGGCCTCCAGTGCGGCTACTGCACGCCTGGCATGATGCTCTCCTCGGTGGCGCTCCTGGAGCGCAACCCCAACCCCAGCGAGGACGAAATCCGCTTCGCGCTATCGGGCAACCTCTGCCGCTGCACCGGCTACCAGAACATCGTCAAGGCTGTACAGCAGGCAGCGCAGGCTATGAATCAACCAGCAGGCGCGGCAGCGGATGACTAGAGATTTGTCGAAGGTCGAAGGACTAAGGTCTAAGGTCAAAAGAATCTACTGGCGTTCAACTTTCGATCTTTGACCTTCGACGTGACTGAAAGGAGCATATATGGCTATTGAATCTCCCAACCTCGAGCCCAAGGGCATCCAAGGACTCGGCAAGGCTATCAAACGCAAGGAAGACTCGCGTTTTATCGTAGGCAAGGGCAATTACCTCGACGACATCAACCTGCCCGGCATGATGCACATGGCCCTGGTGCATAGCCCCTACGCCCACGCCAAAATCAACGGCATTGACAGCTCCGAGGCCCTGAAGGTTCCCGGCGTGAAGGCCGTGATTACTTCCAAGGAACTGGCGGGCGCGGGTTTGGCCTGGGTTCCGACCCTGGCGGGCGACAAGCAGATGGTGCTGGCCGATGGCAAGGTGCTCTACCAGTGGCAGGAAGTCGCTGCGGTGTTCGCCGACACCCGCCAGGCTGCGGCGGACGGTGCGGCGGCGGTGCAGGTGGATTACGAACCGCTGCAAGCCGTCGTAGACCCCTACAAGGCCACCGATGCCGATGCCCCGGTGCTGCGCGAGGACATCAAAGACAAGATGGAAGGAGCCCACGGGCCGCGCCGTCACAACAACCACATCTGGACCTGGGACGTAGGCTCCAAAGACGAGACCGACCAGGCCCTGGCAAGCTCGGAAATCCGGGTCAAGCAACACATGGTTTACCCGCGTAGCCATCCGGCCCCCCTCGAGCCCTGCGGCTGCATCGGCGACATGAGCAAGGCCACCGGTCGCCTCACGGTCTACATGACCAGCCAGGCTCCGCACGCCATCCGCACCGTGCTCTCGCTGGTCACGGGCATCCCCGAGAACAACATCCGGGTGATTTCACCCGACATCGGCGGTGGGTTTGGCAACAAGGTTCCGGTGTACCCCGGCTATGTCTGCGCCATCGTGGGCAGCATCGTACTGGGTGTGCCAGTCAAGTGGGTCGAGACCCGCACCGAGAACCTCACCACCACCGGCTTCGCTCGAGATTTCCACATGGACATCGAGATTGGCGCGACCAAAGAGGGCAAGGTCACGGCTATGAAGGTCTATACCCTCGCCGACCATGGGGCCTTCGATGCTGCCGCCGACCCCAGCAAATATCCAGCGGGGCTATTCAGCATCTGCACCGGCTCCTACGACTTCCCCAAAGCCTACGCCGAGGTGGACGCGGTTTATACCAACAAGGCTCCGGGCGGGGTAGCCTACCGCTGCTCCTTCCGGGTGACGGAGGCTTCGTATCTCATCGAGCGCAGCATGGACGTGCTGGCCCACGAACTGAAGATGGATCCCGCCGAGCTGCGCATCAAGAACTTCATCCAGCCCGCCCAGTTTCCCTATCCCAGTGCGCTGGGCTGGACCTATGACTCCGGCGACTACGAGAAAACCCTCAAGGTAGCCCTCGACAAGCTGGGCTACGAGGAACTGCGCAAGGAGCAGGCAGAGAAACGGGCCAAGGGCGAGCTGATGGGCATCGGCATCTCCACTTTTACCGAAATCGTAGGGGCGGGGCCATCCAAGGACTTCGACATTTTGGGCCTCAAGATGTTCGATGGAGCCGAGATTCGCGTGCATCCCTCGGGCTCGGCCATCGTGCGGGCCGGAACCCGCCACCAGGGCCAGGGCCACGAAACCACCTGGGCCCAAATCGTATCCGAAGAACTGGGCCTGGACGTGGACAAGATTATCGTCGAGGAGGGCGACACCGACACTGCACCCTACGGCCTGGGAACCTATGCTAGCCGCTCGACCCCGGTAGCGGGCGGAGCCATGGCTCTGGGAGCCCGCCGCATCCGCGAAAAGGCCAAGAAAATCGCCGCACACCTGCTCGAGGTCGGCGAGGCCGATGTGGAGTGGGCCGACAAGAAGTTCAGCGTCAAGGGTGTGCCGGGCAAGAGCGTGACCATGAGCCAGGTGGCCTTTGCGGCCTATACCAACCTGCCGCAGGGGATGGAGCCGGGCCTCGAGACCACCTACTACTACGACCCGCCCAACCTGACCTTTCCTAATGGGGCGTATGTCTGCGTGGTGGACGTTGATAAAGGCACCGGCGAGGTCAAGGTGCGGCGCTTCGTGGCGATTGACGACTGCGGTACCATCATCAACCCCATGATCGTCGAGGGCCAGGTGCATGGCGGCCTGACCGAGGGCTTCGCCATGGCCTTCATGCAGGAAATCGCCTTCGATGCGGAGGGCAACAACCTCTCGAGCAACTTCACCGACTACCTGCTCCCCACTTCGCTCGAGACCCCCAAGTGGGAAACCGGCCACACCGTCACCCCTAGCCCCCACCACCCCATCGGGGCCAAGGGCGTGGGCGAGTCACCCACCGTAGGCTCCCCAGCCGCCTTCGTAAATGCCGTGGTAGACGCGCTGGCCCACCTGGGCGTGCGCCACCTTGATATGCCCGTGACCCGTGAAAAAGTCTGGAAGGTGCTGCGCGGGGCCGGGATAGATGCGTTTTAGGACGTTTACCGTTATCCACAAAGACTTTGTCGCAAGTCTCAGGTCTCATGTCCCATGTCAAAATCGTGTCTTTGGCCTGGGATCCGCGACCTATGACCTGCGACATTTCTCGCGGTAAACGGTAAACTTATCCAGGCCCGAGCAATCGAACACCCCATTCAGGAGCATCCATGAAACTCAACTACACCGGACAAGAAAAAGTCACCGCCGACCCGCAGAAGGTCTGGAGTTTCATCCTCGACCCCAACAAGGTAGCCTCGTGCCTCCCCGACACCCAAGATATTGTCATCAAAGATGACCGAAACTTCGATGCGGTGGTGGGGGTAGCCGTGGGGCCGGTGCGCGGCAAGTTCAAGTTCGCCATCCAGCTCGTCCCCGACCAGGCCAACAACAAAATGGCGGTCAAGCTGCGCGGCGGCGGTCTGGGCACCGCCATAGACCTCACCGCTAGCGCCAATATCAACGGCCAACCCGACCAAACCACCCTGCTTGACTGGCAAGGCGAGGCCAACGTCAGTGGCCCCGCCGCCACAGTAGGTGGGCGGGTGCTCGATGCCCAAGCCCAGAAACTGATCTCCTCAGTGTTCGAGAACATGGGCAAGAAAATCAGCGAAGGAGCGTAAAAAGGGTCACAAGTCTCGAGTCCCAAGTCTCAGGTCAACGCCTTGTTTTTGCCTTGCGACCTGCGACTCGAGACCTGTGGCAGCTCTTTTGTGACCGGCAAATGATTCCTCGAGCCCACTGACCTTTACCCTAGGAGATAAATGGATATCTACAGCAAGATTGCTGAGCTAAAACGCAAGGGCGAATCCTTCGCGGTGGCTACGGTGGTGATGCGGCAGGCTCCGGTTTCCTCGCACCTGGGCGATAAGGCTCTGGTCTTTGAGGACGGGCGCTTCGAGGGCTACGTGGGCGGGGCCTGCTCCCGCGAAATCGTGCGCAAACAGGCCCTCGAGGCTATTCAGACCGGCAAATCCCGTCTGGTCAAAATCACCCCGCAGGTCGCGGCACTCGAGGTGCTCTCGCGCTCGGACGAGGTGGTCATCCCCATGACCTGTGCCAGCGAGGGGGCCGTGGACGTGTACATCGAGCCGCAACTGAGCCAATCGGCCCTATTGATCGTCGGAGCCTCCAAAATCGCCCTGGCAACCGCCAAACTCGCCGCCGCAATCGGCTATCAGGTCACGTTGGCCTGCGAGGAGGACGAGCTGGCCGGAGCTTCCCTCGAGGAAAGCCTGCAAGCAATTCCCTGGAAAGACTTAGGATCCTGGCTCGAGGGCCGCAACCCCTCCCAGACCCACATTCTGCTAGCCTCGCAGGGCCATTACGACGAAGACCCCCTGGCCCTGATTGCCCAAGCCCAGCCCAGCCCGGCCTACCTCGGCCTGGTTGCCAGCCGCAAGCGCGGGGCCACGGTGCTCGAGACCCTCGAGGTGATGGGGGTGCCGCGCGCTTTCCTATCCAACTTGAAATTCCCCGCTGGGCTCGACCTGGGGGCCAAAACCCCCGAAGACGTGGCGGTCTCGATTCTGGCGGAGATGGTAGCGCTGAAGTACGGCAAAGACGCACAGAGCAAAGGGCCTAGAGCAGAGGGCCAACTGCTCCAGCCCATCGCACTCAATGTCGTGCAGCACACAGCCGTCAGCACTTCGGAACCCGGAACCCGGAACCCGGAACCCGCGTCAGCGACTGACCCGGTGTGCGGCATGAGCGTAGATATCGCCACCGCGCGGCACAGCTACCAGCACCAGGGCACGGTTTACTACTTCTGCTGCCCCCACTGCAAGGCCAAGTTCCAGAAAGACCCGGCGAAGTACCTGAGCCTCAACTCATGAGCAACGAGCGCCATCCGACCCCCAACCCCCTACCTCCGACACCCTTGGAGAGCGTCGAGGGTATTCAGGCCGTGCTGCGTGAACGCAGTTATATCGCCGACCTTCCTATGGCGACGGCCCTGCGGCTGGTGATGGTGCTGCAAAAGCCACTCCTGGTCGAAGGCCCGGCGGGGGTCGGGAAAACCCAGATTGCCAAGACCCTGGCCGAAGTGCTAGACACCAGACTGATTCGCCTTCAGTGTTACGAGGGGCTCGATGCCAGCACCGCGCTCTACGAGTGGAATTATCCCAAGCAGATGCTGCATATCCGACTGACAGAGACGGCCGGAGAAAGCGTGCGGCAGCGCGAGGCCGAGATTTTTAGTGAGCCCTACCTGCTGCGCCGCCCCTTGCTCGAGGCCATCAGCCAGCCGGAGAAAGCCCCGGTACTCCTGATTGACGAAATTGACCGCGCTGACGAAGAGTTCGAGGCCTTTTTGCTCGAGCTTCTGGCCGAGTTCCAGGTCACGATTCCCGAGCTGGGCACGATAAAAGCCGCGCACCGGCCCTATGTCATCCTGACCAGCAACCGCAGCCGCGAGCTTTCCGACGCGCTGCGGCGGCGCTGTTTGTATTTGTGGCAAAACTACCCGAGTTTCGAGAAGGAAATCCAGATAATCCAGGCCCACCTCCCCAGCATCAACGAGCGGCTGGCCCAGAAAATCGCTACCATCATGGCCCATTTGCGCGAGCTGCCGCTCAACAAAGCTCCAGGCGTAGCCGAAAGCCTGGACTGGGCGCAGGCACTGGTTTCGTTGCACCGCGAGGCACTGGACTTAAGAACGCTCGAGGCCACCTTGGGCGTAATCCTCAAAGACCGCGAGGATTTGACCCTGATTGAGACCCATAAAAAGGCTTTGGCTGAGCTGGTCGCGGGATAAAGGGTAGCATGTCCCAGGTCGCAGGTCAAAACCCTTTCCCGCACCGGAACTTGAGTGAAAACCTGATTGCCTTTAGCAACCATCTGCGCCAAGCTCAGCAAAAGTTCAACCTGGGGCCGCAGGAGGTGCAGGACGGGCTGCGGGCACTGGGGGCAGTCAACTTGGGGAGTGTGCAGGAAGTGCGTCTGGCACTCAAGCTGGTAATGTGTGCGAATCTCGAGCAGGAGCGGGTTTTCGACGATTTGTTTTTTCAATTTTTTCTCCCCTTAAGGCGGCGTGGCCCGGCCAAAGCCAGCCCTAAGAAGACGCTTCCCGGTGACGCGGGCCAGGCCGGAGAAAAAGCCCCCTCGCCCTCGAGCCAGAACGACCCCGCAGAGGCAGAACTCGAGGCGGCTGCCAGCGGCATTCCCAAAGTAAGCGAGGGAGAGGCCGAGTCTTGGTCGGCCTCGCTGCTCAAAACCATCTTTAGCCGCACGGCTGGCGCAGACTCCAGCCCCATTGAACTGCCCCAGGAGAACCTCGAGGAGATGCTGCGGGCCGCCAGCAAGCTCATCGAGTGCGTGCGGTTGGGCCGTAATCGGCGCTGGGACATCGCCTCCAAAGGCCCTCGTTTCGACTTTCGCCGTACCATTCGCAAGGGACTGCAGACCGGCGGCGAGTTTATTCATACCGCCTGGCTGGCCCATCCCCGCCGCCAGCCCCGTTTTGTGTTCATCCTCGATGGCAGCCGTTCGATGCAGGGCTACGCCGATAAACTCTTACAGTTTGCTTTTGCCCTGCGTATGCGCAGCGCCAGGGTCGAGGTATTCAGCTTCTCGACAGAGCTAAAGCGCATCACCCGCGAACTCGAGGCCTGCAAAAGCCTCACCCAGCGACCCCAACTGGCCGGACTAGGACAAGCCTGGGGTGGAGGTACGCGCATTGGCGAGAGCTTGTACCACTTTGAACACCGCTACGGCGGCTTGGTGCGCGGAGATACTGTCCTGATGATTGCTAGCGACGGCCTAGACACCGGAGAGCCGGGAGTGCTCGAGTACGCCTTACGCCAACTCCATCTGCAAAGCGCGGCCCTGGTCTGGCTCAACCCACTTTTATCCGTCGAAGGCTACGACCCCAAAGCCAACTGCATGAAAACCGCTCTCCCCTACCTCGACAAGTTTTGCAGCGCCCACACCCCGGAGGAATTCGCACATATAGCCGACGGGATTCGGCTTCGTCGCTGATAGCTCCGAGCTGATAGCCATTAGCCGATAGAAAATATTTCATTCGCCCCCTGGGCCACAGGTATCAATCCCCCCCTCGCCAGGGTTATGGTCTGAAGCAGGGTCGGGGCTGGATGGGGGGATTTCTAAACCCACCCCACCGACTACAGGCTGAATACTATCTACCCGACACTGGTATAAGCCACATCATTATTTGTAGAGCACTAACCAAAAACCATCCGGTGCGGTTAAGCAGGAGCCGGGCCACATGCTCTACGATGCACTAGATTAGGTATTTTTGCGCACCCGACGAAAGCTCGAGTTTTTCATGGGGCCGTCCCCGAATATCAGCCAACCCAGCCGTACTCCATAGGCAGCAGCGATACGGCTGAGCAGGCCAGAAGTGGGCAGCAGGCGGTTTTGCTCGTAGGCCCGCAGGCGTTCCGTGGTGACCAGACGGGGAATATTAATCCACTCACAGGCTTCGTCTATATCCCAGCCCGCCTCTTTGCGAGCGGTCTCGAGCCGCCAGCCCAGCGAGGTTTCTCGGTCTGGGGTAAGGCTTCCTGCTGCTCGGTGTCCCTGGCGGGTGATGGTGTTCTGCCAGGAGAGTCGGCTGGGATGGCTACTGCTGGAAACCATACTTCAGGCTAACTCATTAGGCCATAACAATTTGGCAATTACACCCAGTCCGCTAGACATGGTCGAGCACTGGGTGCTATGGTTAAGCCATCCGAGAGGGACTCGCGTCGGCCTTGGGAACTATAGCCTCGAGGCAGCCAAAGTGTCTGCGTCTTGGATCAGGTGTAAAGCAGTGAAGGAGCAGTATGCAAAAAGGTAAAGTGAAGTGGTTCAATGCGGAAAAGGGCTTTGGTTTTATCGAGCGTGAGGGCGACACTGATGTCTTCGTTCACTATAGCGCCATTCAGTCTCGAGGCTTCCGTTCCCTCAGCGAGGGGGATGTGGTGGAATTTGAGGTAGAAGCAGGCAAAAGCGGCAAGGGTCCCCAGGCGGTCAATGTTAATGTGGTGGAATCCGCTAAGGGTTAGAATCGCCTTCCACAGCAAACTCCTGGTTGCCCAGGAGTTTTTTATTGGACAGCTCACCTCACCCAGCCCTAACCAGAAGTGCATACGATATACCAAGATTAAGCCTCAGTTATCGAGTTCTCGCGTAGACTATAAACAGGTGAGTGTATGTTTATGCATCTTCGGTTTGTCAACTTTGAACCCCTTCGCCCTGCGTCGTGCGCTAGACTGAGACTACAGCCATGAAGACCGCAGCCCGTCTAGATTTCATGCCCGTCACTGCCCAGGCTGCTCCAGCTATCCACGAGCTATACCTCCACAGTCCTACTTATATTGCTTTGATTGGGGGCGATACACCTACCCTCAACGACATCGAGCGCGAACTCGAGACCCTGCGCCAAGATACCCGTCGTCAGGCCCTGCTGCTTTTCCAGGGTGAGGAAGTAATCGGCTTCCTGGACTATAAAGTAGCCTATCCCGACCTGCATTCAGCCACCATCAGCCTGTTGCTCATTGACGAACGTATACAAAACCAGGGGCTGGGCAAGCTGGTCGTGGAGCAGCTCGAGAGCCTCTTGCTAGGCCGCATGGAGCGTTTGTATGCGGTGGTATACGGCAACAACGAAAAAGCTCGACAGTTCTGGATGCGCCGGGGTTATATCCACACCCGCGACGGTGGCCCTTCGCTGAGCTGGTATATGAAAGCTCTAACCTAGAGCAGTGCGCCCCAGCTATACCGCCGATTGGTACGGGAGCTACCCCGATTACGCAGGTAACGTCGCCGGTAGGATGGAATAAGGGCGGGGGCGAGAAGATTACGCCTCTATCATGTTCATAGGTTGGCTTCTGCACGAAAGATAGGGGAGTACCATTTCCAGTGCAACCCCCAAAGATACAAATGAGCTCGAGAAGCTATACGAGGCAGAACAACAGTACGACACGCTCGATGCAATTGACCAGAAAGCTAGGGATGCAGACACACAGGTGCGAAGTCGGATTTTAGGGAACAGCGCATTTCGGATGAAGTACGGTGCCCAAACCCAGGATGATGCCCTCAAATTGCTAGACTATTACAAGAACCTACCCCCAATAGAGCGGCTTTTTGATGTTGAGGCCTTAGGAGCAAGCATCGAGCAAGGAGGGCTGACGGCTGGAGATCTACATCACCTTGCCAACGAGGTGCGTCAAAGTAAGTACAACAAGGTGGGGCCGAACAGCGACATGTTGGGAATCACGGCCCAGATCCTGCCTATGATGCCAAAAATGGAGTCAACCCTGGTACCCTGATCAACTCGATAGTTTCGGGGTTGCAGAAGATCGGCGTGTATATAGCTACTGCAAAGCCAACCAAAGGGCCGTACTCTGGGAATGGAGGTAAGCTTGGAGGCTTGCCCACTGCAACGTTGAATCCAGGAAAGCCTGGCGCCTGGTGGGGACGCTGGGCGTTGTAGTGCTGACGAAAGCTCTCCAGTACCGCGTTTAGCTCCTTTAGACTTCCGATATCCTCGTATTGCAAGCATTCTTCTTTGAGGCTGCCGAGGCGAGTCGCTTGCGCGATTCCGGCACAGCCGTAACCTCGTGGAACCGCTCCACCGGGCCCATACCTTCGGGTTTGCCTACGGGTGATAACGGCTGACCGCACCAGCCCCAACGGGGCGGGCTTGGCCCGTGCGAGCCGGGGGCTTGCGGCCCTTGACTCCGGGTGGGTGGGGAACCCGATGGGAGAGCGAAATTGGCACATCAGAAAATGCTTTCCTGGACACCGTATTGAGCGTTTGGCCTATGGCCTTCAACGCAATTTAGCTCTCTGCTCTCTGCCTCCAAGACTAGGTTTCTTGGGCCTGCTGGGTTCCCAGGTAGCGAAAACGGGGCATGGTTTGCCCAGCTACTTCCACATCTTCCAGAAACATCGCCAGTGGGCGCACCCATAAGGTTTCAGGCTCTTGACCATAGCGGGTCTCGTATACCACAAACCACTCCTCGGTTTCGGAGTGCCGGGCCAAGCCGTGAACCCAGTAGTGTTTGCCCTTGTAGTGTTCGTATAAACCCTGTTGCAGTTGCACACGACACCTCGATTGGAATAACTCTTCATATACTGCCACAAGCCCCTTCAGGCTTCTACCCGACAGGCGTTACATGAAGCCTCTAGGGCTCGAGCTTTTCACCAAGATGGCCCGTGGTCGGATTGCATTTTATTGCATTTAATAAGGGCCGTGGGAATGTGCTGGTGTGGTTCAGGCTTATTCTGGCTCGTCCCAGCGCATCGATCGAATAGAGGTGCATTTACCCCCCTCGAGCACCAGTTCGGTAGCACAAAACATGCCCCGGCCTGAGGCCGCCTTGAAGTAGGTCGGGCGTTGGGTCAGGAAGCGGCCCATAAAGCTTTCGATATCCCCACCAATAATCGAATGGATGGGGCCGGTCATGCCCACGTCACACTGGATAGCGGTTCCCTGCCGCAAAAAGCCCGCGTCGGCGGTTTGGATATGGGTATGTGTGCCTAATAGCGCCGAGATTCGCCCGTCGAAGTAGTGGCCCAGGGCGTATTTTTCACTGGTGGCCTCGCCGTGCACCTCGAGCAGGGCATAATCGAACTCTTCTTCGGCCAGTAGCGCGTCTACCATGCGGAAGGGGTCGTATAGGTTTTCAGCCATGTACACCTGGCCCATCACCTGTATTACCAGCAAACGCTCTCCGCCTGCCTCCAGCGTCCAGTGGCCCTTGCCGGGGGTTCCCGGCGGGTAGTTGAGGGCACGGATAACCGGCTCGGTCTCGAGCAGTTCCAGCACCTCTTTGTGATCCCAGGCGTGGTTACCCAGGGTAATGAGGTCGGCCCCAGCCTCACGTAGCTTCTTGTAGGCCGCTCTGGAGAGACCTTTGCCGGCATGGGAGTTTTCCCCGTTGACTACGACCAAGTCGTAGTGGGGACGCAAGTCGGGCAGGTGCATTGCTGCTGCCCGCAAGCCAGACTCCCCAAAGACATCGCCCACAAAAAGTACCCGCATATTCCTTAGCTTATCGCCTCAGACCAGGCTACCAGGGTAAATATACCGCACCTCCGCGCGCAGGGCCTCCCAGCCATCCACCGGCAGGCGGCAGGCTCCGCGTCGGCAGAGGTAGGCCAGCCCTGGCTTACGGTTGCTCAATACCGGCAAAGCCCCCTGTGGCCCGGTAGCAAGGGTGGTAAGGGGCAGAAATTGCCGACGCACTTCCGAAGCCAAATCCCCCTCGAGCAGGGCCAGCTCGCTACCCTCAGAACCCACTTGGTGGGCCAGCAGCAAGGCTGGGAAGGCCAGAGCATTACGCCCCAGGCTTTGCGCATAGGCTTCCACCGCCGATAGCGCGACCTGATGCCAGTCTGGGCGCTCGTAGAGGGCCGCCAGCCGAAATAGCAACTCGGCTGCCGCTGCATTGCCCGAGGGATAAGGGCCATCGTAGGCATCTTTGGCCTTGACCGGCAACCCCGAATCGAGGGCATCCTGCAAACTCTCTTGGTGAAAGTGCTGCAAAATACCTTCCACCAGTCCTCGAGCAGCCTCGAGCCACTCCAGCTCGCCGGTAGCCTGGTAGAGTTCCACCAGCCCCAGACCATAGTTGGCCTGGTCACTCAGGTAGGCTTGCGGTTTGAGCTGTCCGCGCCCAGTGGAACCCCGCACAGCCCGCCAGGAATGCCGCAACAAACCCTCCTTGAGCATAGTGTCCAGCACGAAATGGGCGTTGCGGCGGGCGGCCTCGAGGTAGCGGGGTAGGCCCAGCACCCGCCCCACCTCGGCCAAGGCCCGCAGCATCAGGCCGTTCCAGTCGGCCAGCACCTTGTCGTCGGTGAGGGGCCAGACCCGTTGTTTACGAACATCGTAGAGCTTGGTGCGAATATCATTTACCCAAGCCTGATATTCGGTCTCGCCCAATCCCAGCCGCTGGCGCAGAGTCTGGTCGGGGAAGCGACGCTCGAGCACATTCAGCCCTTCCCAGTTGCCCGCTTGCGTAGCGCCGAACAGTTTGATGGCCGCCTCGGCCTCCTGGCCCAACACCGCACGCAGTTCAGCCTCGCTCCAGACGTAAAACTTGCCCTCCACGCCCTCTGAGTCGGCATCCTGAGCCGAGAAAAACTCACCATCCGGCCCGGTCATCTCGCGCAGGACATACTCGAGGGTCTGGGTAGCAACCTGCCGGTATCGCTCGTGCTTAAAGAGCTGGTAGGCTCCGGCATAGACTCGAGCCAGTTGGGCATTGTCATAGAGCATCTTCTCGAAATGGGGAACCCGCCAGATGCCATCTACCGCGTAGCGGTGGAAACCTCCCCCCACCTGGTCGTAGATGCCCCCCTCAGCCATGCGGTCTAAGGTGAGCTGAAGGTGCTTAGCAATGGTCTCATCCCCCCGCCAAGCCTGAACCAGCAAATACAGTAGGGCTGGAGACTGGGGAAACTTGGGCGCGCCGCCAAAGCCCCCATAGCTGAGGTCGAAAGCCTTTGATAGCCCGGCCAGCGCTACCATGTGCAGGTCGGTGGACAAGGCCGCAGCCCTCGGACGCAAGGCGCTCTGGAGGTGGGCAGTGAGTTGCTCGGCGTTCTCAAGCACCTGGTTTTTCTGGGTGGCCCAGGCCTGGGCCACCCCTGCCAAGACCCGCACGAAGGCCGGAAAGTTGGGTCGGTCTTGCGCAGGCCAGTAGGTTCCTCCATAAAAAGGCCGCAAATCAGGCAGCAGGAACATATTCATCGGCCAACCCCCCGAGCCCGTCATGGCCTGTAGGGCCGACATATATACCTGATCTACGTCAGGCAGTTCCTCCCGGTCTACTTTGATGGGCACGAAGTGGGCATTGAGAAAAGCCGCCGTTTCGGGGTTCTCGAAGCTCTCCCGCTCCATGACATGACACCAGTGACAAGTGGCATAGCCCACCGAGAGAAAAATCGGCTTATCCTCGGCTTTGGCCTTGGCAAAGGCTTCGGCACCCCAGGGATACCAGTCCACTGGGTTGTGGGCGTGCTGCAGCAGGTAAGGGCTGGTCTCGAGGCTCAGGCGGTTCATAGCCCCAAGCCTAAGCCTAGCCGGATGCCCCAACCGTGATTTACAACGTTTCCTACGTATACCCCGTATATGACTAGGTAAGATTTCCGGCTACACCTGGAGCGAGGTGAACATAAGAAGCCAGCCCAAAGGCTGGCCCATAGCTGTATACGAGTTACTGACCCAGTATATTTTTGATGGCATCGGGGCTGACATCCTGATGTACCTGCGGAGCCTGCCCAGTAGGGGTCATCTTGTCCACCACTTGGGGTAGAAGCTGGGATAGATGCTGGGTAAGCTGGTCAGCTGGAATCCCCAACTTGGAAGCGAGTTGACCAATCTGGTCAGGCCCCAACGCTTGGTGAATCTGGTCAGGGCTGACCGCTTGGTTTTGGCCTGTCCCCACCCAGGAGCTAAAGACATCCCCCAAGCCACCCTGCTGGAATTTCTGCATCAAACCCTGAACCCCACCGTTCTGATTGATAACGTTACTGACCACCGCAAACAGCCCTGCTCCGGCGGCCCCCTTCATCAAATCATCCAATAAACCCATATCAGTACCTCCCAGGCCAAACCTCTTTTGGATTGCGAGCAGGTTTGAACCTAGCTTAGTGTATATCCCCATCTGTGTAACCCTTATGAAAACTCGCTACAGTCTTGGGCATAAAAAACCTCCCCGAATACGGGGAGGCCAAGGAGGAGGAATACAACCTTATGCTTGCACAACTTTGCGGGCTTCAAAGGTCAAACCCAGCACACCTCTGCCAACCCAGACGTTTGCTCCGTCCTGGACTTCGCCACTTAGAATCTTGCGCGAGAGCGGGGTCTCGAGTTCCCTTTGAATCACCCGCTTGAGGGGCCGAGCCCCATAAATCGGGTCGTAGCCGCGCTCAGCCAAGAAAGCCAGGGCTTCGGGGGAAACCTCGAGGGTAATTCTTTTTTCCGCCAACCGCCTGCGCACCGCGCCGAGCTGAATTTCCACGATCTGCGCGATTTGATCTTGGGCTAAGGGCCGGAAGACCACGATTTCATCGAGGCGGTTGAGGAATTCCGGGCGGAAGCTGGCTTGCAGCACGTCCAGTACCCTGGCCCGGATGGTTTCGTAAGACTGCCCGCTCTGGATGCCCTCGAGAATCAGCGGCGAGCCGATATTCGAGGTGAGGATGATGGCAGTGTTGCGGAAATCCACCGTGCGACCCTGCCCGTCGGTCAAGCGACCATCGTCGAGGACTTGCAGCAGGGTATTGAACACGTCAGGATGGGCCTTCTCGATTTCGTCGAAAAGGATGACCGAGTAGGGGCGGCGACGCACCGCCTCGGTGAGTTGCCCGCCTTCTTCGTAGCCGACATAGCCCGGAGGCGCGCCAATCAGCCGGGCCACGGTGTGCTTCTCCTGGTACTCCGACATATCAATGCGAATCAGGTTTTCTTCCGAGTCAAAGAGCGTAGCGGCCAGGGTTTTGGCCAGCTCGGTCTTGCCCACACCAGTAGGGCCGAGAAACAAGAAGCTGCCAATCGGGCGGCTGGGGTCGCCCAGGCCCGCTCGAGACCGGCGAATTGCGTCGGCAACAGCCACAATAGCCTCGTCCTGACCGATAACGCGCTGGTGCAATTCCTCCTCGAGCCGCAACAGCTTCTCGCGCTCGCCCTCGAGCAGCTTAGTTACAGGAATCCCCGTCCAGCGGGCCACAATTTCAGCAATATCCTCTTCTGCCACCATCGGGCGGGCGAACTTGGCATTGGCCATCCGGTCGGAAAGCTCGTTGACCTCAGCCTCCAATCGCGGCAACTGCCCGTAGCGCAGCTCAGCCGCTTTGTTGAGGTCGTAAGCCCGCTCAGCCTGCTCGATTTGTGTCCTGACCTCATCGAGCTTTTGCTGGGCCGCACGCAGCTTGTTCATGGTCTCGCGCTCGGCCTCCCACTCGACTTTCTGCCGCGAGATTTCCTCGCTCAAGCCCGCAATCTCGGCCTCGAGTTCGCCCAAGCGGAACTTGGATTCGGCATCGGTTTCTTTCTTCAGAGCCTCACGCTCGATCTCGAGCTGCAATCGCTTGCGGTTTAGGGTGTCCAGGGTCTCCGGCGAAGATTCCAGGGCCATCCGCAGCCGTGCAGCGGCCTCGTCCACCAGGTCAATAGCCTTGTCCGGCAGTTGCCGGTCAGCGATGTAGCGGTGCGAGAGCTGGGCTGCGGCGATAAGCGCCGGGTCAGAGATACGAACCCCGTGGTGGACTTCGTATTTCTCCTTGATGCCGCGCAGGATCGAGACCGTATCCTCTACCGAAGGCTCGTCCACGAAAACTGGCTGAAAACGCCGCTCGAGGGCCGCGTCTTTCTCGATGGTGCGGTACTCGTCGAGGGTAGTGGCCCCAATCATGTGCAGCTCACCCCTGGCAAGTGCGGGCTTGAGCATATTTCCCGCGTCCACCGCGCCCTCGGCCTTGCCCGCGCCGACCACGGTGTGCAGCTCGTCAATGAACAGCACGATTTCACCCGCACTCTGCACCGCTTCCTGGATGACGGCCTTGAGCCGCTCCTCGAACTCACCCCGGTACTTGGCCCCCGCCAGCAGGCTACCAATCTGGAGGGAGATTACCCGCTTGCCTTTTAAGCCCTCGGGCACGTCCCCTTTGACGATGCGCTGGGCCAGCCCCTCGACAATCGCGGTCTTGCCCACCCCCGGCTCGCCGATCAGAACGGGATTGTTCTTGGTGCGGCGCAGCAAAATCTGCATTGAGCGGCGGATTTCCTCGTCGCGCCCGATTACCGGGTCGAGTTTGCCGTCCTCGGCCTGCTTGGTGAGGTTTATGCCGTATTGTTCCAGGGCGTTGTAAGTGCCCTCAGCGTGTTCAGAGTTCACGTTTTTCCCTCCCCGAGCCTCGAGCGCAGCTTTACGAATGGGCTCGACCTGAAGCCCCGCATATTTAGTCTCGGCTAAAGCAATCAGCAGCGTGTCCACGGCCACGTAGGCATCTTTGAGTTCCGCCGCCATCTTCTCGGCGCGGTCAAACACCCCGTTCAGGCGCGGAGCCATATACTGCCCGGCCTCGGCTCCCGAGATGCGCGGCAGCTTGCCGAGGTCAGTCTGGGCGGTGGTGTAGATGGTCTCGGGGTTTTGCCCGGCTTTCTTGACAAGTTGGGCGGGCAAAGCCGCCGAATCCCGCAGCAAAACCACCGCCAGGTGCGGCACATCCATCTGCGAGTGGCTCATCTCTCGAGCCAACACCTGGCTCTGCGCCACCGCCTGACGGGCTTGTTCAGTCCAACGCTCGAGGTTCATACCTTTTTAGTATGAAACTTGAGTGTAGTATTGTCAAGTCGAGTGAGTCAACCGTGTAGCTTTGCAACGCGGGAATTCCTATTTTGTTTGCTTGCAAGCTATTAGATAGCGCCGACTATTATATATTTATGGCATATAACTCCTGAAGCTGAACCAGCAAAAAATGTAGACAAGCCTATTGAGCTGTATGTAAATACTACAGCAGTAGGTATCTCCTACTATGATTTTATGCTCGAATTTAATCTCCAGGGTGCTCAACCCGATCAGATGAAACCACTCGCTCGTATCCTCATGAGCCCGCAGCAAACAAAAGCTACTCTTATTCTCCCCCAAAGATTCGTCAATATCTACGAGAAAACTTTTTCCCCCATTGGAATGCCTGCTGAACTAGAACGTCAATTAAAGGGAGGCGAGGACGATGGCAACACTTCCTCTTAGGTTCGATTACACAGGGAGTACCAGAGTAGACAAGATAAAAAGAAGCCAGCCTTTGTCTGGCTATGGCCAGTTCGGTTCACATCTTATGCAACAACCTAATCAATCAGGCCATACTCAACGCTTCCCAAAACTAGAAGCGTTACTCGATGAGCTAAAGACCCTGCATGAAATCCCCGAATACGATGATGGTGATTGTGTTTACTTGGACGCATCCGCTTTAAATGAAACAAGAAAAATCTTGTTTGATACTGCGCCAATTCTAGGAGATATTCCTAAAGGGTATCCAGCTATAACACATGATGGCGGCCTGACTATCGAATGGCGTAAAGACGGTGCATTTGTAGTGCTGAGGACAGCTCCACACATGGTCAGGAAAGCAAATCTGATTTTTGGTACACAGCTAGGAGCTGATCAAGAAAGCGTTACTCTCGAAACAACACTCGCCTACAGGTTGTCTCACTTAGGCATTGCTCAACGTTAGGTGTCTGGTGCATCTATAGTGCTGTCAGACGACGCTATAGTCTACAGGCTTCTAACCCGTCGTGCAGAACTTTCGGCGAAGGGAGTAGTTCTGTACCAAGCCTTCGTGAGACGGGAGCCGCCTCCCAAAGACACCCAGGGTATATCGGTTTATTTTGGATTTGACCTCACCGAACGTGACAAATTAGAAGCTGCGCCCATGCTACTAAATGGTGTAAAAGCCATAGGAGCTGTAAAGGTTGCTGACATTAGAAATTTAGGCTTAGATGTTGTGCCAGACCCTGCACTTGAGTAGCAAATAGGGCGGCCTATATATCATGCGAACATAAAAGGCCTACCTAGAATTACTGAGTCTGAGACCGAAGCAATTCGCCTCGCAGAAAACTTGGTTTTAGCAACGGAAATAGTGTGGGTTGCATAGGAAGATTCATACCTTTGCTCAGTATCTAAAAGCTCTACAGTAGGGTCATCCGGAACACCAACGCCCCTTCCCTGTCCTCGAGCCGCTGCGATTGTGCCCAATCCCTCGGCCCCCAAACGCACCTTCAAATAAGCTACGCACATGGACATTCTGGTATTGGGCGGAACCCGCTTCATCGGGCGGCACATCGTGGAAACGGCGCTAACCAAGGGCCACAAGGTCACGACCTTTAGCCGGGGCCAGAGTAGGCATTTGGAAGGGGCCGAGTCACTAACAGGCGACAGGGACGGCAGTTTAGAAGCCCTCAGAAACCGCACCTGGGATGCGGTGATAGATGTCTCGGGCTACGTGCCTCGAGTCGTGCGCCAGAGCGCCGAGTTGCTTGCGGATAAGGTCGGGCACTATTCTTTCATCTCCACCATCTCGGTTTACCAGGAAGCCACCGCGCCCATCACCGAGGAGAGCCCGGTTACCGAACTCCAAGACCCCACCGTCGAGGAAGTCGGTGGCGAGACCTACGGCGGCCTGAAGGTGCTCTGCGAGCGCGTGGTAAACGAGATTTACCCCGCTAGAAGCTCGGTTCACCGGCCTACCATCGTAGCCGGGCCATTCGACCCCACCGATCGTTTCACCTACTGGCCCCGGCGGTTCCGGCAGGGCGGGAAGGTTCTGGTTCCGGGGAGGCCGGATTACATCTTCCAGTACATTGATGCCCGCGACTTCGCCCTTTTCGTGGTTCACTCTGTAGAGCAATCCCTCACCGGAACCTACAACGCTGCCACCCTGCCGCACACTTGGGGCGCACTCGTGGCAGCCTGCCAGAAAGTCACGGGTTCGGGAGAGCCGGTCTGGGCCGAGGAAGACTGGCTGATGGCGCAAGAAGTCCGTCCCCGGCCCTGGTCTGACCTACCCTTGTGGCTTCCCTCGGATGTCGGGCGCAGCATGTTCGGCGTGCGCTCAGATAAAGCACAAGCCGCTGGACTCCAATTTCGACCCTTGGAAAAAACTGTTCGGGACGTGAATGACTGGGACAAAACTCGAGGCCACGAACCCCTCAAAACCGGGCTGACCGCTGAGCAAGAACAAGAGCTAATCGGTTTGCGCAGAGCTGCACAAGATGTGCAGAGTTGAGAGCAAAGAGCCGAACGCTAAAAGCAAAATACAAAGGGCCAAAAGCTACACCAGGACAGCATAATCGCCCTATCAAAAAACACCGTATGGGACGCGATTGGTGTTTTTAGTTTTTGACTTTAGCCTTCAGCTTTCGGCCTTAGGCGTTGGGCGTTCGACGTTTAGCGTTTTGCCTTTAGCTCTCCGCCATTCCTACTTCTTCATGCTCTCGGGGTATAGCACGGCTTGTAGATAGTTTGGCCCCAGCACCTTGTTCGCCAACCCTTGCAGATCGGCGGCAGTCAGGCTGTCTACGATGGTGTTGAAACTGGCAGTGTCGTTGGGGTCGAAATCGCCGTACTGGGCGTAGGCGGTCAGCCTCGAGAGCCAGAAGCTGTTGGTACCCAGGGCTTCCTCGCGGCTGCGCTTGAGCTGCTCGCGCACTTTGTTCAGGTTCTCCTGGGAGATACCCTCCTTGACACTTTGGAGGGTGTCGAAGGTGGCTTTTACCAGGTCGGCAGCTCGAGTGGGGTCGCAGGGAAACTGAATGAGGTAGTTGGCTTCGCTGTAGGGCTCGCGGCTGAGCCCGCCGCTGACTCCTGGGCTATAGGCCCCGCCCAGTTTCTCGCGGATGTCCTGGGTCAGCCGGATATCCAGCAGATTCGACAGGGCCGAAGCCACAATGGCATTTTTGATGCTGTAGTCGTAGGGTTGGCTAAAATACAACACCACGATCCCGCGCTGGTCTTGCCCCTTGTAGAAATCCTGCACCACTTTGGCATCGTAGCGTGGCTTGGGGAAAATGTTTTTCCAGGTGGTTTTGGTCTTGGCAGACGGCAGCGAACCCAGATATCGGCTCACCAGGTCACGCAGCTTGGCCGGGTCGAAGTTGCCTACCAAGACGAAGGTGAAGTCGGCAGCGTTGGCGAAGCGTTCTTTGTACAGGGCCAGGGCTTGGCCCAGGTCAATGCCTTGCAGGGCCGCTGCCGACAGGGGCTTGCCGCGCAGGCTTCCGGGGGCACGGTATTCATCGTAAGCGTCCTGGAGCACGCTCACGGGATTGAGGCCGCGGTTTTTGACGGCCTCGAGGCGGGTGGCAATCTCCCGCTTGAAGATGTCTGGGTCGGCCTGAGGGGCCGTGAAGTAGAGGTTGGTCATCTGGAGCAGGGTCTCGAGGTTTTGGGTGTTGCTCTGCCCGCGCAGCCCCTGTTCGCGCTCGCCAATATAGGGCGCGACACTGACCTGCTTACCCGCTAAAAAGCGCGGTAGACCCGTGGAGTCAAAAGGCCCCAAGCCGCTACCGGCCACCACCGAGCCAATCACCATCGCTGCGGGATAATTGGCATCCGAGACCAGCGAGGCCCCGCCGGAGGCATAGGCCCGGAAGAGAATCTCGTCGTTCTTGAAGTTGGTCTGCTTGTAGAGCACCCTGGCCCTGTTCGCCAGGGTCAGCTCGGTAAAGGTTTTCTGCGGGTCTTCTTTGAGAATGGGTGTCGCAGCCGGGACTTGGCTAAAGAGGCTCGAGGCCAGCGGGGCTTCGGTGTAGGGGGCTATCGGCTTGCTATCGGCAGCCGCTACCACAGCCTGTAAATCAGCTACCGTGAGCGGGCTCTGACCGCTTTTTTGTGGACGCAGGGCCACGATATTGCGGGGGCCGCTGAGAAAACTTTTAGCGTAGGTATCTATGTCGGGCAAGGCGATCTCTCCCAAAAAGCGCCGGGCCAGCTCGAGGTCGGTGGCAGCACTTGTAGGAGCCTGATTGGTCAGGTAGACATCGGCCAGCGCATCGGCGATATCCCCGCTATTTTGTTGGTTCCGCTCGGCATAGGCTTTCTCGAACTCGGATAGCACCTGGCGTTTGGCCCGCTCGAGTTCTCCCGCCGTAAAGCCCAGCCGGGTGCGGCGCAACTCGCTCAGCAGGGCCTCGAGGCCCACCGCCTCACCGCCATCCTTGACACTTGCGCTGAGCTGTTCGATGTCCTGGGGCCGCACGTAGTTGCCACTTACCACCGAGGCCGACAGAAACGGCGGGTTGGCACTCTTGGAAAGCTCGGAAAGCCGGGCATTGAACATGCTGACATAGAGGCGGCTCACCAGTGAGCCGCGGAAGTTGCCTACATTCTGGACGAGCAGCGCAGGCCGAAAAGCATTGACCCGAAGCTGGGTCTGAGGATATTCGGGATCCTGGAAAACCAGATAGCGATCTGCCGAGGCCTCCGGAAGGCTATAGCTGAGGCGAGGTCGTTCGGGAGAGGGGTTGCTGAGGGTACTGAACTTCAGCTTGATAGCCGCTTCAATCTGGGTCGCATTGATATCACCCACCACCACCACCGCCATCAGGTCGGGGCGATACCAGGTCTGGTAAAAGCGCCGCAGGGCCTCAGTAGGCAGGCTCTTGACGATGTTCATGTCTCCGATGGGCAGGCGCTCGCCGTAGCGCGAACCCGCCAGATAAAGCCCTAGCGACTGTATCAAGGCCCGCCCAGCCGCGGTCTTGTAGCGTGCGCGATCTTCCTCCACGATCACCGCCGACTCGCGCTTAACTTGCTCGGGGTCGAGCGTGGCCGAGCCCGCCCAGTCTTCCAGGATATTCAGCGCGGTATCTACGGTGTTGGCATTGTCGGTGGGTACTCGCAGTTGGTAGACCGTCTCACTGAAGGAGGTATAGGCGTTGAGGTCGGCCCCGAACTGCATCCCCACCTGCTCGAGAAAATTCTGAATCTCCTGTTTGGGAAACCGCTTGGTACCATCGAAGAGCATATGCTCGAGGAAATGCGCCAACCCCCGCTGATCCTGATCCTCCATCAGCGAGCCAGCATTGACCACCAAGCGCATCTCCACACGGTTGCGCGGCTCGGCATTGGGATAGATGTAATAGGTCAGTCCATTGGCCAGGTGTCCTGTCACCAGCTTGGGGTCGGCAGGCAAGACCTGGGTCAGTGGGGCCGCGCCTAGATTCTGAGCCTGAGCCAGACCCAACAACACCAAGACCAGAAAGCTCCATCTTTTAGTCATCGGCTTCTCCTGAAAAAAGTTTATCCAAGCCCTGGCTAGAGCAGGTGATGGCCCCATGAGGCTACCGAGCGACCTTCATCCCTACAAGAATATTCCCAGAAAGTTCCACCGATTGGGCTTTAAAAAACCCCCGCCTAGGGTTATTGTCCCAAGCCAGGGCGGGGCTGGATGAGGGGGATTTCAAGACTGAGAACTTGCAGTTATGCAGAAGGATTGAAAAGAGCGTCCTTATGCCCTGAAGCTAGGGCTTGCGATCAACAAGAACGCTCAGGGAGTATTCTTGCTGGTTTTGGCGATGGGGTAACGGACTTCCTCAATGCCCTGACCCACGACACACAAATACAAACCCTTTACCCATCGGCATGCCCTGCATTCCAAGCAAGCCTATCTCCCAGACTGGCCTCAACTGGCCCAGCAAATCCGCAGAATCCTCCTGCCAGAGGTTTGCTTATCCTCATCTCCTCCAGCAGGCTCTGCTCAAGCCGCATCTCGATGTATCCCCCTTGCATACTGCCCTTAATGCAAGTTTTCAG
>JADMIM010000025.1 GCA_015478585.1 Thermaceae bacterium | reverse complement strand
GCCCTGGAGTTGTTTCTCGAGCAGGGCTTCGCACAGACGACTGTTCCTCAGATTGCCGCTCGAGCTGGCCTGACCACCCGCACGTTTTTCCGTCATTTTGCAGACAAGCGCGAGGTGCTCTTTGCCTACGAAGAAGACCTTCCCGCGCTCGTTGAGAAGCTAATGGCCGACATCCCGGCAACACGTAGTCCGATGGCGGTAGTTGCTTCCGGGCTCAGCACGTTGGCTATGACCGTGTTTGAGGGTCAAATCGGATATTTACGAACGCGCCGGGCCGTCATCAACGCCGACGAGGGGCTTCGTGAGCGCGAACTTCGCAAACAGGCCACGCTCTCCGAAGCGATCCGCCAGGGGTTCATCCGTCGTGGCAGTGATGAGCTGACCTCAACGCTTGCGGCTCACATCGCCGTGACGGTCTTCAGTGTGTCAATAACCCGTTGGCTCGATCAAGACAGCGAGGGAGGGCTTTCCGAGATCATCGCCGAAACACTCAGGGGGCTTCGGTTGGTTGCCGCGGATATGCCCGTGCGGGTAGATTTGCCGTGCTAACCGAGATTTCTTCAACCTCGGCAGCTGCCCTGGCCTCTGCCACCACTCCTTTTTGGGCAGTTCAAACTTCTGATCGCAACGCTTGAATGAAACGGTGTCTGAATAAAGGTTTTGCCGCTCGGAATCACGGGGCGCGATATGTCTACTGAACCCAATCATTTCATACTCGTTCTCACCGACGACGGTTCCTTCACGTTGGTGCACCCAAGGTTTGGGGTGACCTACAGCTCGAGACACGGCGCACTGCTGCAAGCCACCGAGCTATACCTGAAGCTGACAGGAACGCATCAGCACACCAGTCCCAGGGTGCTCGAGGTCGGCTTCGGCCTGGGGGTGAACTTTCGGGTGACTCTCCAGGACGCAATAAACCGAGGGGTGAAACTGGCCTACCTAAGCTATGAATCGTTTTCGGTCAGCCGGAAGGTGCTGGAGTCCGTTCCTGTCGCACTTTCCCCCCGAGCCGAAGCGGTTTGGCAAGCACTGCTCGAGGCTTGGCCCGACCAACAGCCAGCAGAGCTTGACCAACAGCCAGCAGAGCGTCTCCAACAGCCAGTAGAGGCCACCAACCCCCGATCAGCTCCCATCACCGTAGAGGGTGAATGGGGCAGCCTGGAAATCCGTCTCGAGGACGTAACTCGGGCGAGGTTTCCTGGAGGCTGGGCCACCGCGATTTACCTCGACCCCTTCGATGCCGACGTGAACCCTGAACCCTGGAGCCCTCGGGTGTTGCAGAAACTTTATGCTGCGGCGCAACCCAATGCGTGTCTGGCGACATACTCGGTAGCCGGGCCACTCCGGCGCGGTTTGGAAGAGGCCGGTTTTTCCGTGCAGAAGGTGGATTTGCGCGAATATCTGCCCCAGGCTAAGAAGCGCTTCTGGTTGCGGGCTCTTGTCCTTTCTTGAGGGAGGCCAGGCTTTGCCTCCCTTACCCCATAGCCTCGTCGCTCGAGGCCGGAGCTGCGGCAACTCGACCATAGCGTTCTAGCAAAGCCTCCCTGGTCATGTAAGTCATCTCGGCTTTGATCCGTTCGCGCTTGGGCAACTCTCCTCGGTAAAGCCATAAAAACCAACTGCTGGCAAGAGTGGCGATTAGTTCGTCCCGGTCAGACAAGGGGGCGCTCTTGAATCCGATTACTTGGGCCCCGTGGGCCAGATAGCTGTAGCCGTAAATGAGCTGGATTTCGGGGTCGGCTTGGACGTGCTGGGCGACTTCCTTAAGGCTTTGGCGGAAAGCCCGTAGCACCTGCATAGGGCTCAGGGCGCTCAGGCGGGCCGACTCGAGGTGAAGCTCATAGCAGGCTGCTCCCACCCCTATGCCCTCTACCGAGGGGCCAGGGAAGGGCTTTTTCTCGAGGCGGAAGATGTCGAAGGGCCGGTATCCAGCGCGGAAATTGCCATGCTCCTGATCGAAGCGCTCGTCAGCACCTTGCAAGGCCCGCAAAATGCCCCCCCGTGCGCCTAAAGGCTGAATGCTCAGCTCATCCATCCGCACCGGCTGGTAGCCCAGCTCCTTCAAGCGGGGAAGGAGGTGCGCTAAAATTTTTAGAGTGCGCTCGGGGCCGTCGTGGAGCAGTAAAACCGAGCCAGGCTTGCAGTAAAACAGCAGCCGGGCAGCCAGGTCTGCCGGTGATTTATCTAACCAGTCCTGCGACTCGGTGTCCCACAAGGCGATTCGCTTACCCGCCAGGAAGGCCAAGGGTCGCGTGAAGGGTGAGTGGATGCCCCAAGGGGGGCGGTAGAGCCGTCCAGGACTGCGCCGGATATGCTCCCATTCTGTCCAGGGGGCCATCAACACGGCCGGGCGATGCCAGTAGCCGTGGGCCTCGAGCTGATGCCCAGCCCGGCTCAGTTTTTCCACCAACTCAGGGTGTTTTTGGGCTTGCTGCCCGGTTAAGAAGAAGGTGGCCTGGGTGTCGTGGCGTTGGAGCAGCTCGAGGATGGCCTCGGTCTGCTGGGATGGCCCATCGTCGAAGGTGAGAGCAATTTTGGCCTGACCCCGGCTGCCCCAGGCTAGTGCTCCGAGCCCCATCAGCCGAAAAAGCAGGTCGGATAGGGCGTACAGCAACAGGATAAAGGCGATTAGCGTGGCGAGTTCCAGAAAGGTCTCCACAGGGCTACGATATAGAACACGCTGAGGGCCAAAAAAATGGCCCCGGCCACGTAAAACGGCGTGCTAATGCCGGTGGTTTGGGCCAGAGTCTGGCCGACGGCTGGGCCCAGGGCAGTGCCCATCACTTCAACTAGCATCAAAGTGCCCCACACCGCCGCGCGGTTGGCCTCAGGCAGTAGCTTGACTACCAGAGCGTTCCAGGCTGGGCTGAAGCAGGCCATGCCCACCCCGGCGGCAACGGCGATAATGAGCAGCTCGAGCAGGCTAGGACTCGAGCCCAGCCAGAGCAGGGCCACCCCCAGCAGCCCCAATCCTCCAATCAGTAGCCCCCTGGGGCTATATTTGTCGGCGTAGCGGGCTGTCCAGGCGGTCAGGCCATAGGAGAATATCCCGCCCAGGCCCACCGCAGCTACAATCCAGCCTCCAGCGAGGCCCAGCACCTTGGTATAGGGAAAAATCAGTTGGCTGAAAAGCATGGGGGCAAAGGTCTGACCGAAGGCCGCCGGGATAAAGAGCAACAGGCGCGTCCAGGGGTAGTATTCCTGTTTGGTCGGGGGTGGAACCCGTTCGGGCCGGAAAATCAGGGTCAGGGCGGCTAAAAGGGCCAGAACTTGGCCCGCAATCATCAGCTCGAGGGCCAGCTTGGGGTCTATTTTGGTCAGGAAGCCCACTCCCAGCCCGCCCAACCCGGTGAAAGGAGCCACCAGCATGTTGGTTAGGGTTAGGGCGCGCCCCTCACGCCCCTTCACCGCCTGGCGTGAGCTAAGGGTCATCATCCCCGGCGGAACCGCCGAAAGCGACAGCCCCCAGACGATGCTGAGCGCGAAGAGCAGAATCGGCGACCTGGCCGAGGGCACCGCCAGGAGGGCCAGCAGTCCGATGGTCGAGCCGGTAGCAGCTACTAGCCCCAGGCCAAAGCGCTGCACCAGAAATCCCCCGATGCCGCGCCCGAAGCTGTCGGCCAATAGGTGTAGGGTAAAAGCCGTGCCGGTGACGGTAAGGGTCAGGCCCAGCCCCTGGACGTGTACCGGAAGATAGCCCCCATAAAACCCACTGCGCACGCCCTCGAGCAGACCCCAGGTGAGAATCAGGCGCAGCAAGGGCGAGAGGCCCCGCAAATGCCAGGGAGAAATACGTTGCATTCTGCGCAGGCGCACGACTTAGAGTATACCTGTGCGTATATCGGTGGTAATTCCAGCCCGCAACGAGGAGGCCTATATCCAGTCCTGCTTGCGAGCTATCCTCAACCAGACCCTCCAACCTTCCGAACTCATCGTGGTGGATAACGGCTCGACTGACCGCACGGCCACCATTGCCAGCGCCTTGGGAGCCAAGCTGGTCAGTTGCCCCACCCCTGGGGTGGCAGCGGCCCGACAAGCTGGCCTGGAAGTGGCTACCGGCGACTGGGTAGCCACTACCGATGCCGATTCGCGCCCCACCCCAGGCTGGCTCGAGGCTCTCCAGGCCCGCATGGAGGGCAGTGTCGCGCTCTACGGCCCCCTGCGGATGTTTGGCCTGCCCTGGTGGCAAGAGGAGCTGACCGAGGTCGGTTACGGAACCTTCCTCAAGCTGATGGGGCTCCTGCGGCGGCCCAACCTGGCCGCGGCCAACATGGCCTTCGGGCGTGAAGTGGCCCTCGAGGTGGGTGGATATCCTGCGCTGGAGGCAGGTGAGGATGTGGCGCTGGGGCTCAGACTGCGGCGAAAAGGCCGGGTGCGTTATGTGCGCGAAGCCCTTGTCCTGACCTCCTCACGCAGGGTCAAAGGGGGCTGGAGCAAGTTTTTTGGACAGCAGATCAGGAATATCAGCGGGAACTCTGGAGGGTATTTCGCGGGAGGCGGGGAAAGGGAATCTTGAGCCGTCGAGGCTCGACCTGGACGAGCCGGGTGGCTTGGTCGTAGACCTCCACGATGGTCTCCGCCACTCGCTTGGCGCTGCGGCGGTCAGCGAAGGCTCGAGCACCCTCACTGAAGCGCAAACGCAACTCTTCGTCGCGCAGTAGCTCGAGGGCTTTTCCCGCCATCCCCCTGTAATCCCCGATCCCTACCAGGTAGCCGCTCACTCCCACCTCTATCCCGTCTAGTACCCCGTCGGCCCCCACTGCCACCACCGGAACCCCCATAGCTTCAGCTTCCCAGACCACCAACCCCTGGGTTTCGGTAGTGCTGGCGAACAGGAGCAACTCGGCCATGCGGTAATACCCCCCGATTTGCTCGTAGGACACCCGGCCCACGAAAGTGACGTGCTCTAAGAGTCCTAAGTCGGCGGCGAACTGGGCCAACTCGTTTTGCTGCGGGCCAATCCCCACCAGGGCCAGGTGGGCATCGCTTTCCTGGCGAATTTCCGCCAGGGCACGAATCACCACGTCCACGCTTTTCTCCTCACCCAAGCGCCCCACGTGTAGCAGGCGGCGCTTGCCCGAGGGCCAGGGGGAAACTGGCTGTGGGGCTGCACTCAAGATATCGATATCAATACCCGTAGGAATGACTCGAGTCTCGCGCTCTACCTCGTAGAAGTTCTCGACCAAGTCGGCGAAGGACTGGGTGGGGGCGATAACCAAGTCAGCGCGGTTGTAGAAGGCTTGACAGACCTTGGTCATCAGGCCGGTGTATTTTTCCAGTGTAGCCACACCGGGGATGTAGTGGGCGTATTTCTCGAGGTGGGTGTGAAAGGTCGAGACGTGCGGCAGGTGGTTGCGGTAGGCCAGCCGGGCTCCCCAGATGCCGATGAATAGCGGGTCGTGGGTGTGAAAAATCTCGAAGTCGGTGGGGAGCTGGCGACTGCTGGGCATGGCCAGTCGCTGGCCCTCAAAAAAAGGATAGGGGACACTGGGAACCCGAACCACCCACTCTTCCTGGCGGTCGTAGTCGGGAATTACCGGAGCCAACACCCAAGCCTCATGCCCCATCCGGCGTAGCTCGCGCATCAGCAAGTAAACGCTGGTGGCGACCCCGTTGGGACTGGGCAGATAGGCATCGGTGAACAACCCGACCCGGTATAGACGCACGGGACTATGTTAGCACAGCCGGGTTTGGGCCTTTCTGGACGGAACTATTGCGTTCTTGCTAGAATCCCAAGCTCCAATTGCGTCTGCCACCCTTACGGCCCATGCGGTGTCAAGGGCCAGAGGCCCCCCGCGCTGCGGGTACTGAAGTCAAGGGCCACAGGCCCCCGGCCATGCCGGTACTGGAGTCAAGGGCCACCGGCCCCCCGCAACGCGGGTACTGGTGTGCCGCAAGGTATCCCGAACAACAAAACCGTTGTTTGGGATATTCGTGGGAATCGATCTTGGTTTTCCCTCGAGCGTTACTTCCGGGCTTTGAAAGCGTGATAAATAACCTGAAACCTTCTGAGGTTTGCAGTAGCTTCAACTTGTAGTTAGGAAGGCCAAGCCCTTCCCTCGGAGGCGATGAAGCCTACCCTGCATTTGGGCGCTTAGGGGTAGACCGAGCCAGTAGCGCAACCGGCCGAGAGAGACAACTTCTTCATTCCTTCGTCTTTGCGTGGCTCTCACCGCTTAAGCCCCAGCTTATGCCCTAGGCTAATAGGGCGTTCGGAGGCGATGAGCCGTGATTCCCAATCTGGGCACCAAGGGAACCGGGGAGCCAGTGGTGCAACCGGCCGAACGCACACCAAGCGTTTATGCCCACCGCTGTTTCCCCACATATTTCAGCAAGCAGGGGCTTGTTCTCATGCTCTTGGCAGTCCTGGCCCTGAGTGCTTGTTCTACATCTCCCTCCATCCCGCTGGCCTATAACGCCCTGCCCAGCACCCTTCCCGCCGAAGGGGGCACGGTCTCCTTTTTCTGGCGGGGTGAGGGAGGAGACCAGTACACCCTTACCAGCGACCCTCCCCTCGAGGGCTTGCCCCTGCACACCAGCGATACCGTAACCACCCTCAAAATCCGGGGCAATGTGGGCTCGAGCCCTACCACCTACCGCTTTACCCTCGAGGCCACTGGCCCCAAGGGCCACCTCCAGAGCACCCAGACCGTGGAGGTTGCCGCCCAGCAGGCCAACACCCAAACCCAGTGCCCCAAGCCTTTACAAGCCACCCTCAAAGCCAGCCGCCAGACCAGCCTGGATTTACGCGGGGTAGGCAGTTTCGATGCGCCTCACCAGGCCGGGCATCTGATTGTCTATAGTGGCTCGAGCCTCCACCTACAGCGCACCGGGGCCACTGCCAGCTTGGGCATTCAGCGCTTGCGCGACTTGAGTGGGGGTTGGACGCTGTATCAAACCAATACTTCCAGCGAGGCCCAGACCGCACAAAAGCTCGTCCAGGTAGGTTACGCCCAATACGTCCAGCCGGAATATCTCTACGAAGACACCGGGCTGGCGGTTCCTCCGAGCAACCAAGATTATTCCCAGCAAAGCCGCGTGTTCCAGGCCATGAACTGGGAGAAAGCCTGGCAGAGCCTGGCACCGGGCTGTAGCCCACCGGTAGTAGCGGTGGTGGACACTGGATTCTTTACCAAACGGGCCGACTTGTCCCCCAATCTGGTATCGCCCTCGAGTTGGCTGGATGTGGTGGGCCAGGATATGTCCTCCCCCACTGCGGTGCTGGGACAAGTAGCTCCGGCCAGAGCAGCCCCCAGGAGCCACGGAACCGGCATAGCAGGCATTATTGCCGCAACCACCAACGATGGCTCAGTCCTGGCCGGTGCCGCCTACAACCTGGTAAAAGTGCTGCCCATCAAAGTATTCGATGTCCAGCGCCACACTGGAACCCTGCAAATTGCCCAGGCCCTAGAGTATGCCGCCGGGCAAACCAGCATTGGCAATCAGACCTTTACCAACCCCGCCCCGGCCCAGGTGATCAACCTTTCGCTAGCCTCGAGGCAAACCGGTTTCAGCGACCCTTATTTAGAGAGCGTCCTCCAGCGCGTGACCCAGCAGGGCTTGGTGGTAGTCGCCTCGAGCGGCAACGCCGGGAATGACTCCCTGAGCTATCCGGCCTCTTCTGCCAATGTCATCGCCGTAGGAGCCAGCGACAACTCCGGCAACCGTGCCCAGTGGGGCAGTGCGTTCGGTTCCAACTACGGCCCTGGTCTGGCCTTTGTGGCTCCTGGAAGCGCTGTACCCACCTTGTATGGCGCATCGGAGGATGCCTACGCCAACTCCTATGGAACCTCCGCCGCGGCACCTTTTATCAGCACGGCGGTAGCGCTCTATATATACCAGCGCCAACGCCTCAGCGGCACTTTTCTGCCCGCGTCGGCAGATACCCTGGCCCAAGTGCGCCAATGCCTGCAAAGCGCTGCCCAGCACACCTGGCAACCCGAAACCGGTTACGGCCTGGTAGATGTCGCCAAGGTGGTAAACCCAGCCAACCCGGCTTGTTATAAGTAGGGGGGAACTTGTGATTTACGATCCCAGCAAACGCCACGATTTCGTTCTGCTGTTCGAGTTGAAGAACGCCGACCTGGGAGGGGTATATGACCTCACCCCAGAGGGCTCGAGCGGTGAGGTCAAGTATGGTCTGGTCACAGATGGAGCCTTCAAGGGGCTGATTAGTGCTTGTGCCGCCCGGCAGTACGACCTACCGGTGCTGATTGGCTCGAGGGGCAAGGTAAAAAGCCATCTGCTGCGGCCCATCGTCCGCTCCAGCGACCCCCACAACCCCCTGAAGCTCGAGCTGTGCCGGTATTTTTTCGATGTACGGCTATTTGGCCTGACTGGGGCAACGCATATACCTGCACCAATGCAGCTTTCCTCGGCCCGTTCGGTAGACCCGGTGCTTCCGCAACCCCCCCAAACAACCGCTTGGTATGGCTTGTACCGGCTTCAGGGCTCCTACGACCCTCACCGGGGCCAACACACCGGGGTCACCGCCTTCGACCTCGAGGTGTTCTGGAAAACCCTGACCGGCCTGTTCAAGTCCAACCCCAAGCTATTGCCGCTACAGATGGCGGCCCGAGGACTGTGGGTGTTTAGCCAGAATCCTCAGAATCGGGCTACTATGCCTCTGCTCGAGCAGGTGCAGCCCAGCAAAATCTCCGACCTGCCGCAAAGTTTCGGCGACTACACCCTGCGCTATCCCAAACCCGGCCCACTCGAGGCCAACCCCGAAGTAACCCTGACCCACTGGGCCTGAAAAAGGGGGGATGAAGATGTTTTTACCCGTAATTCGTTTGGTGGAGCCCAATCCCGTGCCCAGACCCAACCTCGAGCGCAAACACCCTCTAAGCGCTAGACTTGGCTCAGCAACTATGCGCATAGCCCTGATTCTGCTGGGTTGCCTGCTAGGTTTCGTGGGAGTCTATATTCTGCACATTGATCAGGAGTATGGCCTGCCCTGGCTGATGATTGCTGTGGCTACCCTGGCTGCAGCGTACGGTTTTCGCTGGGGTCTGGTCGCAGCAGCGGCAGCCGTGGCCCTGGATGGGCTGCTGCGCACGTCGGAGCAGCTCGCCTGGACAACCTTAGTTTTGCTGATATCGGTGGTTATCGCCGACATGATGGGCCGCGACCTGCGGCGCAACTATCGGCGGCAAAAGGAAGCCTCGGCCCAGCTTTCGCTTTTGGTAGCGGCCCTGGAAGGGCTTTCTGGCTGGGCTAGCTCTGCTGCGGTGTTAGAAGCCTTGCCGGGCTTGTTGGGCCAGCATGGCGAAGGGCACGTCTCGGTATGGCGGCCCGAACCTGAGGGAATGCGGCTGGTATCGGCGGTGGGGTTTGAAGCGGCTCACCTGAACCTACTGCCCCAAAGCGGGGTGGTGGGGCGCTGTGCTAGGGATAGCCAACCCATCCATATTGTCGATGTGCGTTTTGAAGAGAGCTATATTACTGCTCCCAACAGCGACATCCTGAGCGAGCTGGCCTTGCCCTTGTTCGAGCGGGGAGAGGTGGTTGCGGTGCTCAACCTCGAGCGCAGTGCTCCCTTCAGTACCCGTGAGCTGGACGGTCTCGAGCACTTCGCCAAGGCCGTGAGCATCCAGCTCACCCAGCTTTCCGAGCGCAGCGAAATCCAGTTCCTCAACCAGCTCTCGACCTCGCTGGACTCCGCCAGTACCCCCGCAGGCGTGGCCCAGCGAGGACTGGCTTTGCTGGTTCAGGCTATGGAGGTAGATTTCGGGGTGGTGTTGCTCCAGCAAGGCGACCGGATGGTAGCACTGAGCAGCTACGGCCAAGTGAGCGAGGCCATCGAAGAAGTTTTCCGGCAGGGAATCCCCTATGGTCAAGGGCTGTCCTGGGAGGTTTATGCCACCGGGCGACCCATATACTCTCAGGCCTATGCCCAGAGCTCTCACTCCCTGACCCCCTATCAGCACGAGGTGGGCGCAATGGTGGTGCATCCGGTTTCGCTTCCCCAGCAAGCCCGTCCCAGGGTCATTTTAGCCCTGGGCAAACAGACCCCTCGGCTATGGCGCGAGGCCGAGCAAGACACCCTGGCAGCAGCCTGCCGAACCCTGGGGCTGGCCCTGGATGGGGCCCTGGCCGCCGAGCAGCGCGACATCCTGATCGCCCTTTCCCGCGAAGCCGCCGAGGCTGGGGCAGAGCTGGTGTATCAAAAAATCTTGGAGGCCGCGGTGCGGCTGGTGCCAGGGGCCGAGGCGGGCAGCTTGCTGGTGCGCGAAGGGGCCAGCTTCCGTTTCAGGGCCACACTGGGCTACGACCCAAGCCTGATGGAACTCTCCTTCAGCGAGGCCGAGCAGTTTAAGTGGTATGCCGGTTCGCTCAAAGACTGGGGGCACGGTGAACCCCGGATTATCTCCAGCGCCAAAGCCAATCTGGGCGAACTCAGCGCGGCCTCCCGCGAGGTTTTGCAAGAAGCGGGGCGGGTCGAAGAAATCCAGGCCAATCTAGCCCTGCCGGTCATCTACCGGGGAGAGGTGCTGGCTCTCTTATATCTCGACAATCTTCACGATTCGATGGCTTTTGACGAAGATTCCCTCGAGGTGGCCCGCTTTTTCGCTGCCCCCATCGCGGCCCTGCTGCACGAGGTGCGCTATCGGGGGCTGCTCGAGCAAGTGGCCCTCACCGATGCCCTGACCAACCTGCCCAACCGCCGGGCTTTCGACCGTCGCCTGGGAGAAGAACTCGAGCGGGCGCAGCGCTACGGTCAGACCCTTTCCCTGCTGGTAATGGATTTGCGGGGCTTCAAACGCATCAACGACCAGCTCGGTCATGCCAAGGGCGACGAAGCCCTGGTGTGCGTGGCCGAGGCTCTACAACGTATCAAGCGTGATGGTGACACTCTATACCGCTGGGGAGGCGACGAGTTCGCTGCTATTTTGCCCCATACCGAGCTGCCCGGAGCTACCACCGCAGCTCAGCGCTACGCTGAGACTATCGGGAAAATTGTCATAGATGGCTTTGAAATTGGCGTGAATATCGGGGCTGCATCCTATCCTGGAGAGGCCAGCAAACACGATGGGCTGCTGCGGCTGGCCGATACCCGGATGTACGAGGCCAAAAGCCAGGGGGTTGTCGTGGTAAAGCACGAACCCCGGTAAGCATAAGGAAAACCCCAGACAAACGTCTGGGGTTTTGTGGTGCCGGAAACAGGACTTGAACCTGCACATCCTTGCGGACACATGACCCTGAATCATGCGCGTCTACCAATTCCGCCATTCCGGCCCAGCGCGGTTTAAGACGCAAACTAGATACTAGCGAGCACAGCGGCAAACGTCAAGGGGTTTTTACAGCTTCCCAGCTATGTGCTCTTACAACTCTAATAAATTTTGCGTCCAGCACAGAGATACCCGACAAGACAATTTTGCCATCTGGGACGAGGGTTTTCTTACGCTCAGCTCGAGCCCTAGCGGCGGTTGAACAGTCGCAGCAGGCTCAAGAACAAGTTGATAAAGTCCAAATATAGCGTGAGTGCGCCGTAAATCGCCAGCTTCTCGCCGGTCTCCCCGCCTACGCCTTGCACTGCAAGCTGGCGCAGTTTCTGGGTGTCGTAGGCGGTCAGGGCGCTGAAGATAAGCACTCCGGCCACACTCAGCAACCAGGAAAGCAGGTCGCTGCGCAGGAAAAAGTTGAGAATCGCGGTGACAATCAGGCCGATCAGGGCCATGATGGCGGCACGTCCGATGGGGCTCAGGTCGGCCTTGGTGGAGTAGCCATACAGGCTCAGGCCCACGAACATCGCGGCGCTCGTCACGAAAGCCAGAGCAACGGTCTGGCCGGTATAGGCCAGCAGTATCCCCGAGAGGGTAAGGCCGTTGAGGATGGCATATACCGCGAACATGGTTCCAGCAGTCACCGCGCTCAGGCGCTGCAAGGATGCCCCCAAAAACCAGACCAGGGCTAACTCGGCCAGAATCAGGATGAAAAAGCTGCTGGCGACAAAGCCCAGCAGGGCCGGACTATGCACCGTGAACCACGCCGTAGCCGCTGTGAGCAGCAGGCCCGCACCCATCCAATTGTAGACGCGGTTGAAGAAGGTCTGAACCTGGACGTGAGTTACGGTGACGGTTTGTGGATACATGGCTCATGCTAGCACGCGGCCCTCTCTTTACCCACAAATAGGCTGTGGTAGAATCCCTCACCGGAGGCTTATCACCCCCTGTAGGACCGTCTCTTCTAAAGTCTGGTGGAGGAATTATGGCGATACTCGATGATGTAAAAGAAGTAATCGTGGACAAGCTGGGCGTGGACGAGAGCAAAGTGGTGCCCGAAGCCCGCTTTATCGAAGACCTGGGAGCCGACTCCCTCGACACTGTGGAGCTAATCATGGGCTTAGAAGACAAGTTCGGCCTCGAGATTTCCGACGAGGATGCCGAGAAGATTCGCACCGTGCAAGACGCGATTAGCTTTATCCAGAGCAAGAAGGCTTAGAAACGCAGAGGGCCGAGAGCAGAGCGCTTTTGGCCCTCTGCGCTCTGCTCTCGGCCCTCAGCTATAATCAGCCTTATGCGTCGTGTCGTCATCACCGGGCTTGGCCCGGTTTCCCCCAATGCCATCGGAGCTGAGGAGTTTCACAAGGCCCAGCTCGAGGGCAAATCCGGAATTGGCCCCATCACCCGCTTCGACCCCGCGCCCTTGCGATGTCAAATCGCTGGTGAGGTCAAGGTCAACCCCGAAGACTATATAGACAAGCGTGAGTTGCGCCGTCTGGATCGCTTCGTCCAGCTCTCTCTAATCGCAGCCGCACTGGCCCTGAAGGACTCCGGGCTAGATTTAGATAAAGAAGACAAAACCCGCATCGGCACGCTGGTGGGCTCGGGCATCGGGGGGATGGAGACCTGGGAAGGCCAGTCCAAAATCTTTCACGAGCGCGGCCCTGACCGGCTTTCACCTTTCTTCATCCCTATGATTATCGCCAACATGGCCTCCGGCCAGCTCGCCATGCGCTACGGCTTTATGGGGCCATCCTCGACCTCGGTAACGGCCTGCACCACCGGAGCCGATGCCATCGGCAACGCCTTGCGGGTGATTCAACTGGGTGAGGCCGAGGTGATGGTCGCAGGCGGAACCGAGGCCGTGGTTACGGCTATGGCAATGGGCGGTTTTGACGTGATGCGTGCCCTCTCCACCCGCAACGACACCCCTACCACCGCCAGCCGCCCCTTTAGCGCCAGCCGCGACGGCTTCGTGCTCTCAGAGGGAGCGGCGGTAGTTGTGCTCGAGGACTACCAGCATGCCAAAGCCCGTGGAGCCCGGATTTACGCCGAACTGGTGGGCTTTGGTCGCAGCGCCGATGCCCACCACATCACCGACCCCCACCCCGAAGGCAAAGGGGCCGCGCTGGCCATGACCGCCGCCATGAAGGACGCAAAAATTAACCTCGAGCAGGTCGGTTATATCAACGCCCACGGGACTTCTACCCCGGTAGGTGACAAGGCTGAGACCCTCGCCATCAAGAAAGTCTTCGGCGACCACGCTTACAAGCTGGCCGTTTCCTCAACCAAAAGCATGATCGGGCATCTGCTGGGCGCAGCGGGCAGCATCGAGGCCATCGCCAGCGTTCAGGCCATCGTTTCAGGGGTTCTACCCCCCACCATCAACCTTACCGACCCCGACCCCGAACTCGACCTCGACTACGTGCCCAACGCACCCAGAGAACAGCGCGTGGACTACGTGCTCTCTAACTCCTTCGCCTTCGGCGGGATGAACGCCACGCTGGCCTTCAAACGGATATAGGGATTCGTGGGCTCAAGGCTGTCAACCTAACGGCCCGCTAATGCAACTCAAAAAGAGAGTGTCATTCTGAACCGAGCGGTAGAGCAGTGAAGAATCTGATGTGCCGTGATGGTGGGAATTCAGTTCACCGTAGCGCATCAGATCATTCGCCAAAGCTTGCCCTGAGGTATCGAAGGGACGGGCTCAGAATGACAAGGTTACAGGTTTGGTAGATTGGCGGCTCGAGAGTTCGTCTTCTAGAGCGGTCTTCATAAGGTTTGATCCAACGAAAACTTTAGGAATTGCGTCCCAGATTGACAGTTGGCTCCGGTAGGGGGTGGCCGCAGGCCATAGCCGCTCTGCCCGTAACCTGGAGGGGATGGCCGTAGGCCATACGGGCTCTGCCCGTAACCTGGAGCAGAGCTAACGTCAATGAAGGCCGCGATAGAGCAGATTCTGGAGTGCGTGGAGGCGATTCATGAATCGCCTCCACGTTGGTATAGAATCAGCCATGTTCATTCAGTCACATTTCCCAGCTCTGGCTTCCGGTTTTAGCTTCCTCGATAACGCGGCAGGGGCACAGGTTCCCAAGTCTTGCATCGAGGGCATCTCGAGCTTTCTTTCCTCGGCCAGTTGCAACGTGGGGATGCCCTATCCAGGCTCCCAGGCCGCGACCCATATCAAGGAACAAGCCCGCAAAGAAACCGCCGAGTTCTTGGGCTGCAAACCTTCTGAGGTGGCGATTGGGCCGAGCGCGACAGCATTAACTTTTCAGCTCTCGAGAGCCTTCTCGCATCTGTGGGGCAAGGGCGACGAGGTGATTATCTCCCAACTCGAGCACGAAGCCGATGCCTCGCCTTGGAGAAACCTCGAGCGAAACGGCCTTAGCGTCAAGGTCTGGAAAGCCCGCTGGAACGAAGGTGGAAGGCTCGAGCCCGCCGACCTCAAGGCCCTGGTCACGCCCAAAACCAAGCTGGTCGCGGTGACAAGCGCCGCCAATTCCCTGGGAACCACCCCCGATGTCGCCGCAGCCGCTGAAATTGCCCACGCTGCCGGAGCCTGGGCCATCACCGATATGGTGCATTACGCTCCCCACTACCTGCCCGACGTGCAGAAAACCGGGGTAGATTTTGCTTTCTTCTCAGCCTATAAAGTCTTCGGGCCACACATGGCTTTTTTATACCTGCGCGAAGAATTAATTCCGCAGCTCCCAGCGGACAAGCTGTGGTTCATTCCTGAAGATAGCCTGCTAAAGTTCGAGCCTGGCACTAACAATCACGAGTGCCTGGCGGGCTGGCTGGGGAGTTTGGACTATCTGAGAAATGTTCTCGGGGGCGGTGAAATTGGACGCAAAGGCTTGGTCAACGCCTATAAACAAATCGAAGCCATCGAGAAACCTCTGCTAGAACAGGCCCTCGAGCGCCTCAAAGCTATCCCTGGCTTGAACCTCTATGGGATGCCCACGCCCGAAGGCCGGGTTGGCACATTCTGTCTCAACCTGCCAGGCCAGACCCCCCTGACCGTCGCCGAGCGGCTGGCAAAGGTCGGGGTAGGAGTTGCGGCAGGGCACTACTACGCCACCATGCCCATGCAGGCCTTGGGCCTATGGCCGGACGGGGCCATCCGAGCCTCTATCGCCCACTACACTGCGCAGACCGACCTGGACAAGCTGATAGCGGGCCTCGAGGGCAGCGACTAGTAAGGTAAAAAGGGTAAAAGAAAAGTAAAGACCTAGCCCGTACTCTTGACCTTTTTACCTTTTCCACTTTTCACCCTGCCTTTCTCACTCTTGCGCTCCCCGGCTTTCCCCGAAATACTGTCCCCAACACCCGAGAGGAGTCATCCCATGAAC
This sequence comes from Thermaceae bacterium, assembly GCA_015478585.1. Lineage (GTDB taxonomy): Bacteria > Deinococcota > Deinococci > Deinococcales > Thermaceae > Meiothermus. Next base: position 25,936 of record JADMIM010000025.1, on the reverse strand, counting down.
GTCGTATTTCTCTCCCCCCACTTCCCGCCCAACTTCTGGCCGTTTTCGGCTCGGCTGCGCGAGGCGGGGCATACAGTTTTGGGGCTCGCCGATGCCGAGTACGATACCCTCTCACCGCAGCTAAAAGCTGCTCTGAGTGAGTATTACAAGGTCTCGGATATGCACAACTACGAAGAACTGGTGCGAGCCTTGGGCTATTTCACCCACAAGTACGGCAAAATAGAGCGCCTGGACTCCATGAGCGAATACTGGCTCGAGACCGAGGCCATGCTGCGCGAAGATTTCAACATCTTCGGGCTGCGCCCCGCCGACATGGACAAGGTCAAGCGCAAGTCGGTGATGAAGGAGCTGTTCCGCAAGGCCGGAATGCGCGTCGCCCCTGGCAAGGTCTGCCGCGACCCGGTGGAGTTGCAAGACTTCGTGGACGAGGTGGGATATCCGGTCGTTGCTAAGCCCGATATCGGCGTGGGGGCCGCCAAAACCTACAAGATTACTGGCGATGCCGAACTCAAGGACTACATCGCCCACAAACCGCCGGTGGAGTACATCGTGGAGGAGTTTATTCCGGGGCGCATCGTCACCTACGACGGCCTCACCGACATTAAGGGGAACATCGTTCTGGACAGCTCACTCGAGTATTCCAAGAGCGTCATGGACGTGGTAAACCAGGACACCGACATCTACTACTACATGGTGCGGGAAATCCCCGCCGACCTGCGCGAGGCCGGGCGGGCGATTGCTAAGATTTTCGGGGTGCGCGAGCGGTTCTTCCACTTCGAATTTTTCCGCTTGGCCGATGGCTCGCTGGTGGCCCTCGAGGTGAACATCCGCCCGCCCGGCGGCCTCAGCCTAGATATGTTCAACTACGCCAACAACATGGACATTTTCCGCGAATACGCCAATCTTCTCACCTACGGCGAGGTGGGCCAGAAAGCCAAACATCCCTTTTTCTCCACCTACGTCGGACGCAAGCGACATATCCACTACCAGCTCAACCATGGCGAGGTGCTGCACCGCTACGGAGCCTTCGTGGCCCACCACGAACCCATCAACAGCATCTTCAGTGCAGCCCTGGGCGACTACGGCTACATCCTGCGCCACCCGGACTTGAAGGCCTTGTTGGAAGTCGCTCAGGGCATCCAGGAGCGGGCGTGATGAAAGGCCAAAAGGTGAAAAGTTAACTGCTCCGACTTTATTTTTGACCTTCTCCACTTTTCACCTTCTTCCGAGGTTCCCATGCACGTTGAATACCACAAATGGCACAGCCCTGCTCTCGGTCACGAGATGGAACTCAAGCTGTACGGGCATTATGGACAGCCAGTGATGGTTTTCCCTGCCCAGAACGGGCGTTTCTACGACTTCGAGAACTTCGGGATGATTGAAGCCTGCGCTAACCTGATCGAGGCGGGCCGGGTCAAGTTTTTCTGCGTGGACAGCATAGACTGGCAAAGCTGGACGAACGGAAGCATTCCCCCAGCACACCGCGCCGCACGGCACAACGACTACGATGCCTACATCATGCAGGAGGCGGTTTCTTTTGTGCGGAAGAACACCGGTCTGGACAGGCTTTGGCTGACCGGATGCAGCATGGGGGCTTTGCATTCGGCCAACTTTTTCTTCCGCCATCCCGAGACTTTCGATGGCGTAATCGCGCTTTCGGGCTTGTATCAGGTGGGGAAGTTCGTGGGGGACGCGGGCGGGATGGATGCCTACTACAACTCACCGCTGTGGTATCTGCGCAACCTCAGTGACCCTGGTCTCCTCGAGCTGTACCGCCAGCGCAAAATCGCCTTTGCGGTGGGGCAGGGGCGTTGGGAAGAGGAATGTCTGCGCGACGCAAGAGAGATGGACTGGATTCTACACCAAAAAGGCATCCCGGCAATTGTGGATTATTGGGGCTACGACGTGGATCACGACTGGCCCTGGTGGCGCAAGATGCTGCCGTATTACCTCGAGCGGTTGGGGGTTTAGCTATTTCACCAGCTTCTCGGCCTTCTGGACAACCTCGAGAAACTGCGAGTATTCCCAGCACCGGGATAGGCTCTTGAAGTAAGGGACGAGCTCACCCGGACGCATGACCTGAAGCCTGCCAACGCGGTTGCCCTCGAGTTCCTCGCCTATGAACACCGGTATTGGTACAACCTCAATACCTAAAAGCTCACGCAGTTTATGCGACTGCCGCCATGCCTGTCGGACGACTACATCTTGTTTTTTTACCTTTGTTATAGAGCACTTTCGGAGTAGCAATCACCTTACCGCTGTAATTCTGAACCTCTATGCTGAAGGCCCCTGCTGGCCCAAGGACAAGGTGGTCTACGTTCTCGCCGTCCAAATTCAAGTCGTGCAGGACGCGCCAGCCTGAAGGAAGGCTCTCGAGCATTTTCCCCACCACGGCCCCACCCACGTACCCTTTTCCAATCGCTTTCAAGTCCTTGAGCATTTGCTTATTATCGAGAATCTTGACCACCACAAAAATCGCCAGCAAAGGCCCCGCGGGGGCCAGCCAGGGAACAAACAGCTTGACGATAAACCAGGTTAGCAGCCCCGCGCCAAGCAGAACCCCGCCAACGAGAAGTAGTTTGTTGTAAAGGGTTTTAGTTGTTCGGGATACCTTACGGCACACCAGTACCCGCGTTGCGGGGGGCCGGTGGCCCTTGACTCCAGTACCGGCATGGCCGGGGGCCGGTGGCCCTTGACTCCAGTACCCGCAGCGCGGGGGGCCGGTGGCCCTTGACTCCGCGTGTGCTGTAACGGTGGGAAGCGCGAAAGCTCCCATACCCAATTGCCACCCGGTTATTTTGAGGAGTGCTGTCGGCTCCCTTTTCGCCTGAACATAGCCTGAAGCCAGGCGCGGCGGCTGGAGAAATAAATCAAGTTCGGTTTTGTGGGTTGGCCGAGAGTACTATCGGCACTTTCAGGGTTTGGTTTCCCCGCCGGATGGTCAGCAAGATGCTGTCCCCGACTTCTTTACTGCGCACGTAGCGCTGGAGTTCTTCGACGCTGTTGAAGACCCGGCCATCGGCTTGCAAAATCACGTCGAAATCGTAGATTTCCTTGCCGTTTTCCTGCCGGGCCATGAAGGGCCGTAGGCCCGCTTTCTGGGCGGCTCCGCCATCTACCAGAGCCCGAATCAGCACCCCTTCTTTGGGAATCTTGAGCAGCGTAGCGGTGTCGTTGTCAATCTGGAATAGCTGCACCCCAATGTAGGGCACGCTGTGCCGTCGGCCCGCCTCGAGCTGCTTGAGCAGGCTGTCCTGCTCGAAGAGGGGCGATAAATAGCTTTCAAACACCCCTTCATTGACCCCAATGGCGATCACGATAGCAATGGCCTTGCCCTCGCGGTTGATGACCGGGCCACCAGAATCGCCGGGAGCCAGGGGGATATTCGAGGAGATGGCAACCGAGTTGAAAAAAGGGAAGATGTCGCGGTCAACCGAAGTGACCAGACCGTAGCGCGGTGCGATGAACTCTCCTCGGGAGTTTCCGATTGCCAGCATGGGGTCGCCGGGACGGGAGTTGTGGTGGGTGTCTAGCTCGAGGAAAGGCACTGCGGCGCTGGGGTTGGTTTTCAGAATGGCGATATCGTGGTATTCGTCGTAGCCCACCACGCTGGCAGCTAAGTTTTGTTGTCGGGTGGTAATTACCCGGAAGCTTTGGGCATCGCGTACCACGTGGTAGGCGGTCATCACCAGGCCATCGGCGGAGATGAAAAACCCCGAGCCAGTCCCCTCGGGGATGGTTTCGATGCGCACGGCGGCGGGGTGGGTCTGGGTGTAGATTTGCTCGAGGTTGGCCCGAACGGCGGGGGTGAGCACCGTGGCAACAGGCGGATTGACCGCCTGAGCATGAATTACTGCTGCCAGGGTTCCTAGATAGGCCACCACCGCCACAACCAGCCACGAACGCCGCATAAAAACTAGATTAGGACATCCAGACTGGGCCAAGTTGCTTTTATGCACACTTGACCCAGCGCTACCCCTCGAGCAGACGGCTTTGTTCGGGCAGTGGATACCCCAGGTGCTGATAAGCCCGCTCGGTGGCCTGGCGGCCCCTGGGGGTGCGCTTCAAGAGGCCGAGTTGAATCAAGAAAGGCTCGTGGACTTCCTCGAGGGTCTGGGGGTCTTCGGAGAGGGCCGTGCCCAGCGTTTCCAGGCCCACCGGCCCACCAGCAAAACGCTCGATCAGGGTTTGCAGGATGGCCCGGTCGCGGCGCTCGAGGCCCATGGGGTCGAGACCCAGCGCGTCCAAGGCCTCTCTAGCCCGTTGCGTGCTGATGCGGGACTCCTGGGCGACCTCGGCGAAGTCGCGCACCCGGCGAAACAACCGCTTGGCGATGCGCATGGTTCCCCTCGAGCGGTGTCCAATCTCCAGCGCGGCGGCTGGCTCGATATCAATTTCCACCAGTCGGGCATCGCGCTGTACACCCAGCGCCAACTCGTCTTCGGTGTAGAACTCCAGGTGCTCCAGAATCCCGAAGCGGCTGCGCAGAGGGCTGGAAATCAAGCCAGGCCGGGTGGTTGCGCCAATCAGGGTGAAGCGCGGCAAGTCCAGACGCAGGGTGCGGGCTGCCGGGCCTTGCCCGATCACGATGTCAATCTTGAAGTCTTCCATGGCCGGATAAAGATGCTCCTCGGCGGCAGTAGAAAGCCGGTGAATCTCGTCTATAAAGAGGATATCGCCCTCCTCGAGACTGTTGGTCACGATAGCCGCCAGGTCGCCGGGTTTCTCGATGGCCGGGCCACTGGTCACGCGAATATTTACCCCCAGCTCGTTGGCGATGACGTGGGCCAGGGTGGTTTTGCCCAGCCCCGGCGGGCCAAACAAGAGCATGTGGTCGAGGGGTTCTTCCCGGCCTTTGGCGGCCTGCAAGTACACCATCAGTTTTTCTTTGAGCCGCTTCTGTCCGACATAATCTTCCAGACGGCGGGGTCTGAGGGTAAGGTCGCCTTCCACAGTCTTTATCATACCTGTTATGGTATAAACATAACGTATTTGCGGGCCGCAGATTGTGAGGGGAACCGGTTGAGCAAAAGAGCACAGGGCTAAAGGTAAGACGCTAAACACTGAAGGCCGAAAGCCAAAAGCTGAAAGCAAAATGCAGAAGGGTCAAAAGCCACACCAGGACAGCGTAATTGTCCTATCAAGAAACACTGTCTGGGACGTGATTTGTGTTTTTAGGGTTTCGACTCTGAGTGGTTGGGGTTCAGCAATTTGCGTTTAGCCCGCCCCCCTCAGCGTAAACTCGTTATACCGTGGCCAAGTCCAAACGCAAGAGCATACCGTCTCCTGACAAAAGGAAAAAAAACTCTAAGGCGATGCCTGAAAAGTTGCCGAAGCAGGCTTATGTTGCCGTACATATCAGCCAGGAAGCCTCCTGGCTCTCTTTCAACCGGCGGGTGCTCGAGCAGACCCGTCGCCCGGATTTTCCCTTGCTCGAGCGGCTGCGTTTTCTGAGCATCTGGGCTTCCAACCTCGATGAGTTTTTTGCCGCCCGCGTGACCAGGGCCTTTCTCGAGACCAGGGGCAGCGAGGAATACCGCCGCCTGATGACCGAGGCCCGCGACCAAGCCGACCAGGCCAGTGAGCGCTACGGGGAGTTTTTGCGCGAACTCGAAGGCTTGGGGATTCATGTCCTCGAGCCCACTCAGCTCACCAAGGCCGAAAAGCAGTATTTTGGCGCATACCTGGCCGAAGAAGTAGCGCCCCGCACCGACTTAATCCCGCCCCAGGCTATCACCGAACTCAGCAGTGGGGCCTTATATTTCGCGGCGGGAGAAGGGCTTTTGCAACACCTGATTCGCCTGCCGGAAAGCGTGCCCAGGCTGCTGCCGATTCCGGGGCGCGGGGGTGACTACGTGCGCCTGGGAGCGCTGGTGCGTAGCCGCAGCGACCTTTTTTTGCCCACCCGCAGCACCCTCTTTGAGTTTCGTCTGGTGCGCATTGCCCAGCTCGAGCGTTCCCGCGCCGACTGGGACGAGCTTCCCGAGGCGCTCGAGAGCCGCATGGACGGCAAGGTCAGCCACCTCGAGCTGGAGGAAGATTTCCCCCCACATTGGGCCGAGACCCTGCGCGTAGCCCTGGCCCTGGAGAGTGAGGAGGTCTTTCACCTGTCCCCACCGCTGGATTTGCGTCTGGTGGAGACCATCGTGACTGACGGCCCGGCCAAGGAGCGCTTTACGCCCATCCTGATCGAGAAGCCCAAGGGTTTTACCAAAGACCCCTGGATATTTCTAAGCCGCCGCGACCTGCTGCTCTATCACCCCTTTGAAGACTACGGCATGGTGGAATCTTTCGTGCTGGCCGCCAGCCGCGACCCCAAGGTGGAGGCCATGCGGGCCACCCTCTACCGCATCGGGCAGGAAAACGGCATTGCTGAGTCTTTAATTGTCGCTGCTAAGGCCGGAAAGGACGTGGCCGTGCTGCTGGAAGGCCGGGCTCGCTTCGACGAGCTATCCAACCTCGAGTGGAGCCTGCGCTTTCAGGGGGCGGGGGTACGGGTTTTGCCCTTGCCCAACAAGAAGGTTCATGCCAAGGCCCTTTATGTGCGTCGGGGTGGTCAGGAATATGCCCACCTGGGCACTGGAAACTACAACCCGGTCAATGGACGGCTCTATACCGATTTTTCCCTCTTCACCGCCGAGCCCCAGTTGACCACCGACGTGCGGTCTTTTTTTACGGCCCTGGAAAACCGTCAGACCCCCGCCCTCAACTTGCTGCGCACCGCCTCCACCATCCGCGATACCCTGCTGGAAGGGATTCGTGGAGAGGCCCACAAAAAAGGCCAGATCATCCTCAAGCTCAACCACCTGACCGACCCGGTGATCATATCCGCCTTGGAAGAAGCCCTGAACCAGGGGGCCAAGCTCCACCTGATTCTGCGAAGCACCCTGACTGCTGTCTGGGACGGGGTGGATATCAAGAGCATGGTGGGGCGCTTTCTCGAGCACGCTCGAGTAGCCGCCTTTAAAAACCGGGGTCGTTGGCAGGTCTGGGCCGGGAGCGCCGATGCCATGCCCCGTAACCTCGATGGTCGCTACGAGCTATTTTTCCCCATTCTGGACTCGAGGGCACGGCGCAAGGTGCTGGACATTCTGGCCGCCCAAATTGCCGATGACCGTAACTCTTACCGCCTTAGCTCTAGGGGCCAAGAGGCTCGCTGGGGTGGAAGGCACAATGGGCAGAAGCTATAAAAATCAGAATTTAGGAGGGCGTTTCTCAAAAAAAGCCGCAATTCCCTCGGCCAGGTCGCCAGTTTCGCGCACCCAGGCGTTGGCTATTGTGGCCAAGCGAAACCCGTCCTCGAGGCCCATGCCGGGCAAGGCATTCAGCAGCTCTTTGCTCAGCGATAAGGAGGAAGGGGCATTAGCGATGACCTCTGTGGCTAAGCTTAGCGCTTCGTCCAGCACGCTCTCCTGCGGAACCAGCCTGTTCACCAAGCCCATCCGCAGGGCTTCCTGGGCCGAGACCAGTTTCCCGGTCAACAGCAGTTCTTTAGCGTGTTTTTCCCCCACGTTGCGCACCAGAATTACCCCCACCAGTGCTGCCACGAAGCCAATCTTGACCTCGGTATGGCCCACCACTGCCCGCTCGCTCATCACGGCCAAGTCGCAGGCCGTTGCCAGACCCGCCCCGCCCGCCACGGCGGGGCCATTAATTGCCGCAATGGTGGGCTTGGGGAAAGTGTAGACCCGGTGAAACAGCCGCATCAACTCCCTGGAATGGCTGTAGTTGGCTTCGGCCCCCGTTGTGGTGACGTTACGCAGGAACTCGAGGTCGGCTCCAGCACTAAACGCCGAGCCCGCCCCAGTCAGAACCACAACTCTCAGATTGGGGTCTTTTTCGGCAACATCCAGGGCCTCCAGCAGCTCTACAACCAGCTCGGGAGACAGGGGGTTGCGCCGCTGGGGGTCATTCAGGGTCAGAACGCAGATTTTGTTGTGGAGACCAGACTGAACTTTCATAGCCCTCACTATCTGCTCCCCCCGGCAAAAGCGCAATACTTCGCATGGAATATGACTAACTATACTTGACATAAATATACTCAAGTATTATGCTTTGCCTTGGAGGTTTACTATGGTTCGATATGACCCCTTCAAGGAAATCGAAGAGTTGCAAGAGCGGATGTTTCGTGGTCTTGGAGCTAACCGTCCCGATTCGCGCACGTTTGCGCCCCTGGTAGATGTGATGGAGGATGCCTCTGGTCTGCATTTTGCCATCTATTTGCCCGGCATTGAGCCAGAAAAAGTCGAGCTGACCGCCGAGAACAACACCCTCTCGGTCAAGGCCGAGCGGCCTTTTACCAAGCCCGAAAACGCCAACCAGTACCGTCTTGAGGGCACCTACGGCAACTTTGTCCGCAGCTTCACCATCCCCAACACCTTCGACCTTTCCAGGGTCGCGGCCAACTTCAAACACGGTGTGCTCTACATTGACCTGCCCAAGACCGAGGCCGCCCAGCCCCGCAAGATCGAAGTGCGCGTCAACGCCTGAGAGCAGTTTTCTGAAGGGCAGACCTCTGGGTCTGCCCTTCACCTTTTAATTCAGCTTCAGGGAAACCCTGTAGGGCACATTTTTCGTTCAATCCTCGAGCTGGGGTATACTTTTTACAGTATGAGCGTGAAGGACTTCACCCAAAGCCTGGACTCATTCCTGATAGCGTTCGAGGAGCGCTTGCGCCAGGTGGTGAAGTCGGACGTAGAGTTTGTGCAACTTATCGAAGAAGACTTGGTAACAGCCGGGGGCAAGCGGGTGCGGCCCCGGTTGGCGTTTCTGGCCTCGAGTGCTCTGGGTGAAGTCCCCCATACCGTCGAACTGGCCCTGGCCGTTGAACTCATCCATTCGGCGGCGCTCCTGCACGATGACCTGATTGACGATGCCGAAACCCGGCGGGGTAAGGAAGCGGCTTTTCGCAAGTACGGCAACGCGGTTTCGGTGCTTGCGGGTGACTATCTGCTCTCCAGACAGATGGCCCTCTTGGCGCAGATCGGCAACATGGAACTCGTAGCCATGTGTGCCCAGGCCGCCCGGATGCTCTCCGAAGGGGAAGTTTTGCAGTTTCAGATGGTGGCTCTGGCGGATTACTCACTAGAGAACTACGAGCGTATCATCCACGGCAAAACCGCTTCGCTGATGCAACTGGCCTGCGAAGGGGCGGCAGTGCTGGGGGGTGCGCCGAATGTCGTTCGGGAGGCGCTGGCCCAGTTTGGAGCCAGGTATGGGCAGGCCTTCCAGATGCGCGATGACTACCTCGACTTGATGGGCTCCTCCGAGGTGCTGGGCAAGCCTGCCGGGGGAGATGTGCGCGAGGGTAAGGTTACGCGCATCACCCTGCGGCTGCTCGAGACCTATCCTGGCGAAGTGGAGGACATCTTCAAGCGACACGGTGCTCAGAAGGGCGATATTGAACGCCTACGGGAGCTGGCAGTGCAGTCTGGAGCCGACCAAGACGTAATCCAGGCCATTGCCCAGCGGGTCGAACAAGCCATCGCCACCCTACGCGCACTCCCCTACTCGGCTTCTCGAGACGAACTCGAGGCTCTCGCCAAGCGTGAGCTGGTGCGGGTTAGTTAGAGCGGTTTTCTTTGACCCCAATTCGGAAAAGCTAGAGCGGTTTTCGAAAAGAACCTTGGGGTAGCCTGGGCCTATTTACTGTACTCATCTGAGCAGAGAACCGCGATAAGGTAGCCAAGAACTAAACCCCAAGTGGGGGAGTTGATCAGCAAGGGTAGAGCGGTAAGGGCGAAGGGATAAGCCTATCGCGATTTCCGCTATTTTTGCCGCTACTCCTAGCAACAAAAAGGCGCTGGGTACGGTCTTTATAAGCGGGTGGACTGTCCTATTCTTTCTGAAAACCGCTCTAGACGGTCGAGGGCGGAGAAGACCGATTCAACGCGGTGATAACCGGTGTACAAATGTTGTTCTCGTCTGCGCGGTGGGGGTTGGTTGGATTTTCTGGGAGTAACAAGGTCTACGGCTTGATTAGCCAGATGTTGCTTGAGGGCTTTAGAGATGTAGCCTTTATCGGTGGTGACGACAGTCTAAAAGAGTCGAGGGTTACTACCGCGAGGGCAAAAAATGGTTTTACCTGGATGTGGTTGGAGAGGGCAGTTTTCCTGTTCCTTGCCCGGAGATGAGCCTGAGCTTGGCCGAAGTATATGAAGGGTTAGACCTTCCCCTCGAGCGCACCGACCTCGAGTTTCAATAACCGCTTCAGGCTTGACAACCCTCTTCCAGACCGCTAACATAGCGGTTGCCTTCGGGGCTGTGGCGCAGTTGGGAGCGCGTCTGAATGGCATTCAGAAGGTCAGGGGTTCGAATCCCCTCAGCTCCACCAAGAGAAAGTCTCCTGGACAAAATACGCAAAGCAGAGCCCGGAGGAGAAATACCTCCGGGTTTAGCGTAATACCAAGCCCCCTCCGGGTTTTACCTCGATCATCCCCGCAGCCGCTTCCATAACTCCGGTGTGAGCAACAAAAACACCGGAACCAGCTCGATGCGACCGGCCCACATTTGGATCATCAGGATAATCTTGGATAGCGGATGGAAGCTGGCATAGGAGCCCGCACCGAGGGCCTGACCGCCGTTGCCGATAGCTTGGGCGGCGGCGGTAAACCCCAGCACGAAGTTGTTCTCCAGTAGCGAGATAACTAAGGTAGAGATGGCGAGCAGACCCACGTACAAGGTGATGAAGGCCGCTACCGAACGCATTACATCCTCGCTGATGGCTTTGCTGCCGATGCGCAGGGTGACGATCGCCTGGGGATGTATGGTGCGCAGCAGTTCCCGCCGCGCCAGGGCTCCGATAACCAGCCAGCGAATTATCTTGATGCCACCGGTGCTGCTGCCCGCGCACCCGCCTGCAAACATCATTGCCAGCAATATAGCCTGGGCCCCTGGAGCCCAGGTGCTGTAGTTGGCGCTGACGAAGCCGGTAGTAGTAGCCAAAGAGGTCACGCTGAAGAAAGCCTGGCGCAGGGCTTCTGCAAAGCTGTATTGGACAGCCGCGGTGGGGTGGGTATACAAGAACAGGGTCAGGCTAAAACCGGCCAGCAGGATGATTATGGTGTACACGCGAAACTCGAGTTCCCCCAGCAACTTGCGGTCGCCGTGAAAAAACAACCGATACAGCAAGAGAAAACTGGCCCCGCCTAAAAACATGAACAGCGTTCCAAACCACTGAGCTAGGGGCGAATAGGTTTGAAAGCTGTGAGGGTTGGGGCTAAAACCACCGGTGGATAAAGTAGAGAGGGCCGTGCTGACGGCCTCGAACCAGGGAACCCCGGCCAGGCCATAGCACACTGCGGCCAGTACGGTGAGGCTGCCATAAACCAGCATTATGTTGCGGGCCGCACTGCGCAGGCGAGGGGAGAGGGATTCGCGCCGGAGACCAGCATTTTCTGTCATGAACAACTGTCGTCCGGCTACTCCTAAAATGGTCAACACCGAAGCCAGCAGCACCAGAATCCCTACGCCGCCCAGCCACTGACTCAGGGAGCGATACAGCAGCAACACGTAGCCAAAGGAGGTAAAGTCGGAAAGGGCGCTAACCCCGCTGGTGGTGAAGCCTGCGGTGGCCTCGAGTAACCCGTCCAGAAAAGCCATCTTGCCCGAAAGCCAGTAGGGAAAAGCTCCCAGCAGCGGAGCCATCAGCCACAGCACCGCCACCGAGAGCAGAGCCTCGGCCCGGCTGGGCTCGCCCCGTCCGTCTCCGGCCCGGCGGAAAACCACGCCCAGGCCGATGCCCAAGATTGCTCCGACCCCAAAGCCCAGGGCTCTTTCGTGCAAAACCAAGGCCGCGATGCTGAGGGCCAGCATCACCAGCCCCAGGCCCAGATACACCGTGCCCAAAAAGAAGAGCGTAACTTGGGGGATGTAGCGCTCAGGCGATCTGCTCGAGAACTGCATCGGACACCCGCCGGTCAGTCAGGACTAGAAGTTTGTCGCCCGCAGTGACGGCCAGTTGAGGGCTGCGCAGATAGACCTTGGTGCCGCGCTCGAGGGCCACCGCCACAGCTCCTTTGGGCAGGGGCAGATTGTCGAAGGGTATCTCGCGGAAGTTGCCGGGCAACTCGAACTCCAGCAGCTCAACCTGGTCTTCGATCAGGGCCAGGTGGTCTACGTTTTCGGGCGAGAGCCAGTCCATCACCTCGCGCACGGCGGCGGCTCTGGGGGTGAGGGGGATGTCAATGCCGACATGCTCGAAAAGGCGGCGGTTCTCACCCCGGTTGACCCGTGTAACCACCTTTTGTACCCCTACCTGCTTGGCTAGGAGCGATACCAGCAGGTTTTTCTCGTCGTTCTCAGTAACGGCCACCACTGCATCCACCTGATCCAGACCCTCCGACTCTAGCAGCTCGAGGTCGGTTCCGTCGCCCTCCAATACCAAGGCTCCGGGCAACTGCTCGGCCAGCCAGGCACAGCGGGCGGGTTCGTGGTCAATGATAGTTACCTCGAGGCGTACCCGCAGGAGTTCTTGGGCCACCATGTAGCCCACGTTGCCCCCACCCACCACCATTACCCGCCGCACCCGGCTGCGGGGCGCGAAGCAAGCCTGGATGGCATCGAAGCCGCTGGGGGTGGTCATGAAAAAAATACGATCCTCGGGCTCGAGGGAAAAGTTGCTAAAGTCGGGGTCGGTAACGGCGATAAAGCGACCCTCGCGCAGGATTCCGGCCATAAAGCTGCCGTCGGGCCAGTCCAGCAGGGCCAATTCCTTGCCTGCATAGGGCCCTCCCTCGCGCACTTGATACTCCACGAAGCGCAAGCGGCCCCCCGCCAGGGTCTCGGTGTCTACCGCCCCAGGAACCCGGATCACCTCGACAATTTCTTTTGCCAGCGAGCGCTGCGGCCAGAATACCTGGTCTATGCGCATCCCCAACAGCTCGACAGTCTGGGGATCGGTAAGGATGTCCATGTAGGACTGTTTGCCCACGAAGCAAAGGGTTTCCTTGGCCCCCAGACCCTTGGCGAGCATACAGGCAATCAGGTTTACCTCGTCCCAGTTGGTAGTGGCGATAAAAGTGTCGCTGAGGTCTACTTTGGCCTCGCGCAATATGCTGGGTTCGGTGATGCTGCCAGTGACGATTTGCACGTCCAGACCGCTCAGCCGCTCCCTCACCTCGGGGTTGGTATCCACCACCACCACGTCGTGGTCTTTGTGGATGGCCTTAGCAAGTTGGGAACCGATTTCTCCGCCACCTGCGATAACTATGTACATAACTGCTCCGCTCTGCGTCCTGTCCGATGCCAAATGCCCAACGACCAACGACCAAGATGCTGGCTGGTGAGGGTTGATCGCAAATGCATTCTCGGTAATGCAAGCCAAAATAAAGCGCGGCTAGGGTTCTGTATGACCATAGCCCCACATTTACTCCAGGCCCAACACCTGCCTACGAATATTGTGCGGGATTTTGCAGTCGGATACGAGACCATAGCGCTTGAGGGTAGCTTACAACCGAATGGTTTCGCTTGCCATAGCGCCCATAACCGGTACACCCGGCTTCCAGGCTACCGTGCCCACCATCTCCCCGTGAAGGTCGTAGGTTTCGGCTGCGCTGATGCGCACGCGAATAATGTCTCCAATTTTGACTGTGCCGTCGGTATTGGCATAGACCAGCCCGTCAATACCGGGAGCATCGTATTGGCTGCGCCCGATTACGCTGCCGGGCAGCTCGCCGTAGTTATCCACGATAACCTCGAGCACTTTTCCCACTTTGGCGCGGTTTTTCTCGAGGCTTATGCGGCTTTGCAGCTCCATGAAGCGGGCCTTGCGCTCCTCCTTGAGCTCTTCCGGGATTCGGCCCCCCAGTGCGTTGGCCGCAGCCCCTTCGACCTCAGAGTAGGTAAAACAGCCCACCCGGTCTAAGCGGGCCTGGCTTATGAAGTCCAGCAGCAAGCTGAAATCCTCTTCGGTCTCGCCGGGAAAGCCCACGATAAAAGTGGAGCGAATCGCCAAATCTGGCGCAATCGAACGCCATTCCTGGATAGTCTGGAGGTGTGACTCGGCCCCCCCCGGACGGCGCATGGCCCGCAGAATCTTGGGTGAGGCGTGTTGCAGGGGCACGTCCAAGTAGGGCAGCAGCTTGCCCTCAGCCATCAAGGGAATGAGCTGACGAACGTGGGGGTAGGGGTAAACGTAGTGCAGGCGCAGCCAGGCTCCCAGCTCGGACAACTCGTTTACCAGGTCTACTAGATGTGCCCGAACTTTCTTCCCGGCATAGTCGGATTCGCGGTGGTGGATATCTATCCCGTAGGCCGAGGTGTCCTGCGATATGACCAGCAGCTCTTTGGTTCTTGTACCGACCAGACGGGTGGCCTCGTAGAGGATGTCAGCAGCATCCCTCGAGGTTTGCAGCCCACGCAGTTGCGGAATGATGCAAAAGCTGCACTTGTGGTTGCAGCCCTCGGCGATTTTGAGATAGGCGTAGTGGCGGGGAGTGAGCTTGACAGTACCCGCGTAGCGGGGGGGCGCGTCGCCCCTTGTAACCTGGGGTGGAATCAGGCGAGTAAAAGGGTTGGCATTGGGCGGGGCAATCTGATGAACGGCCTGGAGTACCTTGTCGATCTCGCCAGGGCCGGTGACTTCTAGCACCTGGGGGTGGGCCTGTTTGATGACCTCGGGCCTGGCTCCCAGGCAGCCGGTCACGATAACCTTGCCGTTCTCGGCCAGCGCCTCACCAATCGCCGAGAGCGATTCCTCCACCGCCGGGGTGATAAAACCGCAGGTATTGACCACCACTAAATCAGCCCCGGCATAGGTGGGAGAGGTCTCGTAGCCCTCGGCCCGCAGGCGTGAGAGAATCTGCTCCGAGTCCACCAGAGCTTTAGGACATCCCAGACTGACAAACCCAACTTTACCGGCCATAGCTCTCCAAGAGCGCCCTACAGGCGCAACAGTTTGCAAGTATAGCAGGAATAGACCCTTGGCTGGAATAAGAGCGGTTTCCACGGATACTCCCTGGGGCGGTATTCGCCGTAGGGAGCAATGCCAAACACAGGTAGATATCGCGGTTCTCTGATTTTGGCGAGGTCTTTTAGCCCCCCTTAGTAAGAGGGGTAGGGGGGATTGATACCTGCCTGTAGCCCTTGACCAGTACCGGCGTGGCCGGGGGCCTGTGGCCCTTGCGTGAGCCGTAAGGGTGACAAACGCGATAAAGTGAACCGCGATATTCTTTGCACGACATCGTTGGTGAGGCACTGCTGGATAGCAAAGCCACCTTATCGTTTGTAGACCCGCCGCTCGGCCTCGATGGCTTTTTGGGTCTCGGAAATCTCGCGCAGAAGCTCCACCGAGGGGCTGATTTTGAGCTGGTTTTTGAGCTTGTCCAGGCGAATTTCGTAGTAGACCTCGCGCACCAGAGCCATAGAGTGGGCAAGCTGCAACTCGAGCTCCTTGTGATCGGAGGGGGGTCTTTTCATGAGAGCATCAATCAGCCTTGAACCCTCGCCGCGCTGCTCGAAGTGTTTCATGACCCGGTTTTTGCCCTGCTCTTTGCGGGCCACTTCCATGAACTCCGCCAGCAAGGTCTCTTCCGAAGGCCAGGTGTGGTCTTCGACATAGTGACACCACAGTTCAAACTCGCCTTCGGGCACCGAGCAGAGCAAGGCGATGATGTCCAGCTCGCGCAGTACACGTTTTTCACCAAGGTCTTGGCGAATCATTCCGTAGGATGTTTTGGGCTCGAGCTTATTGAACCGTCGCTTGGCCTCGCTATTGCTGGCGAAAAAATCCTCGAAGGCCCTGGGGGTCAAATCCAGGCGGCTGAGAACTATTTCCTTCAACTTTTGTACTACCCGGTCGAAGGGTTCGCTGGATAAGAGGCGGGGTTTGAGGGCCTCGAGCACTTTTTGCTTGTGCTCGGGCCGGGTCAGGTCGAGGCCCGCACTGGCCGCCTCGAAGCGATATTCCACCTCTGGTAGGGCGGTCTCGAGGGCCGTCTGGTAGCGCTCTTGGCCGCCTTGGACAAGAAGCAGGTCGCCAGGGTCTTTGCCGCCTTCGAGCAGCACGGCATAGATTAAGAAACTCCGGGTGATTTCCAGGTTCACACTTTGCAAGGTGGCTTTGCGCCCAGCCTCGTCCGCGTCGAAGGACAGGTATAGCTCGCTGGCATCGGCACGTTTGAGCAGATGGGCCTGTTCGCTCGAGAGCGAGGAGCCCAGCACCGCCACCGCCTCGCTAAAGCCGAGTTGGTGCAGGGCAATCACGTCAAATAGCCCTTCGACTACCACTGCTCGCCGGGTTTCGCGGATGGCAGCCCTGGCCTGCGTATAGCCATAGAGCAGCAGGCTTTTCTTGAACAGTGCGGTTTCGGGTGAGTTGAGGTATTTGGGGCTATCCTCGGCCGACAAAGCCCGCGCGGTAAAAGCCACCGTGCGGCCCAGCGGGTCTTGGATGGGGAAGGTGACGCGGTGGCGGAAGCGGTCGAAGAAGCGTCCGTCTTTCTCCATCAACACCCCCGCCTCGAGGCCCTCCTGCGGACTCACCCCCTTGGTCTGCAAGAACTTGAGCAGCCCGTCCCAGCCCTGTGGGGCGTAGCCTAGACCAAACTTTTCGATGGATTCGGGCTGGAGGCCACGCTGATGCAGATAGGCCAGGGGCTCGCCGCTGAGGTGGCTTCGGAAGTATTCCTGGGCCAGCTCGAGGACTTGCAGGATTTCTTTTTTTGGTCCACCGCTGCCCTTGTACTGGGGCAACTCCACCCCGGTTTCCTGGGCCAGACGCTGGAGGGCTTCGCGGAACTCCAAGCCCTCGATTTTTTGTAGAAAGGCAAAGATATCCCCCCCACTCTTGCAGCCAAAGCAGTAGCACAGCCCCTTGGTCTCGTCTACCTGGAAGGAGGGGGTTTTCTCCTGATGAAATGGGCAAAGCCCTTTCCAGCGACCCTTGCCCGCAGGCTTCAGGGCGACATAGCGCCCCACCAAATCCTGGATGGGCATACGCGAGCGGATGAGCTCGAGGGCTTGGGCGCTTTGCGAGTCCACACTTGCTCCGTTCTGAGTATTCTATCGCGCTTTTTATAACTACGGCCTGCCGAGCCAGCTAAAAGCTGATAGCCTAATAAATGCGTCCAGGACACTTTTATTTGCTAAGGCAATTATGCTGTCCTGGTGTAGCTGCTGACCTCTTGACTTTGAGCCCTCTGCTCTGCCCTCAACCGATATCCCGCTGTGAACGCGGCGTTGCCGGGTTTACCCCCCAGGGAGAATTGCGCTTTAGCCATCTGGCCCAGACTCCTACGATACCGTAATCGCCCAGGGCTTTGGGTGAGACCGCCCCGCCACCTTGGCGGGTAGAGGTCAGCGCAGCTTGCCAGGCTCTGGCTAGGGGGGTGACTGGGGCAAACTCGAGCAGGCTCGAGGTCTCCCGGCCCTGGCCCAGCAGGGCTTGTGCCCGCAGCAGCCGGGCATAGCCGTGTCCCACCTCGAAACCCCGCCCGGCGGTCTGGCTCAGCAGATATTGCGATAGAACCAGGGATTTTTTGGGGTCGCGGGATTCTAGCTCTTGTCCCAGGGCGATCAGGGCATAGAAGTAGAGGGTGGGATGATGGGCCTGCCGGGCCAGCAAAGCCGCCCGGCGCAAAGATTCCCGTGCCGGCCTTCCTTCGTACTGGGCCCTGAACCCCGTTGCCAGGGCACACAGCGCCCGCACCTCGAGGTCTTGTACCCCCTCCAGGCCCCGTAACAAGCGTCCTAACATCTCGGCGGCGGCCTGGCCGGGGGTCAGGGCATAAATCAGCACCAGATGCGCTAGCAGCAGCGGGGTAGGGGTGCGGGCCAGGGCCACCTCGCCGAAGCTACGGGCCTCCCTTAGCTGCCCAGACTCCTCGAGGTAGCGCAGATACACGCTGCTGACACGCTCGAAGCAGGGGTCGGGGGCCTCCTCGGTGAGCACCAGTGCCCGCTCGAGCAGGCGCTCGGCCTGAGCCAGGTCGCCCAAGTCCAGGGCCAGAGCAGCTTTGGTGGCCTGATGCCAAGCGCTAAACCAGGCCGGAAGCACCTCCCCTGGTTCCTCGCTGAGGGCTTCCCAGGCATCTTGCGGCTTGAACTGTCGCCACAGGGTTTGCGCCAGCAGGATTCTGGCCTGAAAGCGTCCGGCAGGGGTGGCCGCGGATTGATCTAGGTACATCTCGCATTCGGCCTGGGCTCTGACCAGGTGGCCCTCGGCCAGCCAGCCTCGAGCCAGAATCAGGTGGGACTGAGACTCTAGATTGCTGGGCAAATATCCCAGCAGTCGCCGGGCTTCAGCAGGAGGCAAAGTGCGGGCCAAGGCCAGCCGCAGCCGGGGTTCTTGGGTGGCCGCAGGGCTGAGGGTGAGGGGCTCGGGCTGGCCCAGCTCGAGCGAGGCTTCCAGACGGATGGCCAGGGCACGCTCGCGCAGAACCTGCGGGGTTTCGGGAGCTTGCAAAGCCAGGTCGGCCAATTCGCTGGCCTCGAGATAACGTCCCAGAGCCAGGTGGGCCTCGGCGGCTTCCAGGGCGGCGTTCAGTCGCACGCTCCCCTCGGCCAGCCGCAGGGCCTCGAGGTAGCCCAGGATAGCCCCAGCGTAGTTTTCCTCACTCCAGGCAGTTTGAGCAACCACCCGCCATAGCCGGTAAGCGGTAGTCACTTCGCCCGCCGACTCGAGGTGGCCTGCCGACTCTGCCAGTCGGCCCTCACGCTGATACCAACGTGCGGCCTGCTGATGCCACTGCTGCACTTGCTGCCCACCGACCTGCCCCAGGGTGGCTTCGCGCAGCCAGGGAATAGCAAACTTGAGCTGCCCGTGCTCGTCGGCCTCGAGGAAGCCCTCGCCCACCAGCCGGGTCAGGTCGGCCTCCTCACCGACCAGATGCCGCACCAGTTCGGGCGGAACCGTGGGCCCCAGCACAGCACTGGCTTGTAGCGCTACCCGGGCCAACCGGGGCAGGCTATCCAGACGGGGCTGGTATAGCGGGATTGGTTCAGGCTCGCCACTGTTAGTCAGGCTGAGGGCCTGAATTGCCAGGGGAAAACCGCCGCTGGCCTCAGCCAAGTGCAGGCTGGTGGCGGTTCCTAACTCGGGGCGCGCTTGCAGTACCAGGATTTGGGTGTGTTCCAGCGAGAGCGGGGCCAGCTCGAGCGAAACCAAGTCAGAAGCGCTTCCCCAGCGATTCTGCCGGGCCACCAGAAGCAGCAAAACCCCAGGAGGGGGTTGGCGGCGACTAAACTCCAGAACCGTAGGGTCGGCGTTGTGTAAATCCTCGAGCACCATCACCAGCGGCCCTTTTTCGGCCACCTTGGCCAGCACCTGCCACCAGGTTTCGACTAGCAGCGCATCCAGTTCGGAGCTGGGCAGGCCGGGATGCTCGTCCAGGCCGATACTGAAGGTCAGTATCGAGCGCAGCCGCTCGGGCAGCTCGAGTTCCCTCAGCCCGCTCAGTCCTTCCTTGAGCAGGTCTTGCAAACCCTGGCGCAGGGCGTAGCGCAGGGCCACCCCGGCAGTCAGGCGGGGGGCTACCAGGCCCTGCACGCCCTCCGGCAGGGTCGCCACGAAATGTTGAGCCAGATAGGACTTGCCCACTCCCATGGGGCCAGACAGGATTACCCGTCGCCCGCTCGAGCCCACCTTCTGAAGCAACTCTTGAAGTTGCCTTAACTCGGTGCTTCGGCCCACTAAATTGCCGCTTCCGCTGCGCAAGCCCGCATAGCGAAACGGGGTGAGGGGTTCGGCATAGCCTTTGAGCGGTTGGGGCGGCAGGGCTTCGCCCAGAGCAGTGCTGACCAACCGCATGGTGGTGGTATCGGCCCAGACCTCGCCGGGCGGGGCCGCCTGGGAGAGCCGCTGGGAGAGGTTGACCGCTGGGCCAAGCACGGTCTGGTCGCCAGCCAGCCCCCCGCCTAGCGGGGTACGCAGCACCAGACCGCTGGCCACCCCGGCTCGACCTGGGAGTGGGCTCGAGGCCACCATGGCGCGGGCCGCCTCGAGGGCCGCCCGCGCATCGGACTCCTGGCTGCGGGGCACTCCAAACACCGATAGAAAGCCGTCGCCAAAAAACTTGTCAATGTGTCCGCCAAATAGCCGGGCATGGCCTGCGGCACTTTGCAAAGCGCTGTTGGCGGCTTGCCAGGTGTCTTCTAGCGGGTGGGCCAGAGCATACTCGGTGAAGCGCGAAAGGTCGAAGAACACCACGCTGACCCAGCGCCGTTCCTGCACAAAGCTACCGCCGGGTAAAAGGGTATTGCCACAGCGAGCGCAGGTCTCGCTGCCAGGGGCGTTGGTGAATCCACAACGGGGACAAATCATGTTTAGGGCGTAAGTCAGAAGACGGGTCTCGAGGGGGTAGCTTGAGGAAACACTTTAGAATATACACCCTCAGGAGAGGCTAATCGAGCGGTTGCCGCTGGGGGCTCGAGAGCCAGCCACTGTTCCTGAGGGCAAAGTTTGCTCCAAAATATCCCTGTTCTGGACACCATATTTTGCAATAGAGCGGTTTTCAAGAACGATCCGCCGTGGGCACGGCAATTATGAGAACTGCGATAAGGGTAGCCTTGATGCGCCCCTGATGCCCGATGACTCAATGGGCATCCACAGATGCTCCTGCGTAAACCAAATCATTGTGGAACCTGCTTCAGGTTGACCAAACCAGCTAGGGTCGGCCTGAACCCGCAGCTTTGGTAGAAGGTCTCGAGGTGTGGCTGGTAGTCCACGTGAACCCACTCGAGGCCCCTTTCTCTGGCAACCTCGAGCGCCCTTCTCACCAACTGCCGCCCGATTCCGCGTCGCTGATACTCGGTGTGAACCGTCGTATCGAGCAGAAAAGCGTGAATCCCGCCGTCCCAGCCGAGCTTGACGAAACCAATCAGCCGCTCGTCCTCGTAAGCACAGACGTAAGCCAGGCTCATGTTTAACTGATGGCTGAAATCACTCGGTTTATGACTTGCCCAGGCCATTAGTTCGTTCAGAGCCTCATTGCTGACGGGTGGGTTGGTCTCGAGGCGTATCATACTCAGCGCACGTAGGAAGCTCCGTTGATATCCAGGGTGGCCCCGGTCATGTGTGGGGCCAGCCCAGCGGCCAGAAACGCGATGGTATTGGCGATGTCCTGGGGTGGGGCCACCGTGCCGATGGGAATGTCACGAGCGATTTCAGCCGCGTGCTGGCGGATGTAATCCGCAGCCATTTCGGTCTCCACCCAACCCGGCGCGATGCCGTAGGCCAGAATGCCCTCCTGACCGAACCCCCTGGCAATGCTCTTGGTCAGAGCCACTACGCCCCCTTTGGACGCTGCGTAGTGCATCAGGTCGGGGCTATCCCCCCGGAAGGCCGCGCGGCTGGCGACGTTGATGAGGATGCCGCCCCCCTTGGCTCTAAAATGCCAAATAGCTTCACGGCAAAGGTCGGCGAGGGCGATCAGATTAACCTGTAAGGTCTCGTTCCAGACCCGGTTCCACTCGTAAAACTCGTCCTCGACGCGGGCGTAGGGCGCGACCCCGGCGTTGTTCACCAGCACGTCGAGCTGACCTTCCCAGGCCAGAGCTTTCTGCCACAACCCCAAAGCTGCGCCTGGCTTCGATAAATCGGCCTGTACTATATGGCAGTTTCCTGCTTCCTCAGCCACTTTCTCGGCCTCGAGTTGGCTGCGCCCGTAGTGCAGTACCACTTTGGCTCCGGCTTTCGCCAGCACCTTTGTGGTGGCCGCCCCGATCCCCCTCGAGCCCCCCGTCACCAAAATGGTTTTTCCGCTCAGGTCAATCATGCTTGGCCTCAGTGCGGGGTCAGGCCGCCGTCCACACACAGGGTCTGCCCATTTATGTAAGCAGCCTCGTCGGAGGCCAGGAAAGCTACGGCTTTGGCGATTTCTTCGGGCTTGCCGAAGCGCCCTACCGGGATTTGCTTGAGGTATTCGGCCTGGACACCCTCGGGCAGCTTGGAGGTCATGTCGGATTCGATAAAGCCGGGGGCCACAGCATTTACGGTGATGCCCCGCGTGGCGTATTCCTTCGCCACCGACTTGGTAAAGCCGATTAAGGCAGCCTTCGCCGCGACATAGTTGGCCTGCCCCGGATTGCCCAGGATGCCGACCACGCTGGTGATGTTGATGATGCGCCCCCAACGGGCTTTCATCATCAGCTTGAGGGCTTCGCGGGTGGTGTGGAACACGCTGGTCAGGTTGGTGTCAATTACCGCGTCCCAGTCCTCGTCCCTCATGCGGATGAGCAAGCCGTCACGGGTAATCCCGGCGTTGTTGACCAGAATATCCAGCCCGCCCAGCGCCGCGCTGGCCTCGGTGATGAGCTTGGCCGCCGCTTCAGGACTGGATAAATCCGCTCTTAACAGGGCCACCTTGGCCGCCCCCAGGGTTTGGGCTTCCTCCGCCACGGCCTGGGCAGCCTGTTGGTTGGCTCCATAATGGACAGCCACCGCGTAGCCTTTGCGGGCCAGCTCGAGCACAATCGCCTTGCCAATTCCCCGCGACGAACCAGTAACCAGCGCTTTTCGCATAGAACCTCCGGGTCAAAATTTGGTGAAAAGGGTAAAAGGTGAAAAGTAAGAACCTCATCCTTAACATTTGACCTTCTTACCTTTTTTACTTTTCACCTTCTCGAGCGGATGGGCTTATACATTATCCGCAATTTCTTGCGGACTGGTCAGATTTTTTGCGTCCACGCCCACCAGCGTCCGCCCTACCAGCCCAGTCAGGACACGACCTGAGCCAAACTCGAGGAACCGCCCCACACCCTGAGCCTTCAGGTGCTGCAAAATCTCTACCCAGCGCACCGCCTGGGTAATCTGCTCGAGCAGCAGTTCGCGGATGATCTCGGGCCGATTCTCCGGTTGGGCCAGGACGTTGGAGTACACCGGGAACTGCGGCTGGGAGAGGGTGATTTGAGCCAGGTCGTGGGCCAGGCGTTCCCGGGCGGGTTTCATCAAGGAGGAATGGAACGGTGCGGAGACCTGAAGCGGGATGACCCTGGCTTTGTGCTCTTTGAGCCGTTCACTGGCCTTTGCCACACCCTCGGCACTGCCGGAAATCACGGTCTGCTCGGGGGAGTTCAGGTTGGCGATTTCCACCCCATCTATCCCGGCGGTGAGTTCCTGGATGGTTTGAGGGGGCACTTTGAGCACTGCTGCCATCGCGCCTGCCCCCACCGGAACAGCCTCCTGCATGTATTCGCCGCGCTTGCGGACGAGCCGCAGGGCATCCTCGAGTGAGAGTGTTCCCGCCGCGACGTGTGCCGTCCACTCACCCAGGCTGTGCCCGGCGGCGGAATTGGGCTTAGTGCCGCCCGCTTCCAGATAGGCCTGAAAGGCTGCGTAGCCAACTGCCAAAAGTGCCGGTTGCTGGTTCGCGGTGAGCTTGAGTTCGTCCTCCGGCCCTTCCCACATTAGCGTTTGCAGGCCCGGCAGCGTACTTTCGGCTCTTTCCAAAACTTCTCTAGCCACCTCGGAACCTTCATATAAAGCCTTGCCCATGCCAACTTCCTGCGAACCCTGGCCGGGGAACAGCGCGGCAATCATGCCCGGTCTCCTTGCTCGAGCAGATTCGTCGCCGTGGGCGGGTTCCACCAGGTCAGCACGCTCGCAGCCCAGGTCAGCCCGGCCCCAAAAGTCACGAAGAGAATATGGTCGCCATCGTGAATCTGGCCCGCATCAAGGGCTTCTTGCAGGGCGATGGGCATGGAGGCGGTGGAGGTGTTGCCGTAGCGATCCACGTTCACCCAGACCTGCTCGGGGGGCAGGTTGAGCCGCTCCCGCGCCGCCTCGATGATGCGGGCGTTGGCCTGGTGGGGTACGAAAAACCTGATGTCGGTGGGCTTCAGACCGGCTTTTTCGATGGCCTCGAGGGCCGAGCTGTTCATCACCCGCACCGCGAATTTGAACACCTCCCGTCCGTTCATGTACACCGACTTGGGCATCGGGCTACCATCGGGAAACCTGGGATTGAGGCAGCCCATCGCCAGTTGGCCCGCCCCGCTCCCATCCGAGCCCAGCACGAAGGATTTGAAGCCGTAGCCTTCGGGAACTGGCCCAATCACTGCGGCCCCCGACCCATCACCGAAAAGCACCGCCGTGCTGCGGTCTTTCCAGTCCATGATTTTGGTCAGGGCCTCGGCTCCGATGGCCAGAACTTTTCTCGCCAGCCCCGCCTTCACACTGGCGTGAGCCTGGGCAATAGCGTAGCCCCAGCCGGGACAACCGGCCAGCAGGTCGAAAGCCCCCGCCTTGAGGCCGAACTTTTCCTGCACCAAACAGGCCGTAGCCGGGAAGAGGGCATCCGGAGTATTGGTCGCCACAATTACCAAATCTACGTCCTCGAGCACCTTTTCTCCGTGCCTGTGAATGAGGTTCTGAACAGCTTTGAAAGCCATCGTGGAGCTGTACTCATCGGCGGCGGATATTCGCCGTTCCTTGATGCCGGTGCGGCTTTGAATCCACTCGTCAGAGGTCTCGAGGAAGCTCTCGAACTCGGCGTTGGTCATCACCCGCTCGGGGGCGTAGGTGCCAAGGGCCAGGATGCCGGTATTCATGCAATCACCGCCAAAAGCAGTTGTCGCAAGTCGCAAGTCACAGGTCGCAGGTCAAACGCCTTTTTTTGACCCGAGACTTGCGACCCGAGATTTGTGACAGCTTCTTTGGTAAACGGTAGACGGTGAACGGTAAACGTCTTCATAACCCCAAAAGTATACCGGGCCGGTTCCTTTGAACCAGCCCGGCCGTGTGCGAAAACCGTTCTAGGCTTCGATTTCTAGAATCTTCTTGCCGCCGTAATAGCCGCAGGTGGGGCAGACGGTGTGGGGCGGGGTCTGAGAGCCACAGTTGGCGCACTTGATGAGGGTAGGGGCAGTGAGGGTGCTCACGGCAGCCCGGCGAATGTCGCGCCGCGACTTGGAAACTTTCTTTTTGGGTACGGGGTGCTTAGCCATCTTTGAATCCTCGCTTTTTAGGCCGAATTACCACTAGGGTCTTCCGGCAAACCGCCCTCTAATCTACACGCTGAAGCCGTAAAGGTCAACTTTGGGTCGAACGGTCTTACAACAAACGCTGAACGCCATAAAACCACTGTCCTGTCATTCTGAACGCAGCGGAGCGCAGTGAAGAATCTGACGCGCTACTGACCACTGAATGTAGACCAGGACAGGGCATCAGATTCTTCGCCACCGTCCGTCCACTGGACGAACGGGCAATGACAGGGGAATGGTTTTGTGGGTTGGCGAGCGTGTCTTACAGCTCACTGAGGAGTTTATCGAGTTCGTTGCCGAGCTTGGTCGGCTTTTGCTCGATATGGCCGCAGTCGGTCTCGTTGCGATTGGCCCCGCACACCGGGCACAAGCCCTTGCAATCTTCCTTGCAGAGCACTGTAATCGGCACTTCCAAGGCGAAGGCTTCGCTGAGGAATGGGGCCAGGTCGAGATTGGGATGACCGAAAAGAAAAATCTCCTCGTCGTCCTCCTCGAGCACTTCGATTCCCTCTAGGCCCGGCTGGTAGCGCAGCAGGTTCTGGAAATGGGCGCGTACCGGGGTGGTGGTGGGGGTGAGACAGCGGCGGCACTCCATGACGGCGTTCCCGGCAATCTCGCCGGACATCCAGAACTCCTGCCCGCCCTCGCTGCTCACGCTGGTTACGCTGACCCGCCAGGGTGCATGGCCCTGCAAGGGAATGGTCTCGCTGCCGAGGTCTATCTGACGCTCGATGATTCCGTCAGCTTCGGTGCTGCCGCCCTCGTGCAGGAGACGCGCGAGGTTGATGCTGGTAGGGCTGTTTGCATTCATTTTATTCAGTCTACTTTCTGCCGTATGCAGATACCACGAAGGTTATGCCCGAGGGGTTGGGTGCAAAGGAGTCCAGTACAAAAGGAGTTGGGGTTGACGGTTCACACCTTGCAGGTGCTTTAGACCCTTCAGTCTAGAACCTAGTGAGGCCCAGGTCAAGGCTACAAAGGTGAAAAGAAATACGTTTGTGGCGCATATCTATGGTGC
>JADMIM010000024.1 GCA_015478585.1 Thermaceae bacterium | reverse complement strand
CTCTCGACCAGAGATAACGCCCCCGAGGCCACTCGAGAGATGCTCGAGAAAGAGGCTCCGGGCATTGTGGAGTTTGTTCGGCTGATGACCTTCAAAAAAGACCCCTCCATCGCCCTCACCCGTGGAGTGGCAGGAGCACGGGGCAAAACCCTGATTGTCAACCTACCCGCGGCCCAGGCCGCGGTGACGGCCCTGGAGGTAGCCCTCCCGCTCATCCCTGAGGCCCTGCAAAGCATTCTGGGGCAGACTCCGGTTGAAACAGCGTCCCTGCGCCGGGCTTAGTTGGTCTGCAAGATTATGAACTTTGCCGAACTGCTTACCCATCTGTTACAAAAAGGCGCTTCCGACATCCATTTTCATGCTGGGATGCCCGTTCTGGCCCGGCTCGAGGGCCAGCTCCAGAGCGTGGGGGGGCGCAAGCTCAAACCCGAAAACACTGCTTCTCTAGTAGATCAGCTCTGCACCCCGCAGCAAAAAGCCCGCCTCGAGGTTTACCGCCAGGTAGACCTGGCCTATAGCCTGCCTGGGGTGGCCCGACTACGGGTTAATATTTTCTATCAGCGTGGCTCGGTAAGCGTGGTTTTCCAGACCATCGGGCCCCAGGAAACCAGTCTACGGCAGGTCAACTTGTCCGAGGAATATCTGCGGTACTTCCGCGACTTGGACAAAGGTCTGGTGCTGGTAGCTGGCCCTCGAGGCTCGGGCAAATCCACCACCCTAGCCCGGCTGGTAGACGAGATTAATCAGCGCCACGCCAAGCTCATCCTGACCGTGGAAGACCCCATCGAATATCTGCACCGCTCCAAAAAGTCCGCTGTGGTGCAAAGGGAAATCGGCTCCGACGCGGTTTCCTTCGAGAAAGCTCTGTTGAGCACCCAGCGCCAAGGCCCGGACGTGATCGTGATTGGGGAAATCCGCGATTCCAGCACCGCCTCGGTGGCTTTGAGCGCCGCCCAGAACGGTCATCTAGTGCTTTCCACCCTGACCGCCCCAGACAGCCTTCAGGCCATCAACCTACTGTTAGAACTATTCCCCGCCGAGGAGCGAGGAGCCCAGCGTGTTCTGCTGGCCGATAGTCTGGCGGGCATCATGGCCCAACGCCTGATTCCAAGCAAGGCTGGAGACCGCGTGGCGGTGATGGAAGTGGTGCAGATGACCGCTCACCTGCGCGATATGCTCAAGCATCCCGAGCAAAACAAGCGGCTTCACGACCTGCTGCGCGACCCCGACGCGGTGGGCAACCAAACCTTCGATGGACACTTGCTCGAGCTGTACCGGGGCGGTCAGGTAGACCACCAGACGGCCATGCTCAACGCCCTTGACCTAGCCCGCTTCGAGGCCGAGGCGCAGAATCCCTTGTAGAGGATAGAGAAAAGGCTGGTTCTGGTCTGGCTCTACCCAAACTTTGCCCGCTTGCACCCAGCGCGGTTTACGCTTAGCGTTAGGCCCGAATGTCTCCCTGGTCTGTTCTCGCCGCCGCAATGATTGCCGGAACCGCCGTCGCGGCCATCGGACAGGCTTATCCCACCCTGGCCCCATATATTCGCACCGACTTGAAGCTTTCGCTGGCGGCAGTGGGGCTGCTCAACACCTTTATCTATATCGGGACGATGCTGGGCGCACTCCCCGCAGGCTGGCTGACCGACTGGCTGGGTAGCCGCACCCTTTTGATTGGCGGCTCGGTAGCAGCAGCAGTTCTGGCGGTGGCGATCCCCTTGCTGACCCATACCGAATTGGTATTTGTACCGCTGCTCATGCTGATGGGGCTGGTGGTGGCCTCCTCTACCCCGGCGGGTTCACAAGCCGTAGCTCAGTCTTTTCCTCCAGCCCGGCGGGGGCTGGTAATTGGCTTGCGGCAGATGGCCGTGCCGCTGGGAGGAGCCCTGGCCGCAGCCATTCTGCCCGCAGTGGCAAATAGCTTTGGCTGGCGCTGGGCCTCTGGGGTGGCGGCGGTTCTGGCGGTGCTAGCAGCTTTTCTGGTGGCCCGTTTGTACTATGAAAGAATCCCTGCTAAGCCTATTTCTCGCACCCAGGCTCCCTCGCTGGCTCGAGCCTTGAGCGAGCCCAACATTTTGCTGGTGGCTGTCGCCGGGGCCACGCTGCCCACCGGCCAGTTCGTAATGATTACCTATCTGATTCTGTTTCTCAAGGAACACTTCGGCGTGCCCGAGCTGACCGGGGCAGCCCTGCTCACCGCAGCGCAGTTCGCCGGGGCCTTTAGCCGAGTGTTCTGGTCGTGGCTCTCCGACCATACCGGAGGCCAGCGTAAACCCTGGCTGGTGCTGATAGTGACCCTAGCCGCTCTCAGCGCCTTGATGCTGGCCTGGTTGCCCCTGGGTACGCCCCTGTGGGTCAAGGCCATCATCGTCACGCTATACGGGGCTACCGCACTGGGTTGGCAAGGGCTGCATTTTTCCTTGCTGACCGAACTCTCTCCGCCGGGTCTCGAGGGCCGGGTGGTGGGGTTTGGGCTGGTCTTCACCTCCATTGGCATCGCCAGCGCACCCCCACTTTTTGGCCTGCTGGTGGACTCCAGCGGCAGCTACGGCCTGGGTTGGGTGATCCAAGCAGCAGTTTTTGGGCTAGGAGCGATGCTGCTGTGGAACGTACAGGAGCGGAAAGGTGCTGAGGGCACAGAGCAAAGGGCAGAGGGCTCAAATGTCAAAGACTCTCCGTGTTCAAGGGGTGAGTGACCTTGCCATGAGGGAGAAACCCCGTTCAGGATGAGCGCGATTGTAGGCCAGGCTTTTGCTTTGGCTCGAGCGGTAATCGGCGTACTCCAGCCCATAGCCATTCCCCTGCCAGCCACTTTTACTCGGCTCGAGGGGTTAATCTGGCACTCTTTTTCGAGCGATGGGGAGACGGGAATTCCGATGTTGATTTCCTGACGTACAGCCCCTTCACCCGCACTCCACCCGGCAATGGCTATCCCGTCAAAGCCAATCCCTGCAAGGTCAAGGGCAAAGTTCTAACCTGTGAATACACAGTCTGTCAGGCCAGGAATCCGGCCCTTATATTTTTTGGCGAGAGTTATACGGCTGTACTGACCAATAGTGTTCTCGAGCGCAATACCATCACCCCGAAAGCCACCATCCAAACCGCCCACAGCAGATAACTCAAAGCGTTGAGCGTGCCCGCCCAGGAAACCCCGGCGACCTCGAGCATCCCGGTTAGAATCCCAACCCCCAACACCACCCCGACCCGGCCCAGCCAGGGCGAATGCTCCAGCAGCGCCCAGGAGATCAATACCGTCCACAAGCCAGTGAATAGATAGCCCAGATGTTCCCCGATCCCCATCCCCGCGTAGCGGTGGAAGGCATCAAAAACCACGCTCACCGCCGCTTTGGTGGCCTCTCCCGCCGCCGGATCGAGGTAGCTCGCCGATAGACCTGGCACCACGAACACCCAGCGCAAAAAACCCAGCGCCTGGACGATGCCCGCCAGAATCCCGAAGATCATAGCCAGCCCTAAAACCGGCCTGTTCCCGTGCCAAAGCCCCCGCACCAAGAAAGCCAAGGGAATAAACAGCAAGGCCGAGACCAACATGGTGTACCACAGCCCCAACAGACTGGAGCCCCCTGCGGCGAACTGCTCGAGCACGTACCCAGTGGGCTTGCGCAGGATTTGCGGGTACTCGAACTGCGAACCCAGCAGGGTGAATGCGCCGAAGAAAACTAGCGGAACCGCGATTAACAAGAGGGCGGCGAAGGTTTTAGTGCCAGAGTTTGTGGGTAAATCACTCGTTTGCATGTGATCCTCCTAAGCGCGGTAGAGCTCTAGAACCCTCCGCATCAAGGCAACGCCTTCGGCGAAGCGCTCGGGGCTCGCTTCTTCCCCGCCCGCCTCGAGGTAAGGCAGCCAAAACTCGCATGGCTTATTACACCAGATAGGTCTTGAACCAGTCCAGAGCCATCTTCCAGGCTTCCTGGGCAGCAGCCGGGTTGTAGTTGGGGCCGGTGTCGTTGTGAAAAGCGTGGTTGGCTCCGTCAAAAATCTTGATCTGATAGCGAATATTGGCCGCTTTGAGGGCTGCCTCGAGGGCCGGAATCCCGGCGTTGATACGATTGTCCAGACCACCATACAGGGCCAGCACGGCTGCCTTGATGTCTGGCACTTTAGCGAGGTCGGGGGCCGGGCCATAAAAGGGCACCACCGCTTTGAGTTCGGGTGCTTCGGTACTCAACCCCCAGGTCAGGCCGCCACCAAAGCAAAAACCCACCACCCCCAGCTTGTCGGTCTGCACCCCTTGGGTAGCTTTGAGCACCTTAAGGGCTTCTTGCAGGTTAGCCAGGTGCTCCTGGGCGGGGGTCTGGGCTAAGTAGGCCGAAATCTGCGCGGTGTCGGTAAACTTGGCTGTCCCGCCGACCTTGGACACCAGGTCGGGAGCGATGGCAACATACCCAGCCTTGGCAAGGCGGCGAGCCACATCCTGAATATAAGGTTGCAGGCCACGATTCTCGTGAACCACCAGGATGCCCGCAGCCGAGGGATTCCCCGCCGGGCGAACCAGATAGGCCATCTGGTCGAAGCCACGAGCGTTATAGGTGAGCATCTGGGCCTGGATGGCAGGGTCGGAAGGGTCTACCTGGGGCTTGGACTCTGGCGGGCTGGCCTGGGGATTGGCCTGCTGAGCCTGAGCCAACTCGGTGGCGCTCACCCCAGCAATGCCCAGGGAGGTCAGGAGCGTCCTGGCCCCAGCTACCCCACCGCCCAACAGCACTGTGCGGCGCAAAAACTCACGGCGACCTATCTCACCCTCGCGGTAATCCTCGGCGAACTCTTCGACCACGTAGCGGAACAAATCCTGGCGTGCTTGCATGGTGAATCCTCCCAAAGTTCAGTTTGGAAGATTTACCGCGTACAAAGCTCAAGGTAGAACACAAACCTGGGACTCATCAAAGCCCAAACCAGCTAATAAAAACGTTTTCTAGACACGGCTCGAGCCACTACTTGACTTTCAACAGTTCCGCCAGGTGCGCGTAAAGTTTTTCTTCTTCATGACTCGGGTTTTTCGGGATGGTCAGTCGGATTTCCGCGTACTGGTCGCCCCTGCTGCCATCCTTGCGGGGCCAACCCTTGCCCTTGAGCCGCAGCTTGCGCCCGCCCTGGGTTCCCTTGGGAATGTTCAGGTTCACCGCGCCGTCGAGGGTCTGAACCCTGGCGCTCCCCCCTACTACCGCAATGGGCGCAGGAACTTCGACGCTCACGTAGATGTCGTCACCCTCGAGCCGGATGTCCTCCCGGTTTTGTACCCGCACCAACAGGTATAAGTCTCCTCCAGAACGGCCTTTCCCGGCGAGGCGAATCTTCTGTCCCCCACGCACCCCGGCTGGAATCCGCACGGTCAGGCGCTCGTTGCCGATGGAGACTGTCTTCTCGCCACCCCGGTAGGCTTCCTCGAGGCTCAGGGGGAGTTCGGCCTCGAGGTCGGCCCCGCGCCGCTGCCCACGGGTGGCTTGCCCGAATAAATCCTCGAGCCCGCCAAAACCTCCCACCCCGCCACGCCCACCCAGATTGCCAAAGAGCGATTGGAAGAAGTCGGAGAAATCCCCCACATTCCCACTGACCCCGCCAAAATCCCCTGCCCCCGGCGGGGGCCCTTGCCAGTTGCGGTCTCCGGCTGCACTGCCGTACTGGTCGTAGAAACGGCGCTTTTCGGGGTCGGAGAGCACGGTGTAGGCTTCGTTGATCTCCTTGAACTTTTCCTCGGCACCGGGGTCTTTGCTGACATCGGGGTGGTGCTTTCGGGCAAGCTTTTTGAAAGCCTTCTTGATTTCGTCGTCGGAGGCGTTCTTAGAAACCCCTAAGGTGGCGTAATAGTCCTTATAGGCCATAAAAGTCTAAGGTAAAAAGTTGAAAAGTAGAAAAGGTCAAAAGTAAGGTCTTAGATTTTACTTTTCACCTTTTGCCCTTTTCACCTTCTCACCTCTCAGTTCTCCCTGTTCTGGGTCTTGTCTGCCGATTGTACCCCGTTGCCCACCACCACTCGAGCCGGTCTCACCAGGGCATCGCCGTACTGGAAGCCCTGCTGGTAGACGTGCATGACCTTACCTTCCTCGCCTTCCACCGCGCCGATGGCCTCGTGCAGACGCGGGTCGAAGACCGAGCCCACACCGGGGACGGGCTCCACACCCATACCCTTGAGGTTCCTGGCGAAGTTCTCGAGCACAGTTTTCACGCCGGGGATAAGGTCTTGGGGTTTGGCCTGGGCGAAGCCAAGGGCCCGCTCGAGGTCGTCGAGTGCCCCCAAAAGCGAGCGCACCGCCTCGAACTTGCCCGCGCGGTGGGCGCTTTCCAAGTCTTGAACGCTACGCTTACGGAAGTTATCGAAGTCGGCATACAGGCGAATATACTTCTCCTTGGCCGCCTTGAGCTCGGCTTGCAGTACGTCGAGTTCAGCTTTTAGCCGCTCGGTCTCAGAGATTTCGGCGGTTTCCACGGCCTCGGTGTTTTGGGTGTTCTCACTATCCATGCGTTTCTCCGTCTAACATCGAACGTCCAAAGTGCCGACCTTAGACGTTCGACTTTCGACGCGCCAGAGGCGCTTTAGTCGGCAGGTTTGAAGTCCGCGTCAATCACGTCCTCGGGCTTGCCCGTCCCGCCCTGGCCGGAGTTACCCGTACCACCGGTGGTGCTGGCTGATACCCCTTGCTCGTAGGCTTGCAGGGCGGAGACGAGTTCCTCGGTGGCAGAGCGCAGTTCAGCATCGCTGCTGTCGCTGTTTACCAGGCTATGGGCCTTGGCGATGGTGGCCTCGAGACGGCTCTTGGCCTCGGGGGTGCTCTGTTTCTCGCTCATCACCCGCTCGGCCTGGATGCGGGCGGTGTCCAGGGAGTTCTTCAGGTCGGCGCTCTCGCGGCGCTTGCGGTCGGCTTCGGCGTTGGCCTCGGCCTCCTTGACCATCCGGTCAATCTCTTGCTCGGACAGGGTGGTGGTATTCTGAATGGTGATGCTGGCTTCCTTGCCGGTGGATTTCTCCTTGGCAGTGGCGTGCAGGATGCCGTTGGCATCAATGTCGAAGGTGACTTCGATCTGTGGCATCCCGGCCATCATGGGGGGAATCCCATCGAGCTTGAAGCGGCCCAGGCTCTTGTTATCCCCGGCCATCGGGCGCTCGCCTTGCAGCACGTGAATCTCCACCGAGGGCTGGTTGTTGTCAGCGGTAGTGAAGGTTTCGCTGCGGCGGGTGGGCACGGTGGTGTTGCGTGGAATCAGCACCGTAGAAACCGAGCCTTTGGTCTCCACGCCCAGCGAGAGCGGGGTCACGTCCAACAGCACCACGTCTTCCACCGAGCCGGTGAGCACGCCCGCCTGGACGGCTGCACCCAGAGCCACCACTTCGTCGGGGTTGACGGTGCGGTTGGGCTCCTTGCCCAGCACCTCTTTGACGATTTGCTGCACGGCGGGCACACGGGTCGCGCCGCCTACCAGGAGCACTTCCTGGATTTGCGCGGCACTCAGGTTTGCGTCCTTGAGGGCTTGCTCGACAGGCT
Organism: Thermaceae bacterium; assembly: GCA_015478585.1. GTDB lineage: Bacteria > Deinococcota > Deinococci > Deinococcales > Thermaceae > Meiothermus. The sequence goes on along the minus strand of JADMIM010000024.1, from coordinate 34,929 downwards.
GGCGGACACGCTTGAGCAAGGGCTGAATCAGTTCCTCGAACTTGGCCCTGGTCAGCTTCTTCTCGAGGTAAAGCGGGGTCTTGGAAACCGGGTCGAGGCCGATGAACGGCAGGCTGATGGTGGTCTCGGTCAGGTTGGAAAGCTCCATCTTGGCCTTCTCAGCAGCTTCAATCATGCGCTGGAGGGCCTGCCGGTCAGCCCGCAAATCTACCCCGCCCGATTCTTTCTTGAACTCGTCGGCCAGCCAGGTCACGATGGCCTGATCCATGTCCGAGCCACCCAGGCGGGTATCGCCCGCGGTGGAGAGCACCTTGAACACCCCGTCGCCAATCTCGAGCACCGTCACGTCGAAGGTACCACCGCCCAAGTCGAAGACCAGCACGGTCTCGTCGCCCTTCTTGTCCAGGCCGTAAGCCAGGGCCGCCGCCGTCGGCTCGTTGATGATGCGCAGCACGTCCAGTCCGGCAATCTTACCGGCGTTAGTGGTGGCCTCGCGCTGGGAGTTGTTGAAGTAGGCCGGGACGGTAATCACCGCCTTGGTGATTTTCTCGCCCAGCTTTTTGCTGGCATCGTCCACCAGCTTGCGCAGAATCATGGCCGAGACTTCCTCGGGGGTGTAGAGTTTGCCCGCGATGTCCACGCGCACACCGCCGTCGGGGCCTTGCACCACCTTGTAGGGCGCACGCTTTACTTCTTCTTGCACCTCGTCCCAGCGCCGCCCGATAAAGCGCTTGATTTCAAACACCGTGCCCTCGGCATTCAGCACGGCCTGACGGCGGGCCACCCGGCCCACCAATTGCTCATTTCCTTTGAAGGCCACCACGCTGGGCGTAGTGCGTTCGCCCTCGGCGTTCTCGAGCACCACTGGGCTACCGCCCTCCATGATGGCGATGACACTATTTGTCGTCCCTAAGTCAATTCCTACGGCTTTTGCCATTGTTTCACCTCACACGGGCGAGTGCTCGCCCTTCACATGAGCGCAATAAGCAGGCTCACTGAGCTTTAGGATAGCTTTCCCATCTATTCATGTCAATAGACTTGAGTGTAGTTTTATCAAGTCTGGACATTGGTATACACGAACTGACAACTAATATCTGTTTCTAGGAACGCGGAATTGTGCAGTCCACACGGCTATCCCGTTACCCATGTAACAGGGTATGGAGCTTCGGGAACGTATCATGTATTTCATGCCAAAAGAGGCTACGACGTTCCAAAGAGTCCAAGCCATTGTTCATGTCGCAATCGCCGTGAGCGACTTAGAGCAGGCCATTGGCTTCTGGCAACAGGTGCTCGGTTTTACGTTGGATGGAACGGCGGAAGTCGGCGGTTCGCTTCCGGAGAATGAAACAGGTGTAGCCGGCATCCGCAGTAAGATTGCCATGCTGACGAAAAACGGCCAGAGCGTCGAATTGTATCAACCCGTCGCGCCAGCCGACCGCAAGACTTACCGGCCAACCCCTGTGGACGTGGGTTCATGGCATCTCGCATTGCGAGTCACCGACCTGGACGAAATTGTCCATACCAGCAAAGAGTGGGGCTGGCAGGTGAGAGGCAAAATTGCAATGGTCGAGGAGGGTCCAGGCCCCATTGGTGCTCGTTTGGTCTACATACATAACGCCGATGGCACTATTCTCGAGTTAGTTCAGCTTCCAGAAAGCTAGAGCTGATTAATACAAGCTAGGTGTTTGTATCTTACTTAGTACAACCTGGCGTACAATCTTTCTATGCCTCGAGTCCAACTTGACCTAGATATTCGCCCCATCTCCGAGTTCCGCGAGAAGGCCGCTGCTTTTGTCGAGCAGGTGCACCAGACCAAGCGCCCATTGGTCATCACCCAGCACGGGCGCAGCGCGGCAGTGCTGCTAGATATCAGCGAGTACGAGCGGTTGATGCAAAGATTGGATAAGCTCGAGATTATCGGAGCCGTTGAAGAAGGAATCAAGGATGTTGAAGCGGGGCGGGTCACGAGCCACGCCGAAGCTAAGGAACAGTTACTGAAAAAGTTCAAGGTATGAAGCTCGAGCTGTCCACTCGAGCCGAGGCCAATGCTGACAGCATCGCCGAGCAACTACGTCTCAGCAACCCTGAGCGGGCCTTTGAATGGACAAGTAAGCTGATGAGGCTAGTAGACGACCTCGAGACCTTCCCCGAGATGGGTCATATCATCCCAGAGCTAGAAAACCCCAGGCTACACGAGCTGATTCTCGAGGGCCGCTACCGGGTGATGTGCCGGCTCACGGGCGATGAAATACAAATCCTACTGTTCGGGACGGGCGACAACACTTTGACCCCACCACTTTGTTTGAACCTTAGCCACTTGGCCTAAGGCTTCCTTTGGCTCCGAATCAGTCCAGAGAAAATATTGAAGTTGTGATGACTGTCTCCAAACTCATCTCCTCAGGGCCGCATGAGCCCAATCTGAGGCTGGGGCTCGAGCCTCTTTATTTCCCTTGCCATAGGTACGTTTGACTACCTTTACCCTCTACTTTAGGTGTACCCTAAAAGAACGATGAACCGCCTGCCCTTCAATATCAATCTCTGGTTTGTGCTGGGTGCAGCTATTTTGATTGCCTGGGCCTTTAGCCTGACCTCCACCAATCAAGCCCCCTCCAATAAAATCTTCTACACCACTTTCCTGAGCGAGATTGACCAGGGCCGGGTAAAAACCCTGACCATAGACGGCAGGCAAATCAATGGCACGCTCAAGGACGATACCAGCTTTGTCACTTTCGCCCCCAGCACCGTAGACACCAGCACCATCCGCGACTGGGGCCAGAAGAACATCTCGGTGGAAGTCGTTGGCCCCAAGCGGGAAAACCCCCTGATGGGCTTTCTGGTTCCGATGCTGCTGGTGGGCTTACTGTTTGCTATCTTTTGGTATTTTTCGCGCAACCGTGGGCCGTCCGGCGACAACGCTTTTAGCTTTACCAAAAGCCGGGCCAAGGTGCTGACCGAAGCCCCCAAGACCAACTTCCGCGACGTGGCAGGCTGCGATGAGGCCAAGGACGAGCTGAAGGAGATTGTGGAGTTTCTGAAGTCTCCGGCTCGCTTTCACGAAATGGGCGCACGCATCCCCAAGGGGGTGCTGTTGGTGGGGCCTCCGGGGTCGGGCAAGACCCATATCGCCAGGGCCGTGGCGGGCGAGGCCAAGGTTCCTTTTATCGCGGCCTCGGGCTCGGACTTCGTGGAGATGTTCGTGGGGGTGGGTGCGGCGCGGGTACGCGACCTGTTCGACACTGCCAAGCGCCACGCACCCTGCATCATCTTCATAGACGAGATTGACGCGGTAGGGCGGCGGCGCGGCGGCGGCGTAGGCGGCGGCAACGACGAGCGCGAACAGACCCTCAACCAGCTCCTGGTCGAGTTAGATGGCTTCGAGAAAGATACCAGCATCATCATCATGGCGGCCACCAACCGCCCCGACGTGCTCGATCCAGCCTTGTTGCGTCCCGGACGCTTTGACCGCCAGGTAGCGATTGATGCGCCGGACGTGCGGGGCCGCGAGCAAATCCTCAAGATTCACGCCAAAGGCAAACCCCTGGGCGAAGATGTAGACCTGGCCCTGCTGGCAAAGCGCACACCGGGTTTCGTGGGAGCCGACCTCGAGAACCTCCTCAACGAATCGGCCCTGCTGGCAGCGCGGGACAACCGCAAGAAAATCAGCATGAAGGACATGGAAGAAGCTGCCGACCGGGTGATTATGGGGCCTGCCAAGAAGAGCATGGTGATCACCCAGCGCGACCGTGAAATCACCGCCTACCACGAGGCTGGACACGCCCTGGCAGCCCACTACCTCGAGCACGCCGACTCGGTTCACAAAGTCACCATCGTGCCCCGTGGACGGGCCATGGGCTTCATGATGCCCAGCCGCCAGGACACCCTGCACTGGTCGAAGAAGCGCCTCACCGACCAGATTGGCGTAGCCCTGGCGGGGCGCACCGCCGAAGAGCTGGTTTTCGAAGATGTGACTACCGGGGCCGAGAACGACTTCAAACAGGCCACCGACCTGGCCCGGCGGATGATTACCGAGTGGGGGATGCATCCTGATTTTGGCTTCGTGGCCTACCAAATCCGTGAGGACACCTACTTAGGTGGCTACGACACCCGGCAGTATTCCGAAGAGACCGCCAAGCGCATTGACGAAGCGGTGCAAAAGCTATTGCAAGACCAGCACGACAAAGTAGTCACGCTGCTCACCGAGAAGCGCGAAATCCTCGAGCGCGTGACGCAGGCCCTGTTAGAGTTCGAGACCCTCAACTCCGAGCAGTTCCTCAAGGTGGTGCAAGGCGAGACCCTCGAGCAAGACCCACCCGCCGAGCCCCCCAAAGACAAAGACGAAAAAGAGCCCCCGCGCATCGTGCCCAAAATCAAGCCCAACCTGGGCGGAGCCTAAAGCGCCTTCGGCGCGTCGAACGTCTAAGAGCCTGCCCTGAGGCCGAACGCCAAAATCAAAACCTGTAGGGGCGCACGGCTGTGCGTCCTTTCTTTTGCGTCCAGAACAGCGTTATTGGCATAGCAAAAGTGCTGTCCTGAACAAGGGCATCTGTTGGTCTTGTTTGCGCTGATAAGGACGGCAGCGCTGGTGGGGACGGGTGTTGACGGGTAAACTTGGGGCATGAAACTTAACCACCTGGCCTTGAGTGTTCACGATGTCGAAGCCGCAATTTCGCACTTTGCAACGCTGGGATTCGCCGTGGAAGGGCGCGGCAAGCACTACTCGAATGGCGTGCCAACCGCCTTCCTCAACCATCCGGGAAGCAACGTGATCCTCGAGCTGGTGCAGGTTTAGTGCCACGTCCACCGCGTCCTCGATGCCGGGGCCGACGGTATAAAGCTTGTGCGTGCGGATGCGGGTTTGCAGGTTGCCATCGTCGGCGTACTGGATAGTAAGTTGGTTTTGGTCGTGCATAGGCCAAGTATAGTGTCGGGGTGCGGCTATATCACGAACACCCCTACGAGAGCGAGTTTTCTACCCAGGTGCAACGTGCCTGGAGCGAGGGCGGCAAGCACTTCGCAGTGCTCGAGCAAACCTTGTTTTATCCAACCGCTGGCGGGCAGTCTAACGACACCGGGACACTGAACGATATTCCCGTGTTGGACGTACGAGAGGATAGCAAAGCCAAGGGCGACATCGTTCATGTCTTGGAAAACCCTCTCTCCGAAGGCATGAAGGTGGTGGGCAAGCTCGATTGGAACCGCCGCTACCGCCACATGCAGCGCCACACCGCCGAACACACCCTGGCTCAAGCCTTCTGGCGGGCGGCGGGCTGGGAAACCCTCTCGGTGAACATGAGCAGCTCGGTCTGCACCATTGATTTCTCCGGCGAGCCCGACGAGGCCACCATCAAGCAAGGCGAGGCGCTGGCAAACTGGGCAGTGTACGCCAATACACCCATTCACACCTACTGGATTGACGATTCCGAGGTCGAGAAAGAGTCGCTGCGACGCGCTCCCAAAGTTTCGGGGCAGATTCGGGTGGTGGAAATCGAAGACTGGGACAAGGTAGCCTGCGGTGGTACGCACCTGGCGCGAACGGGCGAGGCTGGCCCCATCAAGGTCATAAAATATGAGCGCTACAAAGGTGGCACACGGATCTACTTCATGGCGGGCTGGGAAGCCCTGGAAACCTTTGTGGCCGAACACGCGATTCTGTCTCGATTGGGCGAGAAATTTAGCTCGGCCCCGCTCGAGGTGGAAAAGCCCATCGGCAACATGCAGGGCGAGTGGTACAAGGTGCGCGGGGAGAACGCCGCCCTCAAGGACGAGCTGGCCGAGCGCATCATGCGCGAACTTTTAGCCGAGTTTCCGCACCACACTATCCACGCCCAGGTCTCGGACAACGTGCTGGACGCGGTAGGCAAGCGCTTGGCGGAATGGCCCGGCGTGCTGGCACTGCTGGTAGCCCCAGGCCAGGACAAAGCCCGCTACGTGCTGCTCAAGCATTCGAGCCGCCCGGAAGACTTGCAGGCGTTGTGGAAAGAGATTCTGGAACCTCTGGGGGCTAAAGGCGGCGGGGCGCTGGTCAAGCTGGGGGTTTTGCCCACAGGGACGGGGGGCAAAGCTCTCGAGGCGTTTCGGGCAAAGCTGGCAATTTGAGTGAGAGTATTATCCAGGACGCTAAAAATACCTTATCAATAAATTTCGTCCTGGAGGCGATTTTGCTCGAGGGTCAGTTCAGCCAGCGTCTGCGCTGGTAGGGACAACGGGCCATCTCGAGACATTTCCGGCGGCCCTGACGCAAAGCCGTAACCTCGGCTGGATTGAGCACATCCCGGCAGACCGAGCATTTCTCGCTTACCCGGCGCGGGGCCAAGCGGGCCAACTGCCGGGGCCAAAAGCCTCGAGCAATACGGTACAAAAACCACACCACCAGCGCCACGACCAGCACAGCTATCAAGACATCCACATTTTGATTTTATCGCGGTTTGGGCTATTTTTGCCGGGGCAAAAGGGAGCTAGGTACAGTCTTTCTAAGTACCCCCAAATCTGACTAGCGCTATGTCCGCAGTTCAATGATTTTGTAAAGGCTCGTTCCTGAAGGCGCGAGCGTCAGATTCGGGGAACCTAAAGCACAAATCTATTTAACGTAGTGGAGGGCCCTATTCTTGCCGAAAACCGCTCTATGACGCAACAGGTTTCTCAAAAACAATCTGTCCCAACCTTTACTGACCGTTTGGCCTTATCGCGGTTTTTAGGATAAATCTGTTCCAAGCTCTTTTTACCTATCTCAAGAGGCCGCATAGTAGGGTTCGCATTATGTTCAATCATATCGCCCAAATCGTTACCCGTCGTCCCTGGCATGTGGTTGTGGCCTGGGCCATTTTGGTAGTCCTGGCAATTCCGCTGGCACGGCTAGCCCCCTCGCACCTGGCTGCCAACGCCAGCAGCGTGAAAAACAGCGAAGCCCAGCAGATTACCCGCATCTACACCACCGCCTTCAAGCAGACCGTGACCGACCGCACGGTGCTGATGAGCCAGTCGGAAATTCCCGCCAGCGACCCGCGCTTTCAGGAGGTTTATAACCGCCTAATGGAAAAAGTGCAGCACCTGCCGGGGGTGCTCAGCCTCACCCGTTTCGATGCCCCCAGTCCCCTCGAGCAGTCGAGTCCCGACGGCAAGATTACTGCCACCCTGCTCGACACCAAGCTGGCCGGAGGAGATGGGGTGATAGAGGCCATTCGCCGCCAGGCCAGGGCCCTGCAAACCCCACAAATCAAGTTCTATGTCACCGGGGCTACCGCCGTAACCAAAGACTTCTTGCACCTTCTCGAGGCCGATGTCAAGCGCAGCGAGCTAATCGCCCTGCCGCTTACAGCGGTGGTGCTGGTACTGGCTTTCGGGGCTTTGGTGGCGGCTGGGCTGCCCCTGATAATCGGGGTGGTCGCCATCACTACCGGCATGGCCTGCTTGTATTTGCTGACGTTATTGGGCGAGGTCAGCAGCTTTGCCCAGACGGTAATTACCATGCTTTCTTTGGGCGCGGGAATTGACTACGCCCTGATGATGGTGGGCCGCTTCCGCGAGGAGTTGGGCCGGGGGCGTTCGGCCCCAGAAGCCGCCGCCCTCACCACCCGCACCGCAGGACGGGCCGTGGCTTTTAGTGGGCTGGTGGTGGCGCTGGCGATGGGCGCGATGATTGTGCCCGACCTGACCTTTATCCGCTCGATGGGCATCGGCGGGGTAATGGCGGTGTTTATGACCGTGCTGGCCTCCACCACCTTGCTCCCGGCCCTTTTGAGCTTGCTTGGCGAGCGAATTAACTCCCCCCGGCGGTTATCCTTCCGGCTCACCAGTGGTGGCACGGCACACCCTTTCTGGGGGCGCTGGGCCCAGCAGGTCATGCGGCGACCCTGGGCTTTCACGGTTGTAGTCGCTGGTGTGCTGATCGCCCTGGCCTGGCCCACCCTGAGCATGAAGCTCGGCTACACCGGAGCCTTTGGCCTGGGCCAAGGAGTGGAATCGCGCAAGGGCCTCGAGCTGATGCGGCAGCTCGGCCTGGGTGGGGCCAGCGACTCCTTCGAGGTTTTGCTGGACTTGGGAAGTGAGGGCTTCACCCCGCAAAACCGCAGCAAGTGGAAAGACCTGGCCCAGCAAATCTCCGCCTGGCCCCAGGTTCGGCTGGTCATCTCGCCTTTCCTGGCGGGAAAACTGGGGCAGGGAGGATTTGGCGACCTCCTGACCCTCAGCAACCAGTACATCAGCCAAAATCGGCGCTACTTGCGCCTCACGGTAGTGCCCAAGGATGCCGTTCACGCTCCCGATATCCCGGCCTGGCAGCAAAAGTTACGCCAGGCAGCACTGGGCAGTGGGTTTACCCAAGTACGCATTGGCGGAGCCCCCATCGGCTCGATGGAGTTTACCGACGCGCTGATTTCAGCCATGCCTGCCGCGATTGGCACGGTGTTCGTGGCGACTTTTATCCTGCTCGCCATCGCCTTTCGCAGCCTGATCATCCCGCTCAAATCCATCGTGATGAACACGCTTTCGGTAGGGGCGGCCTACGGGGTGATTACCCTGGTATTCCAAAAAGGGGTTCTGGCCAGGCTGATCGGCGCTCCCACCGACGTGGGCTATATAGATTCCTCGCTGCCCCTGATGATGTTCGCGGTGATTTTTGGCCTCTCCATGGACTACGAGATTTTTCTGCTCTCGCGCATCCAGGAAGGCCATCTGGCGGGTCTGAGCACGTTTGAGAGCGTGAAAGCTGCCCTCGAGCGCACCGCTAGCGTGATTACCAGTGCCGCCCTGATCATGATTCTGGTCTTCTCGGCTTTTATTTTTGGACAGGTCGTGGCCAACAAAACCGTGGGACTGGGGCTGGCGGTGGCGGTGTTTCTGGACGCAACCCTGATTCGCCTGGTATTGGTTCCGGCAGTGATGGTGTTGGCAGGAGAGTGGAATTGGTGGCTACCGGGGCCACTCCAGCGGGTCATGCCCAGGGTACGGCTCGAGCCCTGAGGAATACAAACCCTCTCTACAAACTGATTACCTGGATGTTACGGGCGGAAAGCCCATAGCGGCCTTGCACCATCTCGAAAGCTACGGCGATGCCGGGGCGCAGGGTGCGATAGCCCTGGCCCGGAATGGCCGTGAAGTTGAAAAATACCTCTTCTGAACTGTTTTCAGACACAATGCCCCCGTTGCCCGAGTTCAGGTCAAACCAGCGTACCGTCCCCTGGGCGACCGGGAGACCATTTTGCCCCAGCAGGGGTGCTCCGCCCACCCATTCTTGTTGGGGAATGCGTACCGCTTTGACCTCGGGCTGGTTCCAGGCTTGGTAAGGGTAGTAGGAGAGGGTTTTCATGATAGCCCGCAAGTCCTGGCGCAGTTCTTCTGGGGTCGGGCGACCCACGTAGTACCAGCCGTTGTAGATTTTGTAGAGGCTCAGGTCGGGACATAGCACAAAAGTAAAGGGTTGGGCGCGGTAGGCGTATTCACCCTCGGTTTCGTCAAGGATATCCAATTGCCGAGTGGCCTCGAGGTTTTCGTCGGACAAGAAGGGCCAGTCGGCCCCCAGACCCGCCCGGAACGCAGCCTGCACCAGCGGCGGGTCGGCGCTGATGGTTACGAGACGACCAAAGTTCACCTTGAGTTCGCTCTGAAACCCCACCAGATGGCGCAGATGCTCCTGGTCGCGGGGGCAAAAGAAACCCCGTCCGAAAGCCACAATTAGCGGATAGCCATCCCGAAAACCCAGGTGCTGATCTAGCAAGCCCGGCGCGGTTAAGTTGGAGAGTCGTACCTTTTTACCCTGCTGATTGGGCAGCTCAAGGTCTGGAAATTTATCCCCCACGGAAAGGTTTAGCGCCATGCCCTAGCTTAGGGCCGGTGGCCCAGACCCAGGGTAATCCTCAGGACATCTCGCTTACGCCCCCAGCCTTTGGGCTAAAGCCCGCACCGCTTGAGGGTTGGTTTTTGGCCCGTGGCCCACGTAAATCTCCCGCACATCCAGGCGAGCAATCTTGCCTACAGTACGCCGGGCTTCAGCGCTATCGGCATTGACCATATCCGCCGGAACCACCGGGCCATCCTTACCTACCCGCAGCGCGTCGCCAGCCAACAGGATGCCGTCTTTCAGCAGGCCAATCTGGCCCAGGGTGTGCCCCGGCAGATGCACCACCTCCCAGCCCATCACCCGGTCGCCCTCGAGGGGCGCGGTCAGGGCTTCCTGGGGTAGGGGCCGAGCACTGTTGGCAATCCAGTCGCCCAGCAGCAAAACCGGCGGAAAAGGCGGGCGGCGCTTTCGCCCACCCACAAAAGGGATATCCAGCGGATGCGCATACACCAGCAGCTTGTAGCGCTCCCACAGCAGTCGGGCCCCACCCACGTGGTCAAGGTGGTGGTGGGTGAGAAACAAGGCCGCAGGCTTTAGCTCATCCAGCAGCCGCAGCAATCTGGCATTCTCCCAGGGCGCACCCGAATCTACGAGTAAGGGGCCTTCGGGGGTCTCGAGCAAATAGCTATTGGATGCCAGAGGGAGGATTTTCATGCTGGCTAATGGCTCAGTCCCGAACCAGCGAGAAACCCACTCCCAGCTCGGCTAAAGCCCTTTGGATAGCTGCGGCATCAATCCCAGCCTCGGCGTGCATCCGGGGAATCGCGCCGTGGTCGTAGAACACATCGGGCAGGCCCAACACCCGCAGGTCGGCCTTGAGATTCATCTGGTTCAGGGCCTCGAGCACCGCACTGCCAAAGCCGCCCATCTCCTGGTGGTCTTCGACGGTGACGATTTTATAGCCTTCCAGCGCCAGCTTCTCCAGCATCTCTTTGTCCAGCGGCTTGATAAAGCGAGCATTGATGACCCCCACTTGGGGGTTGTCGCGGGCTGCCTCCAGAGCATATTTGAGGGTCTTACCGAAGGCCAGGATATAGGCTATGGAACCTTCTTTAAGCACTTCCCACTTAGCCCAATCTATCTCCGGCCAGGTTCCTTCGGGAACCTTTTCTACGCTGTCCCTGGCGTAGCGCAGGGCGATGGGGCCACCCAGCTCGAGGGCTTTTTTGAGCATCCCCCGAAGCTCCAGGGCATCTTTGGGTGCGGCAATTTGCACGTTAGGAACAGTGCGCAGATAGGCGATATCGAAAACCCCGTTGTGGGTTGCACCATCACTCCCCACGATTCCAGCGCGGTCTACGGCAAAAATCACCGGGACGTTTTCGATGGCGATGTCGTGGATAATCTGGTCGTAGGCCCGCTGCATGAAGGTCGAGTAGATGGCCAGCACTGGCTTGAGCCCGCGCAAGCCCATCCCAGCAGCAGTAGTGGCCGCTACATCCTCGCAGATGCCGGTGTCGAGATAGCGCTCGGGATAGGTCTGGGAGTATTTCACCAGCCCCGAGCCCTCGCGCATGGCCGGGGTAATTACGAACAAGCGCGGCTCCTGTGCGGCCAACTCGGTTATGGCATCGCCAAAGGCTGCCGACCAGCTATAGCCCTTGCTCACTTTTTCGGGCTTCTCCGGGTTGAAGCCCGGAGGACCGTGCCAGTAGATGGGGTCTTCCTCGGCCACGCCGTACCCTTTGCCCTTTTTGGTGACGATGTGCAGCACGGTAGGGCCATCGAGCTCCTTGAGGCGCTCGAGGGTATGGATAAGTTCGGGCAAGTTGTGTCCGTCTACTGGCCCCACGTAGCGTACGCCCCAGGCATAAAACGGGTTTTCCTGGTGCAGCATCAGCTTGGCGGCTTCCTTGGCCCGGTCTACAAGGTTGAAGAGCCGGGGAGAAATACCCTCGAGGACATTTTTGCCCCACTTCTGGGTGTCTTGCACCCATTTGTTGGTCTGATACTCCTTGAAGTAGCGGCCCAGCGCCCCCACGTTCTCGGAAATGCTCATCTCGTTATCGTTGAGTACCATCAGCATCTTGCGCTTTTGCCCACCGATCACGTTGAGGGCCGCCAGGGCCATCCCGCCAGTAAAGGCCCCATCGCCAATCACCGCTACCACGCCATAATCCTCGCCCAAAGTGTCCCTGGCGATAGCCATGCCCAAAGCGTTGGCAAGCGAAGTCGAGGCGTGTCCGACGGTAATCGCATCGTGCTGGTTTTCCGAAACCTTGGTAAAACCAGAGATACCACCCTCTTGCCGAATGGTGTGGAACACGTCTTTGCGCCCGGTGAGGAGTTTGTGGGCATAAGCCTGGTGGCCCACATCGAAAAGGATGCGGTCACGGGGAGAGTCGTAGACCTTGTGCAGCGCCACGATTAGCTCCACCGCCCCCAGGCTCGAGGCCAGGTGTCCACCGTTTTGCGCGGTGACCCGGACAATCTCGCTACGCAACTCGGCTGAAAGCTCGAGCAGTTCCTCGGGTGAAAGGAATTTGAGGTCTTGCGGTGAGTTGACCTTATCCAGAATCACTGACTCCCTCCTGGAAGCGTTGAGCACAGCGCTCGCCTTTGACTTTAGCTGCTTCGAGCGCTCTCATTTTACCTCTGGATGACAAAGTGGGAAGGCTAGGGCAGTTCTCTGATAGCCCAAGATTCATGAAAACCACAATAACCTCACTGGAAATTGCGATCCACCAGCAAAAGTCCTTCTTGCGTACGAATCTCCCCCACTCCTGGTACGAACCAGATTTCGTAGTTCTGGGGATCGCCCTTGGAGGGCTTGAGATTGAGGGTAATCCGCCAGACCTGAAAATCGCCCGCACCCACGCTGACATTGGATTTGCCCACCACATGATAGCTGTACTCGAGGCTACCCGAAGCCAGAGGGGTAATTTTGCCACCCACCACGATCTGGCTATCCACCCGGCTAACCCCTCCCCACTTGGCTCCCACCACAAATGCCGAAGCCGCAGGGTATTCCAACATGGGGGGGTTGAAGCGTACCACGCTGTTGGTGATGAGTTCTTCAAACCCCAAAAGTTGCACCCCACCCGCAGTCACCTGCCGATAGTAATATCGTTCCTGCCCACGCCCGCTAAAGCGGTAGCGAATGGCCGCCTGCCCGTTGAAGGTCGAAGGCCCCAGCACCGACACCCGGTAGGGCGGGTCGGTAGGGGCAGCCCCTTGGGGCTGGTACACCCAGTCCAGCCCCACCGAGGCCGGGTAAAAACCCATAGGCCCGGTATACAAAGGCGTACTGGTCGAACTGGCCTGGGGAGCGCAAGCGGCGAGGAGTAAAGCAACCATACCGAGCAGTAGATAGGATTTCATTCCTGGCAATTCTAACCTTCAGGAGGTGAGGTGAGGGTGTAAAACCTCGCGCAGTTCGATGAGAAACAGGGGAAAATCCCTCGGGGCGGGTGGTTCGTGCCCATCCTCGAGCAGCATCTCCACCCCCAGGCGCTCCAGAAAACCCACCCCGCGCTCAAAGGCCCACAGGAGTTCGTCGTGCCGGCCCGCGAGGCGGGGCTTGGCGAGAAACCGCTCGGCTTCGGCAGTCAGAGGCAACCGTTTGAATCACACCCATAAACCCTGACCTACCCCAGCACCCCCCGCAGGTTAGGGAAATGCTCCTCCTGGCGACAGATTTCCGCCAGAGCCAGATTGAGCCGAGCCTGGGGGGCAGAGGGCTTAAGCCGCAGCAATAAAACGTCCAGAACCTCGAGCAAGCCATCTCATCATAAGCCCCACGGGGCTGCTAAAATGGGTGTTTACGCATTCTCGAGGTGCAGCATGAATCCGGGCATTTCCCCTATTGGACACAGCTATTTCGAGTACGTACCCCTGCTGGAGATACAGCGCGAGATTTACCGAACTCCGGTGGGTTTCGAGCGGTTTCAAAAGTATCTCCAGACCATGATCGGCGACTCCGAAGATATCGCCTTGCCGCTGGTGGGCATGAACCCCATGGGCAAGGAGCACGTTCGGGCTTATCTGGATCAGCTCATAGCCTATAGCGATGATGTGGCCCGGCAAGCCGTCCAGGAAGCCAATCGGCGGCTGTCCAGCCCATCGGCTCTAAAAGTGGTTTTGGTAGTTTGCGACGACCTCAAAGGGAGCTGGATCAACCGCTATTTTTCCGAGGCTGCGGCCCGTTTCAATCCCAGCGCGCTGTTGCGGCGGGGCTGGGTAGTGGTGCCCTGCTGGACGAGTGATTCACCCTCATCCGAGCAAATCAAGCGGGACACTTTGGCCTATATCTACCGCGCGGTGTATATCTCTTACCGAGGCCAGGCCCGAACCCTGGGCCAGAGGATGCGCCAGGAAGGCTACGCGCTGGCCTTCGCCGGGGAGCACCTGGCCCTGGATGCAGAAGAACTGGCCTACACCACAGCCGTAATCAAGCCGCACCTGGACTCCGAACACTACCCCACGGTCATGGCTTGCCTCTACGGCGACGAGGCTGCCCAAACCCTGGGATATAAACCGCTGGGATTTACGGTTAGGGCGGGCCTCGAGCTGGCTTTACACCAGGCCCTCAGCAGCGGCCTTCCCGCGGAAGCCGCCCTATCGCGGTTTTCATAATAACTCTGCTCGAGTAGCGGCTCTGCGGCTACTCGAGCAGAGTTATTTAAGCGTCCTTCACACAAAAACCTTGAAGATATGGGGACGATTTCGGACGAAGTTTGTCGGGCTCAAGCTTGTGGTGGAGATATTTATCGCAGTTTTTTGGGTTTGCGGGCTGGGCGGGCTGGGCTGGCGGTTGCCAGCTTGTAGTTTCGCCAGTTCAGGCTGAACTGGTCGAAGGGCTTGGCCGGAGGTGTACCCACAAAGGGCACCAAAAAGTATTCGCAAGTCAGGGTCTGGTTGTCCACTGTAACCCGCAAAAAGCCAGGGTTGGAGTCGTTGTAAGACTCCAGCACCACATCCGGTTCGGTGGTCTGGAAAGGGGTTTGGATGGGTTTTCCACTTGGGTCTAGCTGAAGCTTGTGGAGGGCCTTGGAGGTGTTGGCATAGCCTCCGGCTCCGGCTACCACATAGGCCATCTGCTGACCCCCAATGCGGCGGGTAAAACGCTGATAGCTATGGACGTGACCGGAAAATACCGCGTTGGGCTGGCGCTTGCTGGCTGTGATAGCCCGATCTAGTGCCACCAATACCTCAGGAGCCCCGCCGTGGTGTGAATCCAGCGAGTAGGGCGGGTGATGCACCGCCACAATCAGGCATTTGTCGGTGGGGGCCTGGGCCAGTTGATCCTGCAACCAGCGCTCTTGTTCGACCCCGCCGCGCCCATCCAAACTGCCATCTACGTTGGAATACAGCCCAATTAAGGTGAGGAAGGGAGCCTCGAGCGTCCAGTACACGTAAGGCTGGGTCATGGTGGCCCGGTAAGGGAAGAGAAACTCGGGCTGTTCGGCACAAAAGTTGGTCATGAAGCCGGTCAGGCTAGGCTCGCTCACCGGAGGGTCGTTGCGTCGCACCTGGGTATCGCCGTCGTGGTTGCCGGGTATGGCGAAGATAAAGGGCTTGTAATACTGGTAAGGCTCGTAAAACTGGGTGCGGTAGAACTCGCTTTGCCCGTTGTAATAAATCACATCGCCCAGGTCGTAGAAAAAAGCCGGTTTCTGCGAGGCCACAGCCCCCTCGACCTGCTGCTCCAACTGCTGGGCAATGGCCTCCTGCACATCGGTGCCGTGGATACCCCCGGTATCACCCACGGCATGAAACACCAGCTTCCCGGCCTGGACAATCCAGTCGTCGGCCATCACTGCCCGTAGCGGCAAGTTGAGGTTGACCCGGTTGGTATTGGGCAGCGGGATGAACTGCGGCTGGGGTTTGCGATAGGCGATGGGGTCGTCAAAAGTTCGGCGTTGCTTGGCCTGACTTTCCCAAGGCGAATGGGGAATGGGCGGGCGCAGATATAAGCGAGGGTTGGGCATAAGGAACCTCCCTGGGCTGTATGGCTTGCCTTCAGCATACTACGCCCTCAGGCTATCTTCTGGGCACTCAGCTCCTCGAGCAGCGTCCGCAGCAGTTGTGGAGCAGGGGTATAGCGAAACTTGGAAGAAAGCCTGCTGTCGTACTCCTGAATAAATACCCGCACCGGCTGCAAACCCCGCAGGTGCACAGCATACTTGCGAATTGCGCTGTCCAGGCGTTCCCCGCTCACCGGGGTAAAAGAGCGCCGGGGGCCGATCTCGAGTTCGATAATCAAGCGTCGCATAGAGGCTCCGGGTTAGAAGGGCAGTGGGGTTTCTTGGCCGTGGGGAAAGATGGAAGCCTGAAGTTGTCGGTCTAGCTCACGCTGAAGGGCCAGATACATAGCTCGAGCAGTATCGGCTTCCTCAGCCTCGAGACCACCCTCACCCACCAACAGGCCCACCAAAGCCTTATAGGCCACCACCAACTCGGTTTTATTGGCGCGTTGCAGGAAGAAGGCCATTGCCGGAGGGGTGAACTCTGGGACTGCAGGGGTCTCGGGCGGCCTGAGTTCGATAAGATCCATGGTCTGGCTCTGTTCGGCGGAATTTTTACGTTTAGGACGATACATATCGGCCTCCTAAGGTAGGGCTCTATTTTATGATATAAACATAATATATAAATGTGAGTACGTCTATGGGCTGGACAAATGAGACATTATGTTGTAAGCTAAATAACAACGCCGAGTTAGTTGTTTTGCGAAAGGCTCGGCGGGAAGGAAGGGAAACAGAAAGGTTGAGCCATGAACGCCAGACCATCGAGCCGCCCGCAACCCCAAGCCCCGATTGTCCACGACCCTCACGGAATAGACTTATGAAAAAGCTCGAGCTTCCCCTACACCCCAGGCTGGAAACCATCTTTGGCTACGCTGGCAATGCTCCTCGAGTAGTGTTTTACTGGGAGCCTTTTGCCGACAAACTGATGTACGACGATGGTTCAGAGAGCGGCAGCGCCAACTCCTGGGCCTATTTGATCTGGGCCGGTCATCCCTCGGTCAAGCTCCATTTAGCCCAGTCGGGCACTCCCCTGCTGCTGCTCGAGCGCAAGGAGCGCAAGCTCTACACCCTCAGCCGCGATGAAGCCCTCGAGGCCCTACAAGCCTCGAGGGGCCAGTTGCTACAGGCCATGCCCGAGGTAGGGTCGCCCAAGGGAGCCCAACAGCTATTGGCCGATTTTGTCCTGTGGCTCGCCACCCCGGCCACCAAAGCCGCCTAGGTGGGCCATGATTCTGCAATTATCGCAGCTCAGGGCTAGAGCCGGGCTGTCTTCAGCCCCAAAAGCCGCTTGCCGAATCCGCCCGGTGCGGGGCGGCCTGGCTTTATTTATCGAGGCCAAAATGGAAAAGAATCTCCAAACCCGGGCCCGGTTTTCTCTACTGCTCAGCCGGGCTGTAGAACAAAACTACCTTCTGGGCGACGAGCTAGCAGAGCAGTATCAAATCTTGCGCAACTGGGAGCACCTCAGCCAAGCTGCGACTTACCTCGAGGCCCTCCAGACCCGCATTCAGGCCCTAGACGCCAGTGCCGAGGAGCCGGTTTCGCTGCACGGCGAGGCCGATTTGCGCTACGCCCGGTTTGCCTTCAAATACTTGCGGGCCGAGGATTATGCCCATCTGGGCCTAGAGGCTCCTGCCGAACCCAGCGATTTCACCCGCATGGGAGCGAGGCGGGCGGTGGCTTATCTGCATGCAAAGTGCTCGAGGGAAGCCGCCTGAGAAATGCTGAGCGGCTCGAGCGAAAGCACGTCCCAGACGGCACTCCTCGATAGGTCAGTGACACCGTCCTGGTGTAGCTTCAAGGCCCTGGAGGCTCCTGTCTTGCCTTAAGTCTTAGGAGAGATTATGGCAACCAATCTTGTAATGCTAAGCGGTGTACTGGCCAAGCACGAACTGCGCTATACCCCCAAGGGGACACCATTTTTGGAGGTGGTTTTGCTGGGCAAACGCGCGGTGGGCAACCATCAGATATTCTTTCGCGGCGACCTCACTTTCTATGGCAAGCTGGCCGAGCATTGGTCAGAGGCCCTCGAGGTGGGGCAGGCCTACCGTGCCTGTGGGCGGCTGGAGTACGAGAGCTGGGAGAAAGAGGGGGTCAAGGGCTCCCGGCTACGGGTGGTGGGCAACGAGCTTTTTACCCTCACCGAGGCCGATATCCGTGATGAGGACAGAGGCCCCATGCTCTACAATGCCGAAAATCGGGTGCTTCTCTTGGGCAACCTGACCACCGACCCTGAGATTCGTCAGACCGGCAATAAAACGCCTATCGCCAAGGCTCAGCTAGGCTTTTCAAGCTGGGATTACTCCGCCCAGACCGCCAGAAACCATTACGTAGAACTCGAGGCCTGGGGTTCTTTGGCCGCGCAGTTTGCCAGCCTCAAGAAAGGGGATTCCCTGTGGGTAGAAGGAGCCCTCAAAACCGAGGTCTGGGAAGACAAAGAAACCGGAGCCAAACGCTATAGACGGCTGCTCGAGGCCAGCCACATCACCCGGCTGGGGCGCTACAGTCAGGCCAAAGCTGCCTAGCGGTGGGTTATCTATCTAAAATTTTGCGTGGCAAACGCGATAAACCACCCGTTTCCTCGAGCTGAGCTTTCATGAAAACCATGATAAACTTTACAAAGTTTGTAAAGTTTTGATAAACGCCAACTAAGCCATCCAGCGATTTTTGCCCTCTAGCGCAGTGTTAGGGCCAAGTCCACCGGGCTTTGTGGGCTTCACAGAACATTTATTCCCCGTGCATACCACCTTCAACGCAGTCGTGCAAGATGTTTTCCAGAGGGGGTTGAAGAAGCGCCCTCACAAAGGAGAAAAACATGAAGCTCTACAAAATATTAGCTGTTTCGTCCCTGTTGGCTCTTGGCGTTGCGTTTGCGGCACCCACCGACACCAGTGCATCGGTAAGCCAGTTGGTGCAGGTTATTCAGGCAATCCCGAGCGCCTTGGACAATGCCGGTTTGTCGGTAGACCAGGCAAAAGCTCTTCAGAGCGCGATTGGGGATGTAAGCGGAGTAACTATTACTGATACTCAGGTGCAGGCGGCCCTCGATAAGATTCAATCGGCGCTCACTGCCAGTCAATATCAAACCCTTATGAACTTCGCTTCCACCGAACCCCAGGTGGTGTTGCCCGCCGATGGCTCCAACCCGCTTGCTTCTAATAGTGCAACGTATCCAATCGGCTGGGAGACGGGCCAATTCCTGAACAATGTGATTAACCCCGGCTAACCCCTGATGACTACCTAGACAAAGCCCCTCGAGTTCCCGGAGCACAAAGGCGGTGCTCTGGGTTTTTTATAGCCGCCCAGCCTCGATGATGCTGGACAAAAAGGCTTTGGTGCGCTCTTTTTGGGGTGCTCCGAAAATTTGCTGGGGTGGCCCTTCCTCGTGAACCACCCCTTGATACAAGAAGCACACCTTGCTGGCGACCTCCTTGGCAAACCCCATCTCGTGCGTCGCCAGCAACATGGTCATGCCTTCGGCGGCCAGGTCGCGCACGATGTTCAGGACTTCGGAAACCAACTCGGGGTCTAGGGCCGAGGTAATCTCGTCCAAGAGCATCAGCCTCGGCCCCATTGCCAGCGCCCGCACGATGGCAACACGCTGTTGCTGCCCACCGGAGAGTTGGTCGGGGTAGGCATTGGCTTTGTGCTCGAGACCAATGCGCTTCAGGAGAACCAAGGCCCGGCTTTCGGCTTCGGCTTTGTTCATTTTGAGCACCTGTACCGGAGCCAGGGTGACGTTGTACAGCACGCTCATGTGGGGAAACAGGTTGAAACTCTGGAACACGATGCCCACGTCACGCCGCAGGGCGTTGAGGTCTACGCCGGGGCCGCTAATGCGGTCTCCAGCCAACTGGATTTCTCCTTGCTGGATAGCCTCGAGGCCATTGATGCAGCGCAGCAGCGTAGACTTCCCACAACCCGAAGGCCCAATCAGGCAAACCACCTGATGCTGCTCTACGCTCAGGTTGGTTCCCCGCAGCACCTCGGCCTCGCCATAACGCTTGTGGACATTGCGAATCTCTAAAAAGCTCATGATGTGGGGTTTAGTCTAAGCCAAGCCATGGGCCGTGAGAAGGGCGAGAAGCGAAGAGATAAACGCAAAACGCCGAAGGCCCAACGACTAACGCTCAAGGTCGAAGGTCGAAGGCTCAGCAACCTAAAAAACACCAATCGCGTCCCAGACAGTGTTTCTTGATAGAACAATTCTGCTGTCCTGGCGTAGCTTTTGACCCCCGTGCATTTTGCTTTAAGCCTTCAGCGTTTAGCGTCTTGCGTTTGGCTCTCTGCCCTGCGCCCTTACGCCCTGGTGCGGCGTTTCTCCCCTTCCAGCAGCCGGTCTACCAGGCGGGTTTGGGGCACCGTGATGATCATAAACAGCAGCGCCACCGTCGTCACCGCCGAGAGGTTGAAGCGATTGGAGGCGATAATTTTGGCCTGGTTGAAGCCGTCTATCACCCCCACCACGTTGACCAGCGCGGTGTCTTTCTGAAGAGCGATAAAGTCGTTCAGCAGGGGCGGAATGATACGTCGCACCGCTTGCGGGATAATCACGAAGCGCAAGGTCTGACCAAAGCTCAGGCCCAAGCTCCGCGCAGCCGACCACTGGCTGGGGTGAATGCTGTCCAGGCCCGAGCGGTAAACCTCAGCCACATAGGCCCCATAGCTCACCGTAAGGGCCAGAATCGCCAGCCACTCGGGTTGCCAATCCTTGACCCAGGGCACGTTAGCCAGGGGCAAGCCCAGGGCAATCAGGTAGATGCTGATGATGGTGGGCAGGCCGCGAAAGGCATCGGTGTAGGCGATAGCCAGAAAGCGAATGGGTTGCCCGGCCCGACCCGGAATCATTCGGGCCACGGCAATAATCAGGCCCCAGACCAGGATAAACACCTCGGCCACGCAAAACATCCAGACATTTTTCCAGAAAGCCTGCAAAATCAGCCCGAAGGAACTGCCAATTAGCTCGAGCTTGAAAAAGGTCGCCGCCACCGCTCCATCGTTGGCGAGCAAAAACTGCACCCCCACAAACACCAGCAGCACCGCTACCGCATAACCAATGGCATACTGAGCCCACTCCCTGGCTTCGGCGGTCTTGACCCGCACGGTAATCAGGTCGTGGCTCGAAAGGGCCGAACGCGCCTGGCGGGCCTCACTCCAGCTTCTAAACACCGGAACCAGCAGCGATAGCGTCAACAAACCCGCCAGCACCGAGACAATATTGACCCAAAGCCGCTCCGGGCCATTTGCCAAAAGCACCCGGTGCAAGTTCCAGAGGATGGCCCAGGCTGTCGCAATGACCAAGGCGCTCACGCCAAAGGCAACGAGCGCCAAGGGGGTAGCATCTTTAGGAACCGACGGGGCGCTGACGTGCCCCGATTTTGGGGAGTTATTCACGCTGGGGGCCTAGGGCTTAAAGTAAGGAATGGTGGAAGGATCACCGCCAAATTCTTTGGAGAGATAGGTGGACGAGAGCTTTTTGAGGGTTCCGTTGAACTTCAGGGCGTTCATGATCTTGTCGAGTTGGGCCTTGTTGGGCGAGTTCTTGGGATAGATGGCCCCGTATTCTTCGCCGGTCTTGTACTGACCCACCACCTCGAGTTTGCCCGCCGACTGCTTGGCCTGTACCAGCACGATAGCGGTATCGAGCATGACCACGTCTACTTGCTTGGCCTGTAGGGCAGTAAACATATTGGGCGTGTCGGGGAATACCCGCACATTGGACTGGGGTATTTTGAGCACGTTCTTGATGTAGTCCACCGCAGTAGTGCCCTGCTGCACACCAATCCTCAGGGTTTTGATGTTGCTGGCATCCACCTTGGTGCCCTTGCGTACCAGCAAGCCCTGGTCGGAGGAGAAGTAGGCGGGCGAGAAGGCCACCACCTTTTTGCGGGCATCGGTGATGGTGACTTGCGAGAGGGCAATGTCGTAGGCTTTGGTCTGGCCTGCCACCAGCGCGTCAAAGGAGACGTTTACCACCTTCACCTTGTCTAGCCCAGCCCGGTAAGCGATATTGGCTGCCAGGCAGTATTCAAAGCCCGACTTGATGGTATCGGGGGTGTCGCCGTTCCACCAGCCGGGAGCGGGCAGGTTGGTCTGCACGGTGAGGGTTCCAGCCGTCACCGGCTTGATGGGCAGATCGCCCTTCTTGCCGCTAAGTTCACAGTCGCCAATCTTCATGCCTTGAGCCATGCCAAGCGAAGCCAGCACACCCAGCGCTAACACACCGATTGCACGTTTCATAAATCCTCCTGAAAACGTAGCTCAAGATACTGAAAGGGTAGTCCAGTGTCAATCTCGAGCCCAACGCGATGCGAACGTACTTTCAGATTCTGAGTCCAGGGTGAAGCCCCTTATCCCTCGAGGGCTGCCGCCAACAAGCGGTGAAAATGATGTACCCCTTGCTCCCGCGCCACGCTGAAGCGTCCCCGGTCGTAGAAGCGCGACTTTACCCCCTTCTGCACGGCCTCCACTACCACTTCATCTTCGCGTTCCACCCGATCCAGGCCCGCGCCCGCACCGGTCTCGAGCTTGCTGCTGTCCCACACATATGGCAAAAACGAGACCTTGGTTAACTCTGGCCCCAAGGGGCGCACCACGTTGACTGAAAGCCCCCAGGGGTAAAAGTTCAGCATCAGGTTGGGAAACACCCAGTAGTAGTAGGCCCCGATGCGCTTGCCATAATCGGGCGAATCCTTGGGCAAATCAAAAGCGGTCTCGCCGGAAGCCGCTACGCCAAGTTGCAGGTTGCTCCAGGTATAAATTTCCGAGGTGTAGTTGCCATAATCTATGGCGCTCGAGAGCGAGGCATGGATAAAGGGTATGTGGAAGCCCTCGAGGTAGTTATCGCAGTACAAAGCCCAGTTGGCTCGTACCAGATAATCCCGTGCCCTCGAGGGCTCGAAATAGAACTCGTTGAACGGCAGCCAGCCCAGCCGCTCCTGGACGGGCTTTAGAACTTCGCTCAAAGACGCGACTGGATTGAGACTGGCAAACAGAAATTTATTTCTTCCCCAAAGCTCGAGGCTGACCTGGGGCAGATTGTCCTTTGCGGAAGGAAAACCCTTTACGCCCTCGAACTCCGGCATGGCCTGGAAACAGCCGTCCAGCCCGAAGCGCCGCCCGTGGTAGCGACAGCGCAGGTAGCGCTCGTTGCCCCCGGTTTCGGCTACCAGCATTCCCCGGTGGGTGCAGACATTGGAGAGCAGATGCAATTGGTCGTCGTAATCACGGGTGAGAACCAGCGGTTCGTCCAGGCAGCCCTCGAGCAGGACGACGGGTTTGACGGTTCCCGGAGCCTTGAGGTCGTCGGTATCGCTTACCAGCTGCCAACTCTGGGCAAACACCCTTTCCTTGCAACGCTCGTACACCTGCGGGTCTTGGTAAAACGCAGCAGGCAAGGTGGAGGCTTCGGCGATGTCGGGGGCCACCTCGAGGGGTTTCATAGCTCGATTCTATCGCGCTAAAGACCAAAACGCCCCTTTCGGGGCGCTGGCTGTTTGAGCTCGAGCGATTTCCGCTATACGGTATTAGGCCGTGTTGACATATAGGAGAAAGCCCCTAACATTTATTCCCTGAAGAAGGTGCAACTCAAGGCATCAGAGTGGAACAGGGTGTTCAAAGGGTTTGACCGTTGGGTAGATAAAGGTGTCTGGCAAGCCATGGGGGATCCAGCGGAAGAAGCCCTGGGGTGGAGCAGCCGCTACAGCTGCCCTTGGCCATCCCTTGAGACTGACCCTGACCGGCGCACCTGACAGCAGAAGCCTTGCTAGAGGGTTGGGAGACTGATTTGAGCGACCTACTTTGCAAACCCAGTCTATTTCTTCTTAAAGACCTCTACAAATGGTGAGGTAAACAGTAAAATGCCCACCAGCACACCTATTCCAGCAACGCCAAATAGAACCCATCCCAACAGTGGGACACTCGAGACCGAACCGTCCATGTGCTCATATTAGCAGCAGTGTTCCGGGTAACGTTTACTATCTCGAGTTCCGCTATAAACTCTAAGGCATGAGAGAGCGCATGTATGCCATCACCACGCCCGAAGAAGCCGACCAGTTTATCGAGCAGAACCCCACCGCCGCCATTTTTAAGGCCGGAACCTGTCACAAAACTATGCAGGGCTGGGGCAACCTCGAGCGCCTGTTGCGCGAGCGCCCGGATGTCCCGGTGGGCATCATCAAGGTAGTCGAAGACCGCCCAGCTTCTAACCGCATCGCCGAGCGCACCGGAATCGTCCACCACTCACCGCAGGTAATCCTGTTCAAGCAAGGGCAGCCGCTCTTTGACCTGGATAACTGGGACATTACCTTGGAGAACCTCGAGCCCTTGCTCGAGGCGCATCTGGGTGCGGCCAAAGCTCAGGCTACGGACGGTTCGGCTTCCAACCTCGAGCCCTACAAGCGCTTGCTAGACGCTTATCTGGGCGGAGCGGTAAGCGAACCGCAGTTTCAGTGGAGCTACCTCAATATGTTCCGCGAGGATGCCAGCTTGCGCTCGCAGGAGGAGTTCGAGGTGGTCAACTCGCTGTTTGGCAATCCAGATGAACACCACGTTCATCCGATGGCGATCATGCAGTTCGAGCAAGAACATCCGCAGGCCACGCCCCTGCACGAGCGGGCTAAGATTCTGCGGCAGCGGCTCGAGAGCCTATAAACCCTTTTTCCCTATTCTTCCCTCGGAGCATTGGTCTTCGGGCGGCTGAGCGTTCTTTTTTGGAAAGGAAGACCCTATGAGCACTCGAGTAAACCCTACCTTCAACCTGGGCGGCGACTTACAAATTAATCGCATGGGCTACGGCGCAATGCAGCTCACCGGCCCTGGGGTCTGGGGCTGGCCCAAAGACCGCGAGAACGCCAAGCGGGTTTTGCAAAAAGCAGTCGAGCTTGGGGTCAATTTTATTGACACCGCCGATGCTTATGGCCCGCATGTGAACGAAGAACTCATCGCCCAAGCCCTACACCCCTATACGGGCATCGTTATCGCTACCAAGGGGGCCAATACCCGGCCTGGCCCTGGTCAATGGGTGCCCAACGGGCGGCCCGACTATATCCGCTCGACCATCGAGGGCAGCCTCAAGCGCCTGCGGCTCGAGCAGATTGACCTGTGGCAACTGCACCGCGTAGACCCCCAGGTGCCCCTCGAGGAAACTCTGGGCGTGGTGGCTGAGGCCCGCCAACAGGGATTAATTCGTCATGTAGGGCTTTCTGAAGTCAGTATTGACCAGATCGAGAGAGCCCAAAAGGTGGTTCCCATCGTCTCAGTGCAAAATCTGTACAACATCGCCGAGCGGCGCTGGGAAGCCGAGTTGGAATACACCGCCCAGAAGGGTCTGGCTTTTATTCCCTGGTTTCCCCTGGGTTCGGGGCCAAACCGCCTGGGCGCAAAGGTCGAAGCAGTAGCAAAGAAACTAAGGGCTACCCCTGCTCAGGCAGCACTAGCCTGGCTGCTACGGCATTCCCCCAATATCCTGTTGATTCCAGGAACTTCATCAATCCAGCACTTAGAAGAAAACCTGGCTGCCGCCCAGCTCGAGCTATCTGACCACGACTTGGCCGAACTAAGCCAGTAGTCCCTCCTGCTCTTACAAAGCTCTGGCCAGCACACTTATTTTTTATACAGGAATAATAGCATCTCCATCGGCATTTTCATCCTTGTTTGTTACAACCGGTGGTTTTTCGAGCCGAAAGACCCAGCTTGCCAGACCGGTTGCTCGAGGCCAGGGACATTTGCCCCGTGGCGGCATTCCTATGCTGCAAGGGTTGGGCAAAATGTGCCTTTTTTCTGGTAATCTTTTGAAACGTGCCGCCACTCTAGCCTGCGGCGAGGAGGAACACAGCAATGCCAATCGAGCGAATTGAAGTCTATCTGGACGATGTTGCCGCGCCGGTGCAGGTGCTCAAACAGCCCCCTTTTCGCATTACCTATGACACCCGAACACTGCCAGATGGGGATCACAGCCTGAGGGTAGTCACCTACTACACCAATGGCAGCCGGGAAATCAAAGAAATTCCTTTCAAGGTTGCCAACACGCCGGGCGTGCTGGTGCAGGGGTTAGACGAGGGGAAGGAAGTCTCGGGAGACCTCAATGTGACCCTGCGGGTGGCTGACCCCGACGTGAAGCCTACCAAAGACCGCTTCCCTGGCGTGGCCGCTGTGGTTGCCACAGTGGTGGTGCTGGGCGCGGTATGGCTGTTTTTTGCTGTGACTGGTATAACCAACAAGACCCTCGAGGAAGTCGCCGCTCCTCCCAGCAAAGCAGCCCCCGCAAGCAATGCTCAGGCGGCGGCTGGCCCGGCCCCCAAGGTGGACGAGGCCCTGCTCAAAAAGGGTGAGGGGGTATTCACCGCCAACTGTGCAGGCTGTCACCAGGCGGCGGGCACAGGTGTCCCTGGCGCTTTCCCACCCCTCGCTGGCAACCCCAATCTGGCGGATGCCAAGCACGTCACCACCACTGTCATCAAAGGCTTAAATGCTGGTGTGGTGGTCAATGGGCAGAAATACAGCGGGGCTATGCCTGCTTTTGGGCAGCTCTCCGACGAAGATGTAGCCGCTGTCGCCACTTATATCCGTAATTCCTGGAACAATAAGTTTGGTGGCGTGACCGCAGCCGAGGCCAAAGCCAGCCGTTAGGAGGGGAAATGCACAAAAATGACACCGTAGTTCCCTTCGGCGCACTGCTGTTTGCAGTAGCACTGTTTCTCATGGCCTTCCTAGACAACCAAAACCGGGTTTCCGAGACCGTTGCCATCCCTGGGGCGGCCCATTCGCTCTCGGTAGGTATCATCGGCTTGATGGCCTTTGGTATGGTGATGTTCATCTATGGTTTTATTGGGCTGGTTGGCAATTACCTCGAGGGCACCGAACTGCGCCCCAGCAAGCACATCGCTGGCCCCAGCAGCCTTCCGGTGGTAGCAGGCGTAGTGCTTTCCTTGCTGCTGGTGGGGCTGGCGGGCTTTTTCGCCCGCACCCTGGTCTATGCCGCTAAAGAGGGCTTCAACCCCAGTTCCCTACAGGGTGGGGTTTTCGCCGCGATGATGTTGATTATCGCCATCCTGCTGGTGATTTACAAAAAGTTCTTCATGGAAGAAGAAGTGCTGGCTGAGGAAGAAAAGGGTGAGTTCCCCTGGTAAAAGTTACCCGTAGCCAGATTTTATCCAAACATCTTTGCTAGACTACCACTAGAGGAGTACAGGCAATGGCCGATTACGAAGCCCAAATAGAGCACAATATCCTCGAGCACGAAGAGGAAGAGCCCTCTGCCAATACCACCCGGCGGGCCGTACTGCAGGCTGCGATTGGGGTAGGGGTCGCCGGAACGGTGCTTTCCACACTCTACGTGGGGGCCGGGCTGGTTCCCAAGAAGGTTTTCACCCCAGAAAATGAGCCCCTCGCGGCGGGAGATATTCTGGTCTATGCTCAGGGGCCAAACCAGAACAAGCCCATCAACCCCGCCGACCTCAAAGTAGATGTGCTGCAAATTATCGCCTACCCCATGAACCCCAAAACCAACGTGGTCAAAGGGAGCGACCCCAACAATACCGTGTTAATCGTCAAGATTCAGCCCTCGAGGCTGACCCCGGCCACTGCCAAAGGAGCGGTAGACGGCATAGTAGCTTATTCGGGGGTATGCAAGCACCTAGGCTGCATCGTGAGCAACTGGGATCCTAATCTCGAGCAGTTTGTCTGCCCTTGCCACCAAGGCCACTACGACCCTGCTAATAGCGGTAAGGTTATGTCTGGGCCACCGCCCAAACCCATCCCACAGCTACCTATCAAAATCGAGAATAACCAAATTATCGCCATGGCGTTTTTCTTGGCACCGCCGGGCGTAAACGCGTAAGGAGGCGATATGTATCAGTGGCTAGACGAGCGGCTGGACATCACGCGGTTCAACAACAAGGTGTTGCGTAAAGCCTTCCCGGTACATCACACCTTCTTTTTAGGCGAGATTACCCTCTTTGCCTTTGTGGTGCTGGTGCTGACTGGCATCTTCCTCACCTTCAACTACGAGCCTTCCACCCGGTTAATCAAGGTGGCAGGCTACACCGACCCGGTGCAGGCGGCTTACGCCTCCATTCTCTACATTGACTCCCTGCCCTTTGGGGCGGTCATTCGCAGTGTGCATCACTGGTCGGCCCACATCATGATCGCCGCGGCTTTCTTGCACCTGCTGCGTATCCTGCTCAGTGGAGCCTACAAAAAACCCCGCGAGCTGAACTGGATCATCGGCATGTTGATGCTGGTAACCAGCATCGTGGTGGCTTTCACCGGCTACGCCCTGCCCTACGACAACTACGCCGTTACAGCTACACGCATCGGGCACGGTATCGCCCAGAGTGTGCCCTGGGTGGGGGTGGCTGTAGCACAAATTATGTTCGGGGGTGATTTCCCTGGCTCTGACCACAGCATCCCCCGACTGTTCTCGCTGCACGTGCTGTGGCTCCCGTTAGCCCTGATGGGTCTGATTGGCGCACACCTGCTGATTATGGTCAAGCAGAAGCACACCCAGCCTAAATATGCCGAGAAAGTGGCTCCCGGCAAAATCTTGGGGGTGCCCCTGTTTCCCCAGCAGGCAGTGATGTCGGGGGTGCTGTTTCTGGTGTACGTAGCGGTAGTAACCCTGATTGCCGGTGGTTTCCTGGCCCACCCGGTAGAAGCCTATGGCCCGCTGTCGGCCAACACCCCAGCAGTGAAGCCCGACTGGTATTTCCTGTGGATTTACGGGCTGCTGAAAATCATCCCCTCCCACTGGGAGTTTACGATTCCTCTGTTCAACGGCGGCAAGTTCGGGCCAGAGTTTTGGGGTGGGGTACTGATTCCGAGCATCCTGCTGGTAGGAGGACTGCTGATTCCCTTCTTTAGCGTGACCAAAGACGGGCAAAAACAGCGCTACCTCGAGCTGCCCTCACAGAAACCCGTGCGTACCAGCCTGACCATCGCCGGTCTGATGTTCCTGATTATGGGCACCCTGGCCGGATATATCGGCGACAGCGGCATGGAGTGGCTGACCATTCCAGTGGCCTGGACGCTTTTGATCGTAGCTCCGATAGTCACTTATTTCGTGTGCTACATCATCATGCGGGCCATCTGGGGAAAAACTTGGCCCCAAGAGCCCCAAATCGAGTTCATCGGCGGGGCTAAAGGCTCGGCGGCAGACGACTGAAGTGTCTGTGGCATACTCCAAAAACTTCTCCCCAACCCCCTCTTCTGCACAGGAGAGGGGGTTTTACATGGATAAAAGACCCACGATGCTGGGGCGGGTACAATCAGGGAGTGACGGTTCGGGTCAAATCAGACCGCCGCGCCGAAATTCTGGCTGCGGCACGGGCAGTATTTGCTGAGAAGGGTCTGGAAGACAGCAAAATCTCCGATATCGTAGCCAGGGCTGGGGTCGCACAGGGAACTTTTTATCTCTACTTCCCCTCCAAAACCTCGTTGCTCTCCGCCCTCGGGGATGACCTGGATGATGCCCTTCTGGGAAGCATCCAAGAGGCGACAGCAGCCCAAACTTCCTTCGCTGGCAAGATTGAGGCCGGGATTCGCGCGGCTTTTCGGACTTTCGAGGAATGCCGGGACGTGATTATGACCCTGCGTAGCGCACTGGGCACATCGCAGAGGCATGGCGAGGGCCTCGAGGCGGAGAAAGCCAACCGCCCCTTTTACACCTTTATCGAGGCGCTTATCCATCAGGGACAAGAACTCGGCGAGGTCGAGCCCTCCATCAACCCTTCCCTCTCGGCCCGGCTGGTGCTGGGGGTGGTAGACCGGGCGGCAGAGGAGTTTTATCTATATCCACCCGAGTGGGACAGTGAGACCTACATTCGGGAGGTCGTGGCCTTCGTGCAGCGGGCTTTGATAAAGCATTAAGGCCGCGAGGTTGACGCTGGGAGGCTCGAGCCCTAGACTGAGCCTCAATGCTGACTGACAGTCAGTCATATGGAGAACAAGGATGAACCCCACTCAGTCCAGACTCCCCACTCCTCCTAGCCTTAAGAATCTGCCCCCCGAGCAGCAGCGCGAAATTGCCATGGTACAAAACAATGTCCTGGCGCTATTTACCCACGTCGCCCATAGGTACGGCGATGTGGTGGATATCTCCAACGAGAACTGGCAGGCTTATTTGCTCTCCAACCCCGAGCACATCGAGTTCGTCCACGTCCAGACCGGGCGCATCTTCGACAAGGGCTACAACGAGCCCGCCACCCAGGCTCTCTTAGGCAACGGCCTGGTCACGAGCGAGCGCGAGTTCTGGCTGCGGCAGCGCCGGATGATCCAGCCCGCCTTCCACCGCGAGCGCATCGCCCTCTACGGCAAGGTGATGGCTGACTACGCCCTTCGGATGGTGGGCATCTGGCGGGACGGCGAGACCCGCGACCTCCACGCCGACCTGATGGCGGTGACGTTAGAAATCATCCTCAAGTCGTTGTTCGACACCGAGGTGGGCCGGGAAACCCAAGGCTTCGGGCACTCGATGGATCGGGCGCTAGGCGGCATAGCCGGGATGTTCGGCGGCAACCCCGACGCGCAAAACCAGTTTGGGCAGGCGGTGGGCGAGATTAATGCGTTTACGGCTCGAGTGATCGCTGAGCGTCGCCAGAACCCGGTGGATCATGGCGACCTGCTCTCGATGCTCCTGGCCACCCAGGACGAGGAGGGGGTGGGCATGAGCGATGCCCAGCTTCTCGACGAGTGCAAAACCCTGATCATGGCCGGGCACGAGACTACTTCAAACACGCTCTCCTGGGCCTTTTGCCTGCTGTCGCAGCGCCCTGGGGTCGAGGCCAAACTCCACGCCGAACTCGACCGGGTGCTGGGCAGGCGGACTCCCGCGATGGACGATTTGCGTGCCTTGGAGTACACCAACCTCGTCGTCAAAGAAACTATGCGTCTGATGCCTGCCGTCTGGAGCGTGGGGCGCAAAGCCGCCCAGGACACCGAAATTGGCGGATTCTTCGTACCGCAGGGCACCGACCTCCAGATGAGTCAGTGGGTGACCCACCGTGACCCGCGCTGGTTCGAGAACCCGGAGGAGTTCCGGCCCGAGCGTTGGGCCGATGGCCTCGAGAAACGCCTCCCCAAATATGCCTATTTCCCCTTTGGCGGCGGGCCCCGCATCTGCATCGGCAACAACTTCGCGTTGATGGAAGCCCCGCTCATCTTAGCGACGGTAGCGCAGAAGTACCGGCTACGGGTGCTGGAAGAGCCGGTGTTGGAACCCAGCATCACCCTGCGGCCCAAGCACGGATTGAAGGTACAGCTCGAGCAGCGACGCTAGGGCAGGGCTCTATCGCAAGGCAAAAACCAACAAGCCCGCGATTTCACCCAGTTCGACCAGCATTCCATACACATCACCGGAGATACCACCGCCCAGACGGCTCGAGGCCCAGTAGGCCAGCAACAACATGGTTGCTATTACGGTGAGGGCCTCGAGCGGGAAAAAACCCATCGCCGGAAGTGCAAAGAGCAGCGCCAGCCCGATTCGGCCCTCCCTGGCCCGTGCTCCCAAACCCTCCTCTCGAGCCGCAGGGTAGAGGTTCATGGGAATCAACAAGGCGAAGCGCACGATGGCAGGCAAGCCTAGCAAAAACCCCAGCGAGAGGCCATTGCTCAGCAGTTGCCACTTTAACAGCAGGGCTACAAAGCCCACCCCAAAGGCGAAACTGCCCATATGTATGTCGCGCAGGATACGCAGCCGCTCGGCGGGGAGCTTCATGGCAAGCAGGGCATCGGCGGAATCGAGCAGGCCGTCCAGGTGGAGCATCCCGGTCAGGGCCAGCCACACCGCCAGCAGCAGGGCTCCTTGCAGACCGTGCGGCAGACCGTGTACTAGCCCAGCCATGAGGGCCAGCGCTCCCCCAATGGCATATCCTGCGACTGGATAAAAGGCCGATGCCGAGCGCATTTCCCCGTCTTTGACTTGGCCCAGGCCAGGAACTGGGAAGGTGGTCAGGAAGCCGAGGGCCAGCCAGAAGGAGCGCACGGGCCTATTGTTTCACAGGTTTGGTGGAAGGGTTCAGCGCGATGAACTCGGCACGGTTTTTGATGGGATGGCCCTCGAGCCTGCGCCGCACCGACTCCGCCTGCACCTCTTTGGAATAGGGGCAGTGACGGCATCTCGAGCCACAGCAATAGCCGCGCCCCAGCAAATATTTCTCTGTAAAGACATATAACTCGCCCTCGAGGTAGTAGTCGCTGCCTTCTTGGAGTCGCTTGGAGGACATTTCAGTTCCTTGACTTAATTTTATTCCAGCTTAGCCCCGCAGAATTCCGCCCAGGGTGCAGTGTTCAACCCCCCGAAACCCCTGCCTCCTCAAAGGTGGCCATCCAGAGCATCGCCGCCGCCGAGCGCAGGACGGGAAAACTTAGCACCGCGCCGGTACCCTCCCCCAACCGCAAATCCAGCTCGAGCAGAGGCCGCAGGCCCAGCACCTCGAGCTGCCGGGTGTGGCCTGGCTCCACCGAGCGGTGTCCGGCCAAGAGATAATCGCGCACCAAAGGGTTGATTCGCGTCGCCAAGAGTGCTCCACAGGTCACTGGGAAACCATCGCTCACGAGCGGAAGCCCGGCTTCGGCCCCGGCCAAATAAACCCCGGCAATGGCGGCAATTTCCAGACCGCCGAGTTGAGCCAGAACCTCCACTGGGTCGGCCTGAGCTAAGTCACCAACGGCATTTTTGGCTCGAACAAGCGAAGCCCGGACGACCTCGAGCTTTCTCCCATATCTCTGGTCATCCACCCCGGTTCCGCGTCCAGTCACGGCCTCCGCGTCCAGACCGAGCAGGGCCGCCGTCAGGGCCGCCGCCGCAGTGGTGTTGCCGATGCCCATATCACCGGCGGCGAGCACCGTCGCGCCCTGGCTGATGGCCCGCCGTGCCGCACTCATACCGGCCTGGATGGCTCGTTCAGCCTGGGCTGGGGTCATGGCGGGCTCGAGGGCAATATTGCCACTTCCAGAGCGCACCTTAGCCCCAATCAGGCCCTCCTGAGAAGGCAGTTCGCCCCGCACCCCAACGTCCAGCACGTAGACTTCGGCCTCACAAGCCCTGGCGATTTGATTGATTGCCGCTCCCCCAGCCAAAAAATTGAGCACCATCTGGGGCGTGACCTCCGGCGGGTAGGCCGAAATCCCTTCCGCAGTTACTCCGTGATCGGCAGCGCAAACTATCACTGCCCCCCGTCCCAAACTGGGTTTCAAAGTTTGTTGGATGGCTGCAAGCCGCACCCCGACTTCTTCCAGAAAGCCCAGCGAGCCGGGCGGCTTGGTCAGGCGGTTTTGCCGCTCGCGGGCGGCCTCGAGCCAACTTTTATCTAGGGGCTTAATATCTAGCTTCATTTTATCTTCACCGGAACTCCCGAAATCAGCAGATACACCACGTCGGCCTCCTCGGCAATACGGCGGTTGGCGGCCCCCAGCAGGTCGCGGTATTGCCGGGCCAAGGCGTTGTCGGGCACGATGCCCAGGCCCACTTCGTTGGTCACGACCAGGAGGGTTTTGTTGCTCTCAGCCCGAACAGCCAGCAGGTTCTCAATTTCAGGCAAGACCTCTTTTTCCACCTGCATGAGGTTGGAAACCCACAGCGTCAGGCAGTCCAAGAGCACCACCGGATGGCGGGCTTGCTGTAGCGCGGTAGAGACCTTCAGGGGCTGCTCGAGGGTCTCCCAGCTTGCCGGGCGCTCCCGCCGGTGGCGAAGAATGCGGTTGCGCATTTCCTCATCCAAGGCTTCGGCAGTGGCAATAAAACTCACAGCTGCGCCCGCCAGGGCCTGCGCCCACTCCTGGGCGAAAGCGCTCTTGCCCGCCCTGGCTCCGCCAGTCACCAGAATCAGGGATTTACTCATAAGGGTCGGCCTCGAGGTTACGAATAAACAGCAGTTGCCGCTTCGTCCACTCTAAAGCCACCACCGAGCAGTTGCTAATGGGTTGTTCCGCCCCCACCTGACGCAACAAGGCCCGAATCACCCCGCCGTGGCTAAAACAGAGGTGTCGCCCGGGGGACAACTGCGCTAGAAATCGCTCCAATCGTTCGCGGATTTGCTGGGCAGTTTCACCCCCCGGTGCCGCAAACCCATCAAACTGCACCAGCGCACTGCGAATGTCTTCGCGCAGGTGCCAACTCTCCCCTTCCCATTCGCCAAAATGAACCTCGCGCAAGTGGAGAGTCTGCTGGGGCTCAGCATAGGCAAGGCGGGCTGTCTCAACCGCTCGGCTCAGGTCGGAGGAGTATACGCTGTCAAAAACCTGGGTTCCGAGCCAACCAGCCAGGGCTTTGGCTTGTTCTCGGCCTGCTCCATTGAGGGGCACGTCGCTCCACCCCTGCATCCGGCCCGCCCGGTTCCAATCGGTCTCGCCGTGACGCACCAGCCAGAGTTCAATCACCTCGAACCTCCCAGCAAAACCACCGGCTCCCCCTCGAGCACCCGCACCCGCACCCAAGCGCCATATACCGACTGCAACAACCCCTCCTCGAGCACCTCGGTGGGGCTGCCCACCGCCAACAGTTTTCCCCCGGCCAGAAACGCCACCCGGTCTGCGCTACGGGCCAGGTTGGGGTCGTGAAGCACCGTGAGGATACCCATACCCTCGGTTCGCAGCCCAGCCACCAGCGACAAAAACTCGGCCTGGTGGTGCAAGTCGAGGTGGGCCGTGGGTTCGTCGAGGAGAAGGTAGTGCGGCTTCGCGGCCAGAGCCCGCGCCAGCAACACCCGCTGCCGCTCCCCACCGGAAAGCGTGGATAAAAGCCGCTCCTGCAAGGCCAGCGTCCCCGTGACCCGCAGGGCCTGATGGATGGCTTCGAGGTCGGCTGGGCCTTCCCGG
Source organism: Thermaceae bacterium (assembly GCA_015478585.1). Lineage (GTDB taxonomy): Bacteria > Deinococcota > Deinococci > Deinococcales > Thermaceae > Meiothermus. Next base: position 315 of record JADMIM010000024.1, on the reverse strand, counting down.
CCCAGCAGCCCCAGATGTGGGGTACGCCCCAGCCGCACGGTTTCTTCCACGCTGAGGTCTTCGGGGAAACTGCCCGACTGCGACAGGAAAGCCAGCTTCTGCCCCCGCTCCCAGGAGGAATAGGCGTTTAGGGGCTTGTCTTTGAGCAGCACTTGTCCCGACTGCGGTTTCAGCAGTCCTGCCATCACCCGTAGCAGCGTGCTCTTCCCGGCCCCATTCGGCCCCAGCAAGGCCAGCCACTCGCCCGCACCAAGCTCCAGGTTAATCCCATCCAGTACGGGCTTTCCTCTATAGGCAAAAGATGCGTCCTGAACC
>JADMIM010000023.1 GCA_015478585.1 Thermaceae bacterium | reverse complement strand
CGCTCCAGGCGTAGGGCACCTGCTCGTCGGCAGTACCGTGGTGGATGGAAACGGCGGCCTGAATGCGGCTCAAATAGTTGATGGGGGAGACGGGCTGTAACTGGGCGGCGGTGTAGGTCATCTCGGCTTTGCCCCTGGTGCGGCTCGAGAACACGTAGTAGATACGCTCGGCGTTTTTGCGCTCGTCACCGGACATCGCCGCGTAGAGCACGGCAGCCTGGATTTTGGGGTCTACCGTAATCACCCGCAAGGTGATGCCCCCGCCCATGCTGTGCCCCAACACCCCGATTTTTCCGCTGGCCTTTTGCAGGGGACCAGGCTTAGCTGCTTGCTTGCGCACCATTGCGGCTAAGTCGAGTATCTCGGTGGCGTAAGCGATGCGAAAGAGCGGTTCGGGCTGACCCTGCGAGAGCCCGTGCCCACGCAGGTTGGGGTGGATGGTGATAAACCCAGCCCTGGCCAGGTCGTCGGCGTAGCGAGTGGTGTAGGCCAGCAGACGATAGGTCGCCGGGTTGACATGCCCGTGAATCACAATCACCACCGGAAACGGCCCTTTGCCCACCGGCACGTCCATGAAGCCATACATTTGCAGGCCATCGGAAGGGTAGCGCACTAGATAACGGGTAAACGCGGTGTTCTCACTCAGGGTGCGCTCGAGGGCCAGCGTCCCACTGCCATAGGTGCGTTTAGAAAGCTGGTCTATGGTCGGCAGGCTCTGGGCAAAAGCCACCCCACCGAGCAGGAGCAAACCCAGAAGGGCCTGCGAAAAGAAGAGGGCAGTCCGCGACAGCCGGAGCATGGTTTTACACTACGCGCTACAGATGAGATGTGGGCCTCGAGGTTGCTTGTTCGTACTTGAAAAGCTACAGCCCGGCGAACTTCTCCATGGCCCGCTTCACTACGGCTATTCCCAACTCGAAATCCTGGATGCGAATATGCTCGTCGGGGCTGTGAATCTTGCTGCCGGGATAGCCCACCCCAAGCCCCACCACGGGTGCGCCCAGCACGTTGGTAAAGGGGTGCATCGGCCCCGAACCGGCGAAGTTGGGCCAGACCACCGGCTCCTGGTCGTAGACTTCGCGGCAGGCCTCAATAGCCTGCTGCACCCAGGGCGAGGCCAGACTCGAGCGAGCCGGACGCTCGCCAAACTTTGCGACCACCAGCTCCACATCATCGAAACCGTGTTCCTTCAAGTGTGCCCGCATCAGCTCGAGGATTTCCTGCGGCTCCTGGTCGGGCACCAGCCGGATGTCGAGCTTGGCGAAAGCCTCGGCGGGCAGCACGGTCTTGGAGCCAGGGCCACCATAGCCGCCGTGAATCCCGTTGATGTTGATACAGGGCTGGGCTAGCAACTTCTGGTAGAAAGCCTTGCCGCTGACCCCGCCCATAAACTTGTCTACACCGAAGGTTTTACCGAGCTGCGGCGATTCGTCGGGGATGCGGCCTAAAGTTTCCTCCTCGAGTTCGGTCAAAGCCCGTACTTTATCGCTAAAGCCCTTCACCAAAACCTTGCCCTCGTCGTCGCGGAGGCTGGCAATAGCTCTGGACAGCCGGTACAGCGGGTTTTGCACCACCGCGCCATACGAAGAATGCAGGTCGTACCCGGCGGTCTTGACCCGCAGCTCGAGGCCCACAATACCCTTCAGGCCGCAGTAAACCTGGGGTCGGTCAGCGATATCCACGCCCCCCGCTTCCCAAATCACCGCGTCGGCTTTTAGCAAATCTTGGTGCTCCTCGACGTAGTGCTCGAGGTGCGGGCTGCCGACCTCCTCCTCGCCCTCGATGCAGAACTTGACCTTGAAGGGAATGCGCCCGTGCTCCTGCTGGAACCACTTGAGCGCGGCCAGCCTCGAGGTGAGTTCGCCCTTGTCATCGCTGGCCCCGCGCCCATAGAGCTTGCCTTCGCGCTCGGTGAGGGTAAAGGGGTCGGAGTGCCAGAGCTCCAAAGGGTCGGCGGGCTGCACGTCGTAGTGGTTGTAGAACAGCAGGGTTTTGTCGCCCTCACCGCCCTCGGCGTAGATCACCGGGGCTCCGGCGGTAGGGTGCAGCTCCACCTTTAGACCCAGCTCCTCGAGCAGCACCCGTACTGCATCGGCGGTTTCGCCCAGAGCGCGGCCCTCGGCAGACACGCTGGGCAGGGCCACCAGATGGCGTAGCGTTTCGTGTGCGTAATTTGTCACAGAGAGAGGTAACGGTCTCATGCTAGACTTAGCCTACTATGGTTGAGCCAGCAATCGCACTGTTCGGGGCGGCCTACGAGAAATCCGTGACTGTCCTGGATGACTTGTTGCGGGAAAGCGGGGCACGATATGCCCTACTGCTCGATCGCAAGGGGTTCGTGCTGGCCCACAAGGAGGCCCTGTGGGCTCCCCGGCCTCCATCGCTGGACTCGCTGGCGACGCTGGTAGCGGGCAACGCTGCCGCCACGCAGGCCCTGGCCAAGATGTTGGGGGAGCCGCGCTTCAATGAGCTTTTGCACCAGGGCACGACCCATGGGATGTACGCCGAGGAGGTCGGGGAACTGGCCTTGCTGGTGGTTATCTTCGACACCTCGGTGCCCGTGGGGCGCATCAAGCTGTATGGCAAACGGGCAGTATCGGCCCTCGAGACCCTCACCAAGGACGCGGTAGTTAACCCCGCCAAGATGGGAATAGACACCGAATACCGCGATGGAGCCAGCGCACTGCTGGACGAACTTTTCAGGAACTAACAATGAGCACGATCAACTTCGCTGCACGGGAAATCAACTTCAAGATTGTCTACTATGGCCCCGGTATGTCCGGCAAAACCACCAACCTCAAGTGGGTGTTCCAGCAGGTTCCGCCAAACCGCAAGGGTGAGATGATCTCTCTCGCCACCGAGGACGAGCGAACCCTGTTTTTCGATTTCCTGCCGGTGGATTTAGGCGAGGTCAAGGGCTTCAAGACCCGCTTCCACCTCTACACGGTGCCCGGCCAGGTGTTCTATAATGCCAGCCGCAAGCTGATTTTGCGCGGGGTAGACGGGGTGGTCTTCGTGGCTGACAGCGCACCTAACCGCCTGCGGGCCAACGCCGAAAGTATGCGCAACCTGCGCGAGAATTTGAACGAGTACGGTATCAAGACCGAGGAAATCCCCCTGATTTTGCAGGCCAACAAGCGGGATGTGCAGGACGCTCTGCCGATGGAGATGATCCAAGCGGTCATAGATCCCGAAAGCCGCTACACCATCCACGAGGCCATCGCCACCAACGGAACCGGAGTCTTCGAGACCTTGAAAGCCGTGAGCCGTAGCGTGCTCTCGAGGGTGGTTGCGGCGGGATAGCTCCTGTGATAACCAAATGCGCTCCCACTGGAGCGCATTTTTGTTGGTGGGATGGCAAAGGTGAACCCCTCCGCCCTTCGGGCTGAGTCGCACCACGACCGGGCTTTGCCCGTGCCAGGGCTGAGCGGAGGTGATGCGGTTGACTTGCCCCCTTCGTAAGGAGGGCCATCCGAGGTTGACAAAGGTCAAAGGCTTCATCAATCTGCCGTGATTGACGGGGGAATTTCTCTCCACTACTGCGCAAACTGTGATAGGGATTTAGCAGTGTTCTCCAGCCGCACGCTCGTCCCCGTACCCCGTAATATGCTGTCTGACATGAGAACTACACCGCTGCACCCGCAGCACCTCGAGCTGGGGGCCAAGATGGCTCCCTTCGCCGGTTTCGAGATGCCCATTCAGTACACCTCTATCACCGCCGAGCACCTGGCGGTGCGCAACGCTGTGGGGATGTTTGACGTGAGCCATATGGGGGAGTTCTGGATTCGTGGGCCGGGGGCCTTAGATTTCCTTCAGTACACTACCCTGAATGATGTTTCCAAGCTCAAAGCGGGGCGGGCGCAGTATTCCATGCTGCCCAACCATTCGGGTGGCCTGGTGGACGACATTTACGTGTACTGCACGAGCGAAACCGAGTATCTGATGGTGGTCAACGCTGCCAATATCGAGAAGGATTGGGCGCATCTGAATGGGCTTAGGGGTGAGTTTGAGGTGCAGCGCCCCGCTAGCGCGGAACTACAGCTCGAGAACGCCTCCAATTTCTTCGCCCTGCTGGCGGTGCAGGGGCCAAAGGCTGCTGAAACTCTACAAGCTCTGAGTGATAGCGATTTGCTGTCCCACAAAAAAAATGACACCTTCATGGCGAAAGTCGCTGGGAAGTGGGTACGGCTGGCCCGCACTGGCTACACCGGCGAGGACGGCTACGAGGTGTTTGTGGCCCCCGATGAGGTGGAATCGGTGTGGAAAGCCCTGCTCGAGGCGGGTGTAACCCCGTGTGGGCTAGGGGCACGGGATACGCTGCGGCTCGAGGCCGGTTTCCCGCTCTATGGCCACGAGCTTACCGATGCCACCAACCCGCTGTGCACGCCCTTGAGCTGGGTCGTCAAGGGCTACAAGACCTTCTACGCTAAGGAAGCCATGATGGGCCGCCCGTGCCTGCAAAAACTGGTGGGGCTGGTGCTCGAGACGGGCATCCCGCGCGAAGGGTATACGGTGCTCAAAAACGCTGTAAAAGTTGGTCAGCTCACCTCGGGGACGCACTCGCCAGTGCTCAAAAAGGGCATTGGCCTGGCCTATGTAAACGCCGAGCTAGCCGAGCTGGGGACAGGGCTCGAGGTCGAGATTCGCGGTAAGTTGGTTGGGGCTACCATCGTGCAAACCCCGTTTGTCCAATAAACTAGGAGGCGTATGGACTACCCGGACAACCTCAAATATAGCAAGTCGCACGAATGGGTGCGCCAGGATGGCGATACGGTGGCGGTGGGCATCACCGACTACGCCCAAGACCAGCTCGGCGACGTGGTGTTCGTCGAGCTACCCAGCGTGGGAACAACCGTGAGCGCAGGCGATTCCATCGCGGTGGTGGAGTCGGTCAAGACTGCCTCGGACATCTACGCGCCTGTCGCGGGTGAGGTGGTCGAGGTCAACGTGACCCTCGGCGACAAGCCCGAACTGCTCAACAGCTCGCCCTTCAAGGAGGGCTGGATGTTCAAGATTCGGCCCAGCCAATCCGGCGGCCTCGAGACCCTGATGAATGCCGCCGCCTATCGCCAGTTCGCCGAATCGCAGTAGAGCCGAGTGCTGGACGACAGTTGGCTAGAGGCTATGAGCTATAAGCTATAAGTCGGTTATGGACTACACGCCCCACACTTCCCAAGACCTCGAGACCATGCTGACCAGGGTCGGTGCCAAAAACCTGCGCGACCTCTTCGGCGACCTACCGCAAGATCTGATTTTCCCCGACCTGGACTTGCCCGCGCCGCTCACCGAAACTGAGATGATGCGCCACCTGCGTGAGCTGGCGGCCAAGAATAGTTCTGCTGCGACGAGTTTTTTAGGCGGCGGGCTACGGGCCCACTATGTACCCGCAGCGGTGGTTCCGCTGGCCGCCAGAGCCGAGTTTATCTCGGCCTACACGCCTTACCAGCCCGAGGCCAGCCAGGGCCTTTTGCAGGCCATCTTCGAGTACCAGACCATGATCTCCGAACTCACCGGCCTGCCGGTCTCTAATGCCTCGCTCTACGATGGCTCGACGGCGCTGGCCGAGGGGGTGCTGCTGGCCCTGCGCGAGACGGGCCGGAACAAGGTGCTGGTTTCGCAGGGCGTTCACCCCGAATACCGCAAGGTGCTAAAGACCTACCTTGACGCGATTGGCGCACAGCTCGAGGAGATTGGGCTCGAGGCGGGCAAAACCCCCACCACTCAAGTTTCCACCGAGGTCGGGGCGGTGGTCGGGGCCAACCCCAACTTTCTGGGTGCGCTCGAGAATTTAGCCCCGCTAGCGGAGGCCGCCCATGCCTCAGGTGCGCTGTTCGTGGCGGTAGTGGATGCGCTTTCGCTGGCGGTGCTGAAAACGCCGGGCAGCTACGGCGCGGATATTGCGGTGGGCGAGGGTCAGCCGCTGGGCAACGCCATGGCCTTTGGCGGGCCGCACTTTGGCCTCATGGCCGTGAAGGAAAACCTGGTGCGCCAGTTGCCAGGGCGCTTGGTTTCGGAAACTACCGATGTGGACGGCAAACGTGGCTATATCCTCACGTTGCAAGCCAGGGAGCAGTACATCCGCCGGGGCAAGGCCAAATCTAACATCACCACCAATGCCCAACTTACGGCCCTGATGGGCGCGGTGTATCTGGCTGCATTGGGATCGCAGGGGTTGAAAGAGGTGGCGGCCCGCTCGGTTGTCAACGCTCACCAACTGGCTAAACGTCTTACTACGATTCCCGGAGTGCGGCAAATCACGCCAAGGCCATACTTCTGTGAGTTCGTGCTCGAGCTGCCCAAAAATCCCTCCCAAGTCCGAAGCGAGTTGGCGAAACGCGGGATTCACGCTGCCGTGCCGCTTCCGAGTGAATACGGCCACAACTTGGCCCTGTTTGCTGCCACCGAGGTTCACACCGAGCGGGATTTAGCAGGCCTCGAGGCGGCTCTGCGTGAGGTGTTGGCATGAAGGTTTTTGTAGGGGCAATCACAAGGATTGCCCTACGGTTTGAGGTGTTCCCATGATCGCTGAGAAGAAGGAAGTTCGCCCAGAGTCTCCGCTCATCTTCGAGAAGAGCCTTCCCGGACGACGCGGGGTGCGCCCACCTGCGGTTGCCGACGTGGATTTAGCGGAACTACTAGGAGCGGAAAATCTCCGCCCTGAGCCGCCCGAACTGCCCGAGGTGGACGAACTCACCCTGGTGCGCCACTACACCGGCCTCTCGCGCCGCCAGCTCGGCATTGACGTGACTTTTTATCCGCTGGGCTCCTGCACCATGAAGTACAATCCCAAGGTTCACGAGGCGGCTGTGGCTCTGTTTGCCGACTTGCACCCCTATCAGGCCCCCGAAACCGCGCAGGGGGCGCTGCAACTGATGTACGAGCTGCAACACGACCTCTCTGGGATTACCGGGATGGATGCCACCACCCTCCAGCCTGCTGCGGGGGCGCACGGCGAGCTGACCGGCATTCTGAGCATCCGGGCCTATCACCACTCGAGGGGCCAACACGCCCAGCGCCGCCTGGTGCTCGTCCCCGACTCGGCCCACGGCTCTAACCCGGCTACTGCCAGCATGGCGGGCTACGCGGTGAAGGAAATCCCTTCAGGGCCAGACGGGGAAGTGGACTTGGAGGCTTTAAAGCGCGAGTTGGGGCCGCACGTCGCGGCGATCATGCTCACCAACCCTAACACCCTGGGGCTTTTCGAGCGTAAGATTCGCCAGATTGCCGAGGCCGCCCACGCCGTCGGGGCCCAGATGTACTACGACGGGGCCAACCTCAACGCCATCATGGGTGTGGCCCGGCCCGGCGACATGGGCTTTGATGTCGTTCATCTCAACTTGCACAAGACCTTCACCGTGCCCCACGGCGGTGGCGGGCCAGGTAGTGGGCCAGTAGGGGTAAAAAAGCATCTCGAGCTGTTCCTACCTTCTCCGCAGGTTGTCCGAGACGGTGAAACCTATGCCCTGGACTATGACCGCCCGCAGTCCATCGGGCAGGTCAAGAGCTTTTACGGCAACTTTGGCGCGCTGGTGCGGGCTTATGCCTACATTCGGATGCTGGGCCAAGAGGGCATCCAGAAAAGCGCAGCTTTGGCCGTCCTGAACGCCAACTATCTCAAGGAACTGCTCAAGGAGCAGGGCTACCGCATACCTTTCGACCGCATCTGTATGCACGAGTTCGTGGCCCAGCCGCCCGAGGGCTTTAAGACGGTGGACATTGCCAAAGGGCTGCTCGAGCTGGGTTTTCATCCGCCCACGGTCTACTTTCCCCTGATCGTCAAGGAAGCTCTTATGGTTGAGCCTACCGAGACCGAGACCAAGGAGACTTTGCAGACTTTCGCGGCGGCCATGGGGGAGATTCTGGCGAAAGGAAAAGAGTGGCTCGAGGGTGCGCCCTACACCACGCCGGTGCGTCGCCTGGACGAGCTACAGGCCAACCGTAGACCTAAGCTGCGCTGGGAAAAAGGCTGAAGGCCGAATGACTGGGTGCTTTCCTTCCTACGGTGATGTTTGCCGTAGGGAGTATTACCGACTTCATATAGAAGATATTTCGTTCGCCCGTTGGGGTACAGGCTGAATACTTTCTAGGTGAACTTGAAATGAGATGCAACCGATGCAATGTGCAAGAAAACCACCATGAGCTGCTTTGCGTATCGCGGTACGGAGGTCAGAGCTGCAATCCCGGCGCAACATACAGAACTTGCGACATCGGACTCTGGATGGGCGGATTGTCCAGTCAAAAACCCGCTGCCGCAATTCGTGGGGGGCTTTCTTCTAATCGAGAAACCCCCTAGACTGATAACTCGGTTGTGCGACTGGACATGATTCGCGTTTTATTGGGGGTATTGGTTTGCACGGGTCTGGCCTGGGCTGCCCCCTACGACCTCGTGGTCTATGGAGCTACTCCGCAGGGGGTAATGGCTGCGGTAGCAGCAGCCAGGGCTGGGCTCAAAGTGATTGTGCTCGAGCCTACCGACCACGTGGGGGGGGTATTCACCAACGGAGCCTTGGCAACGCTGGACTTGGGCCTTTCGACCCGCAAGCGGCCCTATCAACAGGGCTTGTTCAGCGAGTTTTATCGCCGTATTGGCGGACACCCATCTTTTGATATTCATCGCGCAGAAAGCGTGCTAAAGCAGATGCTGGCCGAGTCTGGGGCCGAGTTGCGCCTGGGTATCAGCCTGGCCCGCTTACAAGCCGAAGCAGACCAAGTCAAGAGTGCGACCTTTCTCCAGGACGGCAAGCCCATAACCCTCGAGGCTCCTTTTTTTATAGATGCCTCGGATAATGCCGAGCTGGCCTACCAAGCCGGGGCCAAGTTCACCATCGGGCGTGAGGATACCGGTCTGGACAAGGCCCAGATGGCAGCGGGAATTGGTTTCAAGCTCGAGGGGGTGCCCTGGTGGGGAGTGTGGCTCTCGCTCAACTACGAGGGTGTAATCAAGCGTACCGGAGCCGGAGCCTGGGGCAGTAGTGGCTGGGGTTTTGGCTGGTTGGGCAATGGCTATAGCCCCTCCGACCCACGCCACTACCGGCTGCGGGGGCTCAACTTGGCCCGCCAGAACGATGGCAGCGTGTGGATCAATGCCCTGTTGGTTTACGGGGTAGATGCCACCGTACAAGAAAACTATGATCGGCTACGCCAGGGAGCCGTTGGTGAGATAGACAAGGTGGTGAGTTATCTGCGTTGGGCCGACCCTACCTTATTTGGTGCGGCCCGCCTGGCGGGGGTGGCCCGCGATTTGTACATCCGCGAGAGCCGTCACCTGGTGGGCTTATATCGCCTCAAAGCTGACGATGTGCTGTATGGTCGAGATTTTACCGACACTGTGGCGGTGGGCAGCTACCCGCTCGACGGCCAGTCCTATTGGCGGGGTGAGTCCCTGCACCTGATGGGCTCCCCAGCCCCCTATGGGGTTCCTTTTCGCACCCTGATTCCCCAGGGCTTCAGCAACTTGCTGGTGGTCTCGCAGGCGGCCTCCTTTGATAGCGTGGCGGCCTTTTCGGCTCGAGTGGCCCCTTTGCAGATGGCGCTAGGACAAGCGGCAGGGGTCGCAGCTTATATAGCCAAGGAAAAAAACCTCGACTTCCCTGCTCTGGCTGCCAACCCTGAACCCCTGCGGGAGCGGCTGCTCAGCGAGGGGGCCAACCTTCTGCCCGAGCCCTCAGACCCTTCCAAAGATCAGGCCAACCCTGGATATGCTGCGGCCATCGAGCTGTATCGCCGGGGGCTATTTTCCACGCCCTACTACATGGTGGGGCGGCTCTACCTGGATGAGCCCATCTCGGTGAGTGATTTCCTGATTAACCTCGAGCATTTCTACCAGGCCAGATCTCCCGGCAGCCCCAAGCTCGAGGCTGTGCTGGCGGCCAAACGTTTCTACCAGAAGACCTGGCGGGGGCCAATGTACCGTCTTGATGCCTACCGCATCCTCAACGAGCTTGGCTTGCACCTGGGCCCGCCCGACAATAACACCAAACTCCGGCGGGGTGAGGCCGCGACGCTATTGTGGGAACTTTTCAAGCCCGCCCTGACCACCCCCCTCAAAGACCTCCCCGACACGGCCAAAAATGCGGTTTCCTCGAGGTAAACCGTGCGTTTAGGAGTGTTGCTGACCCCTGGATTTCTGGAAGCGGAGGCTGCACTGGTGCTGGAAATTGCCCGGCTATTGGAGATGGAGCGCTTCACCATAGCCCGGGGCCGGACGGCCCTCGAGGGCAGCGCGGGTGCGGTCTGGACACCTAAATACACCTTTGCGGCCCGCCCCCAACTGGATGTGCTGGTGATTCCGGGTGGGCCGCAGATGAGCAAACTGGGACGCGACGCAGAGCATCAAGACTGGCTTAACGAAGTCTGGGACGGCCTGCGGGCGGTATTCACCGGGGCCAACGGGGCGCTCTTGCTGCTCGAGGCGGGCCTGGTCTCTGGCAAGGTCAGCGCTCACCCAGTCGCGCGGGAAGCCTTGGAAGGCTCGGTGCTCGAGGTTGTAAAAGAACCCGCCCACTGGCAGGGAAAGATATGTACTACACGGGGTTATCTCGAGCTGGGGAAAGCCCTGCTGGACTGGGCCGGTTTCTCTGATGAGGCCAGGCAACACTTAGGGCTCTATCGTGGCCTTCATTGACGTTGGCGCTCCTCCAGGTTAGCTCGGGTAGCGGCTCCGCCGCTATCGGCCTGGGGCCGACTCCGCCCTCGGGTAGTGGCAGAGCCCGTATGGCCTACGGCCACCCCCTCCAGGTTACGGGCAGAGCCCGTATGGCCTACGGCCATCCCCTACCGGAGCCAACTGTCAATCTGGGAGGCAATCCCTAAAGTTTTTGCTCGGTCAAACCTTATGAAGACCGCTCTAGTGGTGGGCGAGAATGAGCATTACCGGGATTGGCCGGGCGCACTATAGAATGGTCGCTTGGTATGGCGAGTCTAGGAGTCGGTATCGTCGGTCTTCCCAACGTGGGCAAATCCACGCTGTTCAACGCAATCACCAAGGCGGGCGCACTGGCCGCCAACTATCCCTTTGCCACGATTGACAAAAACGTCGGCGTGGTAACGCTGCCCGACGCGCGCCTGGAGGCCCTCAAAAAGCTCTTCATCAAGGGCGACCGGGTTCCACCGGTGGTTCCGACCTATGTGGAGTTTGTAGACATCGCGGGGCTAGTCAAAGGGGCGCACAAGGGCGAGGGCCTTGGCAACCAGTTCCTCGCCAATATCCGCGAGGTGGCCGCGATTGCCCATGTGGTGCGCTGTTTCGAGGATCCCAACGTGGTTCACGTGGCAGGCACGGTGAACCCCCTGGAAGACCTCGAGACCATCAACACCGAGCTGGCTTTGGCCGATTTACAGACCATAGAAAAGCGCCTCGAGAAGCTGCGCAAGACTGCTCGCACCGACAAGGACGACAAAGCCTTGCTGGACGTGCTCGAGCCGCTAATGGCGCACTTGTCCGAGGGACATCCGGCCCGCACCTTCGCCGCCGCTGACCCGCAAGCGCTGGCTAAAGGCGCACGGGAGATGGGCCTACTCACCTACAAGCCCGTCATCTACGTCTGCAACGTGGCCGAAGAAGACCTGCCAGACGGGGCCAACAACCCTAATGTCGCTAAGGTGCGCGAAGCTGCCGCCAAGGAAAACGCCGATGTGGTGGTGGTTTCCGCCAAAATCGAGGCCGAACTCTCGGAGCTGTCCGAGGAGGAAGCCGCCGAATATTTACAATCCCTTGGCCTGAGCGAGTCCGGCCTGAACCGGCTGGTCAAGGTCGCTTACCACACCCTGGGCTTGCAGACTTTTCTCACCGCAGGCGAGAAGGAAGTGCGGGCCTGGACGGTGCGGCAGGGAACCAAAGCGCCGCAGGCGGCAGGGGAGATTCACTCTGACTTAGAGAAGGGCTTCATCCGCGCCGAAGTGATCGAGTGGAGCAAGCTGGTCGAGGCCGGGGGCTGGGCGCAGGGCAAAGAGCGCGGCTGGGTGCGCACTGAGGGCAAGGATTACGCCGTGCAGGACGGGGATGTGATGTATATATTGTTCAACGTTTAGTGGTTACTCGAGTTCTTCTGCTTAACCGTTGTCATGTTGAGCGAAGCGAAACATCCCACACACGCATCAACCGCCAAGTGCTCGGGCATCAAAAACCATCTTTTTCTATCTGAGAACTCCTGTACTGGAGCGCGTGTGGGTTTCTTCAACTGCACTTCGTTCCGCTCAGAATGACACTTGCTGTGATTTGGCAATTTTCAGCCTTCGCCTAGCTGCCGAAGCTGAGTTTGCATGTCGCCCCGCACCACCCCGCCGTGGTAAGTCAGGTGTCCAGCTCGGCGAGTTTTGCTACCGACCGCATGGCCTCCGCCATATCTAGAGCGGTTTTCGAAAAGAATCTGGGGGTAGCCTGGGCCTATTTACTGTGCTCATCGGATATTTTGCTGCCGCCCAGGGCGGCAAAAATCAGAGAACTGCGATAGTGTGCCTCCAGCCGATGGCGGGCGCACCTGCCCATCCTCGGCGGTGATGGCATCTGCCGCAATTAATACTTTGTCTTTTTCCAGGTACAGGCTGATGTGACCGGGAGTGTGGCCCGGTGTGAAGATTACACCTACCCCGCCCGCTAAATCCAAAATCTCAGCACCTTGCAAAAGCTGATCTATCGTGACCGGCTCTGCGCCCTTTTCGATAACTGCCCGTATCTGGGGGGGGAATTGCTCGAGGGCCTGGGGCGGAGGCGTTTTGAGCCATTTATGCGTGCCGTTAATGTGGGGCGCGTCGGCGGCAGGGGCCAGCACTTTTGCGTTGCTGGCCCCTACGATTGCGGCGGCGGACCCGGGGTGGTCGAGGTCTTGGTGGGTGAGGATCAGGTGGCGCAGGTCGGCTAGTTTCACGCCGGCTTCCCCCAACGCTGCTTCCAGTGCCTCTACGGGGCCTCCGGCATCCACCAGAGCTGGGCCATTTTGCTCGTCCAGAATCAGCCTGTGGCCGAGGATCATTGGATTGCCAGCGAGGGTTGTGCCGATGGGTAAAACATAAAGCGAATCGGTGATTTTCATAGAGCCTCCTCAAAGTCTAAGTGTGGACGGACTTTGCTATATTGCACCGCAAAGGCGGTGTTGTAAGCAGTGCCCGTCACTGAAATTTGGTGGGAAAAGTGGTAGCTTGTATTTAGAAACAAGCCCAACGAGCCAATTGATAAATCTGTTTTTAAGGGTCTCCCCAGAACCTTTGCTCCAGTAGCAAGTGGGAAGGGGATTGCGTGGTTTCAGCCCAACTTAAGCCTCCGAGGGAATAATCCAAAAAAAGGGAGGTTGTGTATGAAAAGGTGGGCAATGGTGTTGGGTCTGGCCCTGCTTGTGGGGGTTTTGCTGGGGAGACCTGCCAGCAGTCAGGCGCTGGAAGGTATTCATAAGATTCAGCATGTGGTTATCATCATGCAGGAGAACCGCTCCTTCGACAGCTATTTCGGAACCTTCCCTGGTGCCGATGGAATTTCCATGAAAGACGGGATACCCACAGTTTGCGTGCCAGACCCGGCCAGTGGGGTTTGTGTGCGACCTTATCACGACCCCAGTGACCTCAACCGGGGTGGGCCTCATGGACAGAAGGCCGCTATCGCCGATGTGGATGGGGGCAAGATGGATGGATTCATCGCACAGGCTGAAGCAGGCCAGCGGCTACGCTGCCAGGGCCGCAATGACCCTAGCTGTAGCCAGCCTGGTCAGACCAATGTGATGGGCTATCACGACGGGCGGGAGATCCCCAACTACTGGGCCTATGCTAAAGCCTTCGTGCTGCAAGACCACATGTTTGAGCCCAACGCCTCCTGGAGCCTGCCCGAACACCTTTTCTTGGTTTCTGAGTGGGCGGCTCGCTGCCAGAGCGCCGACAATCCCCAAAGCTGCATTAACGCTTTGCAGAATCCTTTCATCCCAGATCGCGTGTTGGGCGGGCGGGCCGCAGTGGTTCCTCCAGGGGGCCGACTTATCAACCCCATGTATGCCTGGACCGACCTGACCTACTTGCTCAATAAAAATCAGGTGAGCTGGAAATACTATGTAGCTCCCGGCACCGAGCCCGACTGCGAAGACGACTCGGAGACGACCTGCGTGCAGAAGAAGCAAAATGCCGGTACTCCGGGTATTTGGAACCCCCTGCCTTGGTTTACCACCGTGCAGCAAGACCATCAGGTACAAAATATCCAAGACCTCTCACATTTCTACGCTGATGCTAAGAGTGGCAGACTGCCAGCAGTGTCTTGGATTGCGCCCAGTGGTAAAGAAAGCGAGCATCCACCGGCCCTGGTGAGTGTGGGCCAACGCTATGTTACGAGCTTGATTAACGCGATTATGCAGAGTCCAGACTGGAATTCCACGGCCATTTTTCTCTCCTGGGACGACTGGGGAGGCTTCTACGACCACGTAGTGCCTCCCCAGGTGGATCAAAATGGCTATGGTCTGCGGGTGCCGGGCTTAGTGATCAGCCCGTATGCCAAGAAGGGTTTCATAGATCACCAGGTGTTGAGCCATGATGCTTACGCTAAGTTTATCGAAGATGACTTCCTGAATGGCTCCCGGTTGGATCCAAAAACCGATGGGCGGCCCGACCCCCGGCCCACCGTGCGAGAGAGCTTGCCCCAACTGGGTGACTTGCAGGCCGACTTCGACTTTAATCAGCCCCCCCAGCCCCCACTGGTTTTACCCTCTGCAGCCAGATAGACGGCTCGAGGGTGGTGCTCATGGGCAGGGCGTATAGCGAGTGGCGGAGGCATCAATCGAAGGCTCGAGCCATCATCCTGCGCTTGACCCACTCCACCAGCAACAAATAGGTCAGGGTAGTTATGAAGAGGAACAGAAAATAACCCATAGGTAAGGGCACAAATCCCAATGGGGTTGCCAGCGGGGTAAATGGCAGGGCCACCCCTATGCCCACGATAAGCACGACCGTAAGGGTGAGTGCGGTGCTGGGCCTGCTGCGCAGGGGGTTTCCCATGGTGCGAATGATAAAAATCACCAAGGTTTGTGTTGCCAGCGATTCCACGAACCAACCCGTATGGAACAAGGTCTCACCTGCCTGAAAGTATTTGAGTAGCACGAAAAAAGTCAGAAAGTCGTAGAGGGAGCTGATGGGGCCGATAAAGAACATGAAGCGCCGGATCAGGTCGATATTCCAGCGACGAGGTTTTTTGATAAAGCTGGGGTCTACATTGTCACTGGGGATAACTACCTGCGAGAGGTCATAGAGAAAATTGTTGAGCAGAATCTGGGTGGGCAGCATGGGCAAAAAAGGCAAGACTACCGAAGCTCCGGCCATGCTGAACATATTGCCAAAATTGGAACTGGTACCCATCAGAAGGTATTTCATCACGTTGCCAAAGGCTTTGCGGCCCTCGAGAATGCCTGCCAGCAAGACCTTCAGGTCAGACTCGAGCAAAATCACGTCAGCGGCGGCCTTGGCTACGTCCACTGCGCCCTGTACCGAGATGCCTACATCGGCACTGTGCAAGCTGGGGGCATCATTGATACCGTCGCCCATATAACCCACTACATGGTTTCGGGTCTTGAGTGCGCGGATAATGCGGTTCTTCTGGGCTGGGGAGACCCGCGCAAACACCTGGGTACGTTCGGCAATCTGGCTCAGGGCGGGGTCGCTCATGCGGTGGATTTCGTCACCCAGCACAATTTGACCTACATCCAGACCCACTTGTCCACAAACATGCCTGGCCACAAGCTCATTGTCCCCAGTGAGAATCTTGACCTGTACGTTGTTGCGCCTCAATTCTTGGAGCACTCCGGCAGCATCGGGCAAGGGGGGGTCAGAGAAAGCCAGGAAGCCTATCAGAATCAGGTCTTGTTCGTCTGAGACTTGATAAGCCATCTGAGCGGGCATGGCCCGGTAGGCTACAGCCAAAACCCGATAGCCTTGAGCACTGAGTTTCTGAAACATGGCCCCCACCTGGGCTAGATGAGTTGCCTCGAGGGGCTGCGTTTGGCTGCTTTGTTCTAGGGCAGTACATGCCTCGAGCACACTCTCTGGCGCGCCTTTGGCAATCAGCCAGCGCTCGGCATCTTTGCCAACCACCACGCTAACCCGCCGTCGCTCGAAGTCGAAAGGAATTTCATCTAGTTTGGAATAAGCGGCAGTATCGAGGCTAGAGTGGGCCAGAATTGCGCTGTCGAGGGGATTGTTCACCCCGGACTGAAACAAGCTGTTGAGATAAGCCAGCAACAAGACTTTATCCGAGGGGTTTCCCTGGGGGTCTAGATAGGCCTCGAGTTCCATCTGGCCGCTGGTCAGGGTTCCGGTCTTATCGGAACACAAGATATCAATGCTGCCAAAGTTCTGGATCGAGGCCAAGTTTTTGACAATCACCTTTTGCCGGGACATCCGCACCGCACCACTGGAGAGGGTGATGGTGGTTATCATCGGCAAAAACTCTGGGGTTAGCCCTACGGCTAGCGAGACTGCGAACAGCAGCGACTCGAGGGGGTTTTTCTTCCCGGAGATGCTCACTACCGCCACGAACAACACCAGAAACAGCACGGTTTGAAGGATAAATATGCTAAAGGCTCGAGTCCCTCGCTCGAACTCGGTCTCGGGTGGGCGCTTTCCTAAACTGCTAGCAATATCGCCGAAGGTGGTGTTCCGCCCGGTAGCCATGACCTGAGCGGTGGCCGTACCACTAACCACCGAGGAACCCAGAAACACTCGGCCGGGTGCCTCGGGAGAGTCATCCGCCAGGTCTGGGGTGGCCTCTTTTTCCACCGGCATGGACTCCCCGGTGAGAGCAGCCTGCTGGACATGTAAATCTTTAGCCTGCAAGAGCACGGCATCAGCCGGAACCAAGTCGCCCGCGCCCAACTGAATCAGGTCGCCGGGAACCAACTGCCGCCGTGGTAGGGTTTGCCAATTCCCATCCCGCAGCACTGTAGCCGTGGGCGCAACCCGGCTCTGAAGACGCTCGGCAGCCTGTTGTGAACGATAGGTCTGGGTGAAATCCAGAATCACACTCAGCAGTACTATGGCGGCGATAATGCTGGCATTTACCCAGTCACCCAAGAACCCAGAAACCCCACTGGCAACTAGCAAAATCAGCACCAAGGGCTGGGCGAATGTGCTGAGAAACTGCATCAGGGCTGAACGGCGATGCAGCGGAGCGGGATCGTTGGGGCCATACTGAGCCAGCCGCCGGGCGGCTTCGGCGCTGGATAGTCCTTGGGAAGGAGCTAGGGGTTGTGAGCTATTGGTGGGCCCAGTTTTTAGCATGGTGAGGCTGCCCTTTCAGGTGCATCAAACCTGAGTTGGCTCGGCGCTTCCAGCCTTCTTGTATGGTCAGTTTGATCCATTACTGCGGCATTACCAAAAAGTATGCAGTCAAGGTTGCCGAGCAGGCTGGGGCTTGGGTAATGAAGGGGTTTTGGGCCGCTCGAGCAGAAATCTTCGGTCTGGTAATGCCTTGGTAACGGCTCAGATGCAAATTAGGATGGCTGCTTAGGCTGCCGAGGTTAACAATGGGCCAAGCCTTGGTGATTACAATTTTCTTGCTAGCGCTAATCACGTTGATTTTGGCTTCCTTCCTGCATATCCAGGCCGCACTCACACAGCAGGCTCTCACCCTACAAGCGCGGTGGTTGGGCCTAGGGTTTTGGTTGGTGATGCCCATGCAGGAGTTTGGCCTGAGCTGGTTTGGGCTCGAGGTTTTGCGGGGGCCCCTACGGGTGAAAGCTCGCTCCAAGAAATCCCATCCAGCCAAACGCAGCCGTTCTTGGGCGTTTTCCTGGTTGCTGCTCGAGCGCTCTAGCTTGGCGAAGATGGGGAGCGACCTCAAGCGATACACCCACCTCGAGCGCCTCGACCTCGAGGCCACTCTGGCCTCACCCGACCCGGCCTTTACCGGGGTGCTTTATGGTTTTACTCGAGCGGCCCAGCCACTGGTTGAGGGCCTGTGGCCCAAGGCCAGGGTTCAGGTCGAGGCCGATTTTTGGGGGGAGCAGGCCAGGGGAAGGCTCGAGCTGGCCCTGAGCCTTCGTACGCTGGGCTTGGCCCTGCTGGCCTGGAAAAGTTTGGTGCTCATGCAAAGGCTGAAGGATCGCAGTCAGGAGCAAAGGAGGAATCTATGGAAACCAAAGACTTACTGAGCAACATGGTGGAAGAAATGCGCCAGGTGGCCAAGACCGAAACCGTAATCGGTCAACCCATCGAGGTAGCGGGCAACACCATCATCCCGGTGTCCAAGGTCTCGCTGGGTTTTGGCGGGGGTACTGGGCACGGAGAAGGAGACGACACCACCAAGCACGCCAAGGGTGTGGGCGAAGGGGGCGGTGGAGCGGGGGGCATTCGCATCGAGCCCGCGGCTTTTATCGTGGTAAAAGAAGGCAAGGTCGAAATAATGGGCGTGCCAGGCAAACGCACCGCTCTGGACGAACTCTTTGACCATGCCCCGGAGTTGGTGGATAAGCTCGTAAAAGCCCGCGCCGAGCCCAAGCCCCAGGAGGCTTAACCAAAAAATAGGCCAGCCAAGCGGCCCTGGCAGCCTCTATGGATTCAACGAGTTCCGCGTAAATAGGGTTCTCGTTGAATCCATACCCCAGTTACAGAAGAAAACCGAACCTTCACGCAGACTCCACTGTTTCTACATATCCCTCCCAGACAATGAAAGCAGCCATGAGCCCTGTTCAGAAGAGAAAAAATCGAAGACTGCTGCCCTGGCAACTGCTGGGACTGCTGGTGCTGGTTGCTATTGGGGTGGCTGTGTTCCTGCGCCATCCAGCTTCATCCCAAACCCAGACCAAGGTGCAAACGGCCACCGCCACCCAGGGAACCTTCCGGGTCTCGGTGACTGGGCCGGGTACTCTGGTAGCGCACCAAAGTGTGGATTTCAAGCCACAAGTGCAGGGAACCATTCTCTATTTGCCCAAGGTGGGTGACTCGGTGACTAAAGGGCAACTGTTGGTGCGCCTTGACCCCACAACCTACCAGCGGGCGGTAGACAATGCCCAACTCGCGCTCGACAAGGCCCAGGCCCAGCTCGAGAGTGCCCGCGCTTCACAGACCAGCAGCATTGCCAGCCAGCAACAGGCCATCGCCAGTGCCGAGGCTGCCTATGCCAACGCCCAGACCGCGCTAGCCAGTGCTAAAACCAACCTCGAGTCGGCCAAGCGAATCTTCGCCATCGGGGGCAACACCCAACAGGAGATGGACACTGCCCAGAGCAGTTATAACCAGGCCCAGGCCAACCTACAAAGTACAAAAGTAGCCCTCGAGACGGCTAAAGCCTTGCTGCCCCTCAAGCAGTCCAGCAACTCCCAGGATCTGCTGAACTTGCAAATGGCCCTAGACCAAGCTGCCCTGACCCTCAAAAACGCCCAACAGGACTTATCTAACACCAAACTCTACGCCACTTTTAATGGTACTGTCTCGGCAGTTAACGCCCAGGTCGGGGGGGTGGGGGTGAGTGCGAGCGTAGCCGGTAGCGGGGCTTTGCTGACGGTGATTGATGACTCGAGCATAGACCTGCCCGTCCAGATAGACGAAACCGAGATTTCCCAAGTGAAGGTGGGGCAAAAAGCCAACGTGACCCTGGATGCTTTTGGCAATCAGGTGTTCAAGGGCACCGTCACCGCCATTTCTCCCAGCGCCACGGTGATACAAAACATCGCGGTGTTCTACGTGACGGTGAACATCCCCAACCCTCAGCACCTGCTCAAAGCGGGCATGACTGCCGAGGGCGAGATTGTCTCGCAAGAACTCCCCAACGCTGTGCAGATTCCCCTGCGGGCGGTGCAAACCGTGCGAAATCGCTCGTATGTGAAGGTACAAAAAGCTGATCGAAGCACCGAGGAGCGCCAGGTGAGTGTTGGCCCCAACGACGGCATCAACATGGTGATTACCAGCGGTCTGCAAGCTGGAGAAACCGTAGTGCTGCCCACTCGAGCCCCCACCCAGACCCAGGGCTTTCCGGGAGGCGGGCCATGAACCCGGTAGTCCAACTGCGTGATATTCACAAAACCTACGACTTGGGCGAGGTGACGTTTGAGGCCCTGGGGGGCGTGTCGCTGGATATCGCCGAGGGCGAGATGGTAGCCCTGATGGGGCCCTCGGGCTCGGGTAAAACCACTCTCATGCAGATTATCGGTCTGCTGGATCGTCCCAGCCAAGGACAATATATTTTGCGCGGTCAGGACGTGACCGAGCTGAGTGAAAACGAGCGGGCCGAGGTGCGCAACCGGGCCATTGGCTTCGTATTTCAGGCGTTTCATTTGCTTTCCCGGATGAGTGTGCTGGAAAATGTCGAAGTTCCCATGACCTACGCTGGGTTTTCGGCCAGTCAGCAGCGTGAAACTGCCCTCGAGATGCTGCGCCGAGTAGGCTTGGCAGATAAGAGCCGTAGCCTTCCCTCGCAGCTCTCCGGTGGGCAAAAACAGCGGGTGGCAGTGGCCAGGGCGCTGACTATGCAACCTTCGATTTTGCTGGCCGACGAACCCACCGGCAATCTCGACTCCAAAACCAGCGTGGAGGTAATGGCCTTGTTCCAGCAGCTCAACGATGAAGGGACTACGGTGATTGTCGTCACCCACGAGCCCGATATCGCCGCCTACACCCAGCGCATCGTGCGGATTAGGGACGGGCTACTGGAATCTGATAGCCCCAACCCGCAGCGCAAGCGCATAGCCGGAGGTGTGGCATGACCCCCACTCGAGACCTCCCCCAAGCCCAAGCCCCCCGTACCCGCTCCGGGCTCGGTATCAATGCGCTGCAGGTGGTCAGCATCGCCTGGCGGGCCATCCTGGCCAACCCTCTGCGCTCGGTGCTCACCACGCTGGGCATCATCATCGGGGTAGCCTCGGTAATCGCCCTTACCGCGATTGGAGCGGGCTCCACGGCTAACATCACCAAAAGCCTGCAAAGCCTGGGAACCAACCTGCTCACGGTCTCGAGCGATGTCAACACCAGGGGTGGCCCCGGAGGCTTGGTGCGCCAGGGTGGGCCACAGAGCATCACCCTCAAGGATGTAGAGACCATTCGGGCTTTGGGTTCGGAGATTGCCGGGGTGGCTCCGACCTTGCAGCGCAGTGCCCAGGTCAAGTACCAGGCTAACAACACCAACGCTAGCATCGTGGGCACCTGGCCTGACTACGCTACCGTGCGCAACTCTCAAGTGGAGTTTGGCAGCTTCTTCAGCGATGCCGACAACACCGGCCGCAGGCGGGTAGCGGTAATTGGCTATCAGGTGGCCCAAGACCTCTTCAATGGTTCGGAAGCCGCGTTGGGCCAGAAAATACGAATTGCTGGGGTATCTTTCAGCATCGTAGGGGTGCTACCCGATAAAGGCAACAGCTTTTTCACCAGTTCCAACTACAACATCATCATCCCTCTTTCGACCTATATTCAGCGGTTGGGGAGGGCCGACAGCAGCGGCGAAATCAAGGTTTCAGCGGTGTTTGTCCAGGCCGCAGATAAGAGCCAGCTCGACGACCTCAAGAACCGCATCACCGACCTGCTGGCCACACGGCACAAAAAAACTGACCCCACCACCTACGATTTCAGCGTGCAAAACCAGGCTGATGCCCTGGCCTCGGTTAACCAAATTACCCAGACCCTGACCTTGTTTTTAGGGGGAATTGCGGCCATTAGCTTGCTGGTGGGTGGTATCGGCATCATGAACATCATGCTGGTGTCGGTGACGGAGCGCACCCGCGAGATTGGCATCCGCAAGGCCCTGGGAGCCAAGCCCAGGGATATTCTGACGCAGTTCCTGGTCGAAGCCTTCGTGCTCTCGGTGGGTGGGGGGGTAATCGGCATTTTCGTGGGCTTTGGGATAGCCTATATAGGTGGCCAGGCGCTAAAAATTAGCCCGGTTATCACGGTCAGCCCGATTGTGGTGGCGTTTTTGTTCTCGGCGATGGTGGGCATCTTTTTCGGGCTATACCCGGCCCTGCGGGCCAGCAGGCTCGACCCGGTGGAGTCGCTGCGCTATGAATAAACCGCTCTAAGTCGCTCCAGGGTGAGGTTGCCCGGAAGGATATTTTGCCACCCCCTCCAGGTTAGCCGCAGAGCGGCTATGGCCTACGGCCACCCCCTCCAGGTTAGCTCGGGTAGCCGCTTTGCGGCTATGGCGCGGTGCGCCACTCCGCCCCGCAGAGCACTAGGCCCACCTGTTCCGGCAGAGCCCTAGGCCCACAGGGCCGGGCTTTGCCCGTGCGAGCGGCTATGCGCTGTGCGCATCTCCTGATGTCGCTCTCCTACTTCTCCAGTCGGGGTGGCTTTGTAAAAAGCCACCCTGGAGATACTTAGCGTAAGGTGGCTCGCAACTCCACCTGCACGTCTACGGGGTCGTCTACAGTGACAAATATCAGCGAAGGGCGCTGCATATTCCACTGCGAGAACTTGGTGGAAAAGCCGCCCTTGAACACGTAAGCCGGGCCGTCTTTGACCAGCGTTCCACTGGCGCTGATTTCCCGCGTGACCCCGTGTAGGTCGAGTGTACCCACCAGCACGGCGTTTTCTCCCTGGACAGTGAGCTTGCTGGGGGTGAGGCAACTCTGGGGATATTGGTTTACCTTGAAAACCCCGCGTCCATCGGCATCGCGCAGGGGGTTACCAGAATCGAAGCGGGTGAGGTCTAGGCAGACCTTTCCATCCATCTCGCCAGTGCTGGGGTTCCAGGTCGCTGTTCCCGCCAGGCTAGTGTTGGTTCCCTGCCAGCGCCCCAGAGCATAGCTAGCGCTATAGACCACCTTGCCCTCGAGGTGATATTGCTGCGGAGCCTGGGCGTAGGCCAGCAGCACCCATGTCAATACGGCAATCAAACGATTCATCTGACCTCTAAAAGTTCCGGCGGACTCTCTACCAGAGTTCCCTCGAGAATACGTTGGGCGGCTTCATCTGGATTCAGGGCCTGCTTGGGAGCCCCCCCCAGAGGTGTCCAAAGCCCGGTAGCGACCGCAGGCAGTCGCACCAGGGTGAAGCGCACCCCCTCACGGCGAAATTCCTTTCGAGCCACGCCCAGCAGGGCCTCCGCACCGAGTTTGCTGGCAGCATAGGCAAAGAGCCCCGGAACCATCACCAAATCGGGATAAACCCCCAGCAAAACCACCCGTGCCGCCGGGTTGAAGCGGGCATATTTCAAGGTCAGGGCCAGGCCCCAAGAGTTAGCCACCTCCAGCCGCTCTATTTCCATACGGCTGGTCTCGCGTAAACTAGCTTTGCTCACGGCCCCTGCGGCATAAATCAGCAGGTCGAGGGGGCCGGTCTCGGCTAAAGCGGCTTGCACCTCGAGCTCACTTCCCAAATCCGCAGGTAGGGCCTCCCCGCCCACTGCGCCCGCCAGAGTTGCCAGCACCGAGGCCCTGCGGCCTAGCAGAAAGAGTTGGCTGGCCCGCCCCACCAGGGCTCGAGCCAGGGCTCCCCCCAGCCCACCGCTAGCTCCAACAATTAGGGTCTTCACCCTTTGAGGCTACGGGCTCGAGGGATGGGCGAAGTTAGCCCTTGATACCTTCCTCGAGCATCTCGAAGCTCCAACTGCGAAACCCCTCGAGCTTGAGGGCTTCGGTTTCCACCTCGGGCTCATAGGCCCAGACCTCGAGCAGATACAGGGCTTGCTCCTTGCGGTACAAAAGCCGGTAGGGATGAGAAAACTTGTGAGCCAGCCGCCTGAGCGCGTCACCGTCTTGGCCCTCGACAAACAGCACCCTCAAGGCTTCCTCCACAGGCGTTCGTAAAAGATAATCTCGCAGGCTTCTTCGAGGCTGGTCATGAGCGAATAGGCATTCAGCAAGGCTTTTTCTGGGGTTTCACCGAGGCCCTTGGCAAAGGCCCCGTGGCTGCGCAGGATGCAGGCTTTGTGCTCTTTGAGGCCCCCTGCCACGGCTGCCGCCGCCTCCGGGGTAGAGGAGAGGGTGGCCGGGGAGAGCACGGGAATCTGGTCGAAGTAGTACTGGCCCTCGAGATCCATCGGTACGATTTTCTCGAGGTGCAGCGAGAGGGCGATAGCAAAGCGCGGATGGGCATGGACGATGGCCTCGGCATCGGTTTGCTGGTAGACCTCGCGGTGGATGATGCGCTCGACGGAGGCTCCGGCATCTTTGGCAGGGTCGGGCTCGAGCGGCAACAGCATCAAATCCTCAGGTTGCAGCCTGGCTTTTTGGGCTCCACTGCGGGTAATCCACAAGCCCTCCTTCTCCCGCACCGAGTAGTTGCCCGAAGTTGCCGAGGCCATGCGCTGGGCGAAAAGGTCGGCTCCGATTTGTTGGAAAGTGAACAGCAGTTTGGCTTTCATAAAGGCTGATAGCTCATAGCTTATAGCCGATTAGCCGATGGCCCCTAGCTAAAAACAGAAATCCTGTCCAGGACGACAATATCAATATGTTGACAATCCCTGTTCGGGACGTAAGTTCTTTTGCTATGAGCTATAGGCTATCCGCCAGCAGGGTGTTTTTGAAGAACTCGAGCGTCACCTGGTGTGCTTCGGCCTGGTGGGGCAGGCGCTCGAAGGTGTGCAGGCCCGCCTCGATAGGGCGGAAGGTGGTGGGGCCTCGAGACTTCAGGTGCTCGGCGTAAGTCTGCCCGATTTGCATGGGGACGGTGGGGTCTGCCGTGCCATGCACCACCAGCGCAGGCCCCTGGTGAGCCTTCACCGTCTCGAAGGGCTCGTAGTGGCTGAGGTCGGCGAAAAACTGCGGTGAGACCGGGTTGCCGCCCTGGTCTATGAGGTTTTTGTCCTCGAGCACATCTATACCCGGCGGCAGCCGCCCCGCCCGCTGGGCCCCCTGAAAAATCGCCATCACGGTTGGCCCGTCCAGTGGCCCTTTGGGTATCTCGTTCAGCCACACCCTGGGGTGCGCCGGAGCCCATAACGCCAGAGAGCTGAACTTAGAGTCTGCCAGGCTTAAGGCCGCCACCATCCCGCCCATCGAGAGGCCCAGCAAGCCGATTCGAGCGGGGTCAATCTGGGGCTGAGCCTTGAGAAAGTCGTGGGCGGCGCGAACGTCCTCGAGTTCTCGGCTCACCGTCATCTCGTCAAACGTGCCCTCCGACTCGCCCGAGCCGCGAAAGTCGAAGCGCAGCGAGGCCAGACCGTGCTCGGCTAGCATGCGCGAGAACAGCACGAAAAGGCGGTGCGGCTCCATGCGCTGACCCGTGAAGCCGTGCAACATTAGCACAGCAGGGTGGGGGCCTTCGGATAGGGGCAGGTGCAGCATTCCGTGGCAGCGCTGGGAATCTACGTCGAAGTGGATGGGATGCTCGTTGAGGGGCATGACTCTATTGTCCAGGCTCGAGGGCCGAACGTCGAGAGCTTGCTCACCTCGGGCCTCTATTCCCCAAAATTGACCCCTGCATAAATTGCCTCGAGGCTCAAGTTTGCCTGGAGGCAAGCAACTCGGATTTCCCCCTGCCCCTCGAGCACCTCCACCCGCCAGCCGCCGGAATCGCGCTCGTAGACCACCACTCGAGGCTCAGTCTGCGCCACGATGAGGTAAGTTTGCATCGAGGGAAGCTTGGTGTACTCCTCGAGCTTTTTGCCGGTGTCGGTGTCGGCTGTGCTCTCGGACAAAACTTCCAGGATGAAGCAGGGGTGCTCGAGCTGTCGTGCATCCATCATGGCCTCACAGGAGACCACCACGTCCGGGTAGCGGTAGCGGGTGGCGCGAACCCGCGTTCGGATGCTGGTAGCGTGTAGCTTGCACCCTTTAGCGCGGGCAACGGGGCGCAAAGCTTCGACCACGTTGAGCACAATGTCGTCATGGCGCATGGTCTCTGCGGCCATCGCAACTAGAGTGCCGTCCACGTACTCGTGCCACATGTCAGAGGCGGCCTCGGCTTCGAGGTAATCTTCCACCGTCACCGGCTTTGTCGGCTGCTTAATTATGGTTCAAGTGTATCAAAACCAAACAAAAGCCCCTCTCCTTTTGGGAGAGGGGCCGCAGACTCTGCGAGTCACTTGGGGTGAGGGTTCTTTACGCTTCCCGGCCCGGCTGCCGCTGCCCTACCACCGGGCGGCGACCCGGAGCACCAGCGGGAGCCTGTTCGGCTTCGCGCCGGGCCTCCTCGAGGCGCTTCAAGGTCTTCTGGTCTACCACCTGAGTGTCGCGCACGAAGTCGGAGCCCGTACCTGCGGGTATTAGCTTGCCCAAAATAACGTTTTCCTTGAGACCGATCAGCTCGTCCATCTTGCCTGCGATGGCGGCCTCGGTGAGTACGTGCGTGGTGTGCTGGAAGCTCGCGGCGGAGAGCCAGCTCTTAGTAGAGAGAGCACTCTTGGTCACACCCATCAGCACGGGTTTCCAGGCGGCGGGCAACTTGCCCTCGGCCTGGAGGGCGTTGTTGCTGCCCTCCACGTCCCAGCGCTCGATCACTTGGCCCTCCAAGTAGCGGCTGTCGCCAGCATCGGTGATTTCCACGTACTTGAGCATCTGCCGCACGATAGTCTCGATGTGCTTGTCGTGCAGCTTTACACCCTGAGCACGGTATACGCGCTGGATTTCGTCGGTCAGGTAGCGTTCCACCGCCTCGGGGCCTTTGGCCTCGAGGAGCTGGTGGGGGTCAATGGCCCCACGGGTCAGGGGCTGTCCGGCCTCCACGGTCTCGCCTTCCTTGACCGTGATGCGGGTGTCCTTGGCGACCTTGTACTCCTTGGAGAAGCCCTCGGCGTGGATGAATATGCTGGTCTTGTCGTCGGATTCCTCGAGGTGGATGGCTCCGTCAATCTCGGCAATGACTGCCTTGACCTTAGGACGACGGGCCTCGAACAGCTCAATCACGCGCGGCAAACCCTGAGTGATGTCTGCTCCGGTGGCTACGCCACCAGTGTGGAAAGTACGCATGGTGAGCTGGGTTCCTGGCTCACCGATAGACTCGGCGGCCACCACCCCCACCGTCTCGCCGATGCTCACGGTCTTGACGGCGGACAAATCCCAGCCATAGCAGCTCTGGCACACGCCGTAGCGGGCGCGACAGGTCAGAGGTGAGCGCACCGGAATCTCCTCGATCAGGCGTTCCTCAGCCCCTTTGACGATGTAGTTCACGTCTTCCTGGGAAATCTGGTGGCCCTCGCCAAAGGTGCGGCCTTTGATTTCAAGCTCACGGGCCACCGTGCGGCCATATAACCCGCTTTCGATATCGCTCTTCTTGCGTAAGCGCTTGTTGCGGAAGGCTTCGTCGAATTGCAAGAGCGGAACCGAGATGTAGTCGGGCGTACCGCAGTCTGGCTCCCGCACGATCACCTCGTGGGCCACGTCGTGCAGCTTGCGGGTCAGATAGCCGGAGTCCGCCGTGCGCAGCGCGGTATCGGCACCCCCTTTACGGGCTCCGTGGGTAGAGATGAAGTACTCGAGCACATTCAGACCTTCGCGGAAACTGGCCTTCACCGGCACCTCGATGGTCTCGCCGGAAGGCTTCGCCATCAAGCCGCGCATCCCAGAAATCTGGCGAATCTGCTGGGGGTTGCCACGCGCTCCAGACTGGCTCATCACGTACAGCGGGTTGAAGGGGTAGTTGTCCTCGAAGTTCTTGAACACCGCCGCAGTCACGCGCTCGGTGGTCTGGCTCCAGAGCTGGACAATCTGCGCGACGCGCTCCTCCTGGGTCATGAAGCCCAACTCGAAAGCCGACTCAATCTGGGCCAGCTTGGCATCGGCCTCTTCCAAGTAGCCACGCTTCTCGGGGGGAATCACCGCATCGTCAATGCCGATGGTGATACCCGAGGTGGTGGAGAGCACGAAGCCGTAGTATTTGAGCGCATCCAGCAGCTTGGCAGTTTTCTCCACCCCCAAAATCAGGAAGCTCTTGTATACCAGGTCGCGCAGCGAACCTTTTTCCTGCGCCACCTCGAGGTTGACCAGCTGCTCGGCGGCCTTGGGATCTTCTACTCCCTCTGAGACAATGCGTAAGAACAGCATTCGGCCTGGGCTGGTCTCCAAGAGGCGGCCCCCGTAGCGCACCGTCACCACGTCTTGGTGGTCTACGATACCGCTTTGTACGGCTAGCAGGGCTTCGTCCACGTTGGAGAACACGAACCTGATGCGCCCGGCGCTGGTGTCCTTGCCCGCCACCTTGATTTTGGCGTTGAGGGCGATTTTGCCAGCATCATAAGCTTTCAGGGCCGCGTCGTTATCCTTGAACTCACTGCCCTGACCCTTCTTCTCGCGGCGAAGCTGGGTGATGTAGTAAAGCCCCAGGATGATATCGCGCGAAGGCTTGGCAACCGGCTCGCCCGAGGCAGGCGAGAGGATGTTGTGGGCCGAAAGCATCTGGATGCGGGCTTCGGCTTGGGCATAGCTCGACAGCGGCACGTGAACCGCCATTTGGTCGCCGTCGAAGTCGGCGTTGAAAGCCTCACAGACCAGCGGGTGCAGCTGGATGCTCTGACCTTCGACTAGCACCGGCTGGAAAGCCTGGATGCCCAGGCGGTGCAGGGTGGGGGCACGGTTCAAGAGCACCACCTTGCCGTGGATGACCTCTTCCAGCGCATCCCACACCTCGTCCTTGATGTCGCGGGAGCGCTCGAGCATCTTTCTTGCCGACTTAACGTTGTTGGCGATGCCTTTTTCTTCCATCCGCTTCAGCAGAAAGGGCTTGAAGAGTTCCAGGGCCATCCGCTTGGGCAGACCGCACTGGTGCAACTTGAGCTGCGGGCCTACGACAATCACGCTGCGGCCCGAGTAATCTACGCGCTTGCCCAGCAGGTTCTGGCGGAAACGCCCCTGCTTGCCCGAGAGAATATCGGTCAGGGAGCGCAAGGCCCGGTCACTGCCGGGGTTGGTGACGGGCGTACCCCGACGACCATTGTCCAGCAGGGCATCCACCGCCTCTTGCAGCATCCGCTTCTCGTTGCGGATGATCATCTCGGGAGCACCCTGAGAAAGCAGCTTCTTGAGGCGGTTGTTGCGGTTGATTAAGCGGCGATAGAGGTCGTTCAAGTCGCTGGTGGCAAAGCGTCCGCCGTCTACCTGCACCATGGGGCGCAGGTCGGGGGGCAGCACCGGCACCGCTTCCAACACCATCCACTCGGGACGATTGCCCGAGTCGCGGAAGGAACGCGTGACCTCGAGGCGTTTTCTGGCTTTGGCCCGTCTGGCGCGGCTGGGGTGCTTCATGTCCTCGACCAACTCGCCCTCGAGGACGTTGAGGTCAATATCCTTGAGCAAAGCTTGAATCGCTTCAGCTCCCATCCGGGCATCAATGTCGTAGCTCTCGATAACGCGGACGGCCATGCGGATGAAGTCCACTTCGACGCGCCCGTAAATCTCCGAGGTGATTTTGCCGCCGTCGGCCAGGGCATCGCCGGGGTTCACCCGGTCGCCGTTGGTGACATCCACATCGTCCTCGAAATGGTAGAGCTTGGCCTTCATCACTACGATAGAAGCGGGCTCGTGCAGATGCACCACCCCGTCGGCCTCAGCATGAACTTCCTCGTTGGCCTCGATGGCCCCGACCAGCTTGTCGCCCTTGCGTACCTCGGTGCCCTCGGTGGCAAGGACGTGCATGTGCGGCTGGAGCGGATAATCGGCTATACGCGGACGATCCAAGTTGAAGACCAGCTCGACTTCCTTCTTGCCGCTGGCTTCGACCTCACCCACCTTGAGGCCCTTGGGCAGCTTGAGCTGACCTTTGCCCTGAGCGATAACTTCGCCCTTGCCGACCAGTTCGCCCTGGCCCACCTTGGGCTTCATGCCCGCCGGGATCAGGTAAATCGCGGCGATGGCCTCGGTCTCGGGGTCGCGGATTTTGAGCAGGACTCCATCGCCCACTTCCTCGAGGTCTACCGCGCCGGACTCGTCCGACTTGAGCTGGTAGGAGTCCTCGAGGTCAGCGATGGGTTCGCCCGGCTTGTAGGTCTTGGCCTCGATCCAAGAACTTCTGGGCAGGGTTAGCAGGGCACGCTCTTTCTCGGCGTATTCCACCCGGATACGGCGGGGGAAGCGGAACAGCACCAGGCCGTCCATCTTGCTCACCACACCGGGAGCCAACTCCTGACCCTTTTTGACCTCGTCACCGTCTTTGACAAAGGTCTGCACACCGGCGGGGATGGTGTAGGTCTCCTGCCGCCCGAAGCGCAGCTCGCGGTACTCGTCGTCGGTGAGGAGTTGGCGGCGGTTGACCGGGGTTCCGGCCAGCATCGCACCTTTGGCCTCGATGGTGATGTACTTGGCGAAATACAGAACCTGCTCGAGTTCCTGTGCCGAAAGATCCAGCAGCGTACCAATCTTAGAAGGTACGTCCTTGACGTACCAGATGTGGGCGGTAGGGGTGGCAAGCTCGACGTGGCCCATGCGGTAGCGGCGGACGATGCTCTTGGTGACTTCCACCCCGCAGCGCTCGCAGACCTTGCCCTCGAAACGCTGGCGCTTGTACTTGCCACAGGCGCACTCGTAGTCCTTCTGCGGCCCGAAGATGCGCTCATCGAAGAGGCCGTCGCGCTCGGGCTTGAGGGTGCGGTAGTTGATGGTTTCGGGCTTTTCTACTTCGCCGTAGCTCCAGCCGCGCACCTTTTCGGGGGCGGCCAGGCCAATGCGTACTTTTCTAACTTCGCGTTTCGTCATGTTTCACTCCGTGAATCTGTCTAACGGTCTTTAAGCTTTTGTCTAGAGCCTCGAGTCACAGGTCTCAGGTCAAAGACTTTGTTTTTGTCGTGCGACATGCGACCTGAGACTTGCGACATCTATCGCCTGCTGGCTAAGCCCTCGAAGATATCCAGATTCTTTGCGTTCTCGTCGTAGGTCTCTACATCTAGCCCGAGCGACTGAAGCTCTTTTACCAGCACCCTGAAACTCTCCGGTACGCTGGCCTCGGGGACATCGTCACCCTTGACCACCGCTTCGTAGGCCAGGTTGCGGCCTTCGATGTCATCGGACTTGATGGTAAGGATTTCTTGCAGGGTGTGGGCTGCGCCATAGGCTTCTAGCGCCCACACCTCCATCTCCCCGAAGCGCTGCCCACCGAACTGGGCCTTGCCGCCCAGTGGCTGCTGGGTGATGAGAGAGTAGGGGCCAGTGCTGCGGGCGTGCATCTTGTCCTCGACCATGTGGTAGAGCTTCATGATGTACATCACTCCCACCACTATTGGACCCTCGATAGGCTCGCCGGTGCGTCCGTCGTAGAGTACGCTCTTGCCCTGTATAGCCACTTCGCGCAGTTGCTCTTCGGGGCTTTGCTCGCCGTCCACGATGCCAATCTTGGCGGCGCGGTGGAGCACTTCAACCTCGCGGTTATCCAGGCCGAAACCGGCCTTCTGGCGCTCGCCCCACTTCTTCTCAAAGCTCTCGCCCAGCTTTTCTTTGATCTGCTCCTCGGCCACGCCGTCGAAGACCGGGGTGACGAACTTTACGCCCAGGTCGTAGCCAGCCATGCCCAAGTGGGTCTCGAGAATCTGCCCTAAGTTCATACGGCTGGGCACGCCGAGCGGGTTTAGCACGATGTCCACCGGAGTGCCATCGGGCATCACCGGCATATCTTCGACAGGGAGGATCTTGGAGACCACACCCTTGTTGCCGTGGCGGTTGGCGAGTTTGTCACCCACTTGCAGCTTGCGCTTCTGGGCCACATAAACCCGCACCACTTCGCGTACGCCAGGCTTGAGTTCTACCCCCGGCTCGCCGCGCCGCAGCCGCAGGGTGCGCACCACGATGCCCCCCTCGCCGGGGGGTACGCGCAGCGAGGTGTCTTTCACATCGCGGGCCTTCTCACCGAAGATGCTGCGCAGCAGGCGCTCTTCCGGGGTGGGCTCGGTCTCGCCTTTGAAGCTGGTACGGCCCACCAGGATATCCCCGGCCTTGACCTCGGCTCCCAGACGCACCACGCCGTCTTCGTCGAGGTCGCGCAGGGCGGCTTCGGAAAGGTTGGGGATATCGCGGGTGATGCGCTCGGGGCCGAGCTTGGTGTCTCTGGCTTCGATTTCGTAGCGCTCGATGTGGATCGAGGAATAGTAGTCGCGGCGCAATAGGTCTTCTGAGATGACTATGGCATCCTCGTAGTTGTAGCCGTCAAAGGGCATAATCGCTACCAGGACGTTTTGACCCAGGGCCAGGCGACCCTCTTCGGAAGCTGGGCCGTCGGCCAGCAAGTCGCCCTTCTTGATTTTCTGGCTCTTTTCTACACGGGGACGCTGGTCTAGGGCTGTTCCCTGGTTGGAGCGGGTAAAGCGGCGGAAGTTGAACTCGTAGAGCCCTTTGTCGTTGCCACGAATCAGGGCCTTGCTGCCGTCCACGAACTCCACCGTGCCGTCCACGCTGGAGTACATCGAGGTTAGGCTGTCGCGCACCACGCGCTCTTCCACACCGGTTTGCACTACCGGACTCTGGGCTCGCAGCAGGGGAACCGCCTGGGCTTGCATGTTGGAACCCATCAGGGCCCGGTTGGCATCGTCGTGCTCGAGGAAGGGCACCAAGTTGGTGTTCACCGAGAAGACTTGCTTGGGCGAGACATCCATGTACTCGACATCCTCGGGATGCACGATGATGGGGTCACCTTTTTTGCGCACCACGATCTGGTTGGTATCGAAATCGCCGTTTTCTTTTAGGGGCGTATTGGCCTGGGCGATACGGTGCCGGTCTTCCTCGGTGGCAGTCATGAACTCCACTTTGTCGGTGACTTTGCCCTTCTCCACCTTGCGGTAGGGCGTGAGGATAAAGCCCAACTCGTTGATGCGCCCATACGAGGCCAGCGAGGAAATCAGGCCGATGTTGGCACCTTCGGGAGTCTCGATGGGGCAGATGCGCCCATAGTGGGTGCGGTGTACGTCACGCACGTCGAAACCGGCCCGCTCGCGGGTCAGACCACCTGGCCCCAGTGCAGAAATGCGGCGCTTATGGCGCAGTTCGGAAAGCGGGTTGGTCTGATCTTTGAACTGGGAAAGCTGGCTGCGCCCAAAGAACTCGCGGATGCTAGCGACCAGGGGGCGATTGTTGACCAGCTTGGCGGGCGTAGCACTCTCGGGTGTGCCGAGCAGCATACGCTCGCGCACACCACGGGCCAACCGGCTCAAGCCCACGCGAAACTGGTCGGCCAGCAACTCGCCCACGGTGCGGATGCGGCGGTTGCCGAGGTGGTCAATGTCGTCGTTCTCGAAACCTTCTACCCCAGACTGCAGGTTGAACAGGTATTTGAGCACCGGCAGCAGGCCCTCGTCTTTGAACTCGCCGTTCTCGAACTTGAGCAGCATCCGGCCCGAAAGCTTGATCCCGAGCTTTTGTTGAGCTTTGTATTTTCCGGCCTCGCCCAGGTCGTAGCGGCGGGGGTCGGAGAGCAGGGAGTGCAGATAGGTGGTGGCCTTGTCGCGCTTGGGCGGGTCGCCGGGGCGCAATTCGGTGAAGAGCTTCAAGAGGGCCTCATCAGGGCTCATCTCGAGCACCTTGTTCCCCCGATACTGGGCCTCGAGCAATCCTGGTAGCAACTCGGGGAACCCGCCCAACTCTTTAGTCAAGCTTTCGGCGGTGTACCCCAACACCCGCAGCAAGAGGGCCAGCGGGAACTTCTTCTTGTTGACCTTCATGACCACTACGCCGGACTGCTCGAACTCGAGGTCAATCCAGGGGCCACGCTTGGGCAGCGGGATAACCGAGCCCACGAACTTGCCGGGCCGGGCCTGATCCACGGTGAAATACACCCCAGGGCTACGGTGAATCTGCGAAACGATGACGCGGTCTGCACCGTTGACGATAAACGAACCGTCCTCGGTCATCAGGGGCAGGTCGCCCAGGAACACCTCATCTTCCTTGATGAGACCCGTATCGCGGTGGATAAGCTGGAGTTTGGCGTACATGGGAGCCTGATAGGTCAGGTCTTTCTCGCGGCACTCGTCCTGGCTGAAGGGAACTTCGCCCAGGCGGTACTCGAGAAAATCCAGCACCAGCCCACGCCCTTTGTCACCCTCCTCGATGGGGAAGGTTTCCTTGAAGGCGGCCTGCAAGCCCAAAGGCTCCCGCTTGGAGGCAGGAACATCGGCTTGCAAAGCTTTTTTAAAGGAATCAACCTGAATTTCGGTCAGGGGAGGTAGGGGGATAACTTCCTGAATACGTCCGAACCGCTCTATCTTCATCAAACACCTCTGAAACCCGTGCGTTATCCGGTGGCTTAGGGCCACTTGGCGATAACTTCTGCTTTGGGTCGTTGGGTTTTCGTAAGCTAACAGGGTTCTTCCACAGAAGGAATTCTCCCCTGCGGTGGCTGGTTCTTACGCTTCTTGTGGGTCGCACCTTAGGTACAGGCCACAAAACACAAAAGGTAGTGTAGCATAACTACACACCATAAGGCAAGAGGCACCATGACCCCTGTTCATGCTGTTGGCTAAAAGTGTAGCACATCACCAAAGGTTTGGGGAGGAGCAATGAACTCTTGGCTCTGGCAGGTTCGGTGGAAGCTCGAGGGGCAGCCAGTTTTTGGGGTTGGCTTGTTGCCAAGGGGCTTCATGTTTCCTCCATCAACTGCAATACACTAAGCTCGATGCCCGGTTTTCTGCCAGCCCTATTGACAGCCGCTGCCCTAAGCGCTCCGAGTTCAGCATCTTGGCTGCACACCCTCGAGCTTCCCGCCCTGCCCCACAGCGAAATTACCTACGCCTCCAACGGCTATATCGAGGTCGCCCAGGTTCTGGCGAAACTTCCTGGCAATCCCGACTGGCTCTTGCAGGCCCAGCGTATGGTCAAAGCGATCTATAGGGCTCGGCCCGGCCTGGCTGAAGTTGACCTCAGCCTATACAAAGCGAGCGAATACCAGGGTAGCGACCCCGCCGCACCGCTACCCCGGTTTACGGCCTCGGTACCCAAAAGCAGGCTCGAGGCCTTTGTCCATCTCTCCCCGCTCAACCTCGCCAGCTATGACCGGGCCTGGCTCTACGCCGCTAAAGAACCCGCTGTCCCAGCCTTACCGGTAAAAGCCAGCCGGGGGCATTTGATCTATCGGGGAGAAGCCTCGAGCAAATATGTAGCCTTTACCTTTGACGATATGCCCCACCCGCTCTACACCCCGTTGCTGCTGGATTTGCTGCGGCGTGAGGGGGTCAGGGCAACTTTTTTTGTAATCGGGCGCAATGCTTTGGCCTATCCCTATTTTGTGCGGGACATGGTGGCGCAGGGCAACCAGGTGGGCAACCACAGTTACGACCACCGGCGCTTCATCACGCTCAGCGAAGCCGGTGTGCAGGCCGAGGTTTTACGCACCAACGCCATATTGCAAAGCCTGACCGGGCAGCCCGTACAGCTAGTTCGGCCTCCGGGAGGTCGCCTCGACCCAGCCATCAGTCGTCAGTTGAGGGATTTGGGCCTGGATGTGGTGTTCTGGACGGATGATCCCGGCGACTACCTGCGCTTCAGGCCCAAGGTGCTCGAGACCCGCCTGGAGGTGCGCTTCAAGCCCGGTGCAATTGTATTGCTCCACGACAACGTGCCAGAAACCCTCGTGACCCTACCCGAGTTTTTCCGCTACGTGCGGGCTCGAGGATTCATCCCTGGAACCCTCAGCGATTTGGTTTCGGGGCCATCAGCCCCTAAACCCTGAGCGGGGTTTATCGGCATAGCCCAACCTGCTGATATAGGGTCAAGGGAGTTGCCCTTAAGCTTGGCTTAAGGCAGTACTGGAGTCTTTCTTAAGGCTATTCCCCCAGACTGGGCAAGTTGGTCTATGTCCAGGCGGTGGAGACTCTTTTCAAGTGACTGGACTCCCCAACGCTCGAGTGTCTATTGGAGAAGTTACGGCTCGAGCTAACCCCCAAGCTGGGGGGGTAATCAGAAAGGCTGAAACCATGCTTACTGCCCAGGAACTATCCCGCAGGCTTTGGCGGCTTTGGATAACTGTCCAGAACGGGCTGGTGCTGATGCTAGCTTTTGTGTTGGTAGCCCTGGCAACCTGGCTCGAGCCTGGGACACAGTCCTAATTTCAAGCTCGAGCACGGCGAAATTGCCCTACTAGATAACCCCGTCTGGGAGGGCGTTTTAATCCTGATATACCCGTCTGGAGGGTTCCCTCGAGGCCAGCAGCCGGTTCAGGGCTTCATCGTCCATGGGGCGGGCGATGTGATAGCCCTGGGCCAGCTCGCAGCCTGCACTGCGTAACCAACGCAGTTGGGCGGGTCTTTCCACGCCCTCGGCGATCACGTGCAGCCCTAGACCCCTGGCCAGGGTAAAGATGCCTTGAAGTATGGCCTCGTCCTTTTCACTGCCGCTAATGCGTCCGGTAAAAGCCTGGTCTACTTTGAGGTAGTTCAGGCTGAACTCGCGTAAATAGCTCAGGGATGAGTGTCCAGTGCCGAAATCGTCCACTGCTACTTGTATGCCCAAAGCTTGCAAGCTGTCCAGAACGGGTTGGGCTTTGGAGGGTAGGGTCAGCACCCGCTCAGTAATTTCCAGCACCAGGCGCTTAGGCTCGACGTTGGAGTATTCCAGGCAATCCCGCACGAACCCCGGCAAGCCAGGGTCTAAGAAGCTCTGGGCCGAAAGATTGACCGCCACCCAGCCCGGTAGCTTGCGGGCTGTTTGCAGAGCCTGCTCGAGCACGAATCGGTCTAAAGCCCGAATCAGGCCCCGCTCCTCAGCCAGGGGGATGAATAGCCCTGGGCTGACCGCCCCCCTGGTGGGATGAAACCAGCGTACCAGCGCTTCTGCCCCCACCACCCGGTCTTGCTGCAAGTCGAGCACTGGCTGAAAGTGCAAGCTCAGGGCTCCACTCTGCAAAGCCTGATGGAGGTCGCTCTCGAGGCTCATCTGCTCGCGCACGTCCTGACGATGACGGGGGTCGTAAAAGGCAACCGCATGAGCCTCGACTTTAGCCTGGGCATAGGCGGCTACGGCTGCGCTGAGCAGTGCTTCGAGGTCGGCTCCGTCATGGGGATAGGAGGCCATCCCCACCGCTGCTCGCAGATGAACGGCTTGTTGGTCCAGCATCACCGGAGGCTGTAGCGCCTCGAGCATCCGCTGCGCCAGCGGTAAATACCCATCGTGCTCGGTGGATGGAGCCAGCAGGGCAAAGCTTCCCTCGCCCATATAAGCCAGCGAGTCTCCCCGACGGGCATGGGCCAGCAGGCGCTGGGCTAGCATCTGTAGCAGAGCATTGGCCCCTTCGTGCCCCAGCCCGGAGACATAACCCCTGAAGTCGTGTAGCTCGAGCCACAGCACCCCAACGGTTTTGTCTGCAACCAGCAACTCGGTTGCCGCACTGTGCAAAGCCGCCCGGTTGGGTAGGCCGGTGATGGGGTCGCGGTAGGTAAGATGCTCGAGGGTGGCCTGAACCTGCCGGGTCTCGGTAAGGTCGTGCAGAACCACCTGAAACACGGTGTGCCCCTGTACCGTCAGGGGCACCGTAACCCACTCCACGGTCACCGCCGAATGATCGGGGCGCTGGAGTTGCAGCTCGAGGGGAGGTGGAGCCTCGGCCCGACTGCTCAAATGCTCGAGGCTCTCCGGGGCAACAATGGCCGAGAGCTTTTGCCCCAAGATTTCTCCCGCTGTAGCGCCCAGTAGCTGCAAAGCCCTAGGGTTGGCGTATTGGATGCGCTGCCCATCGTGAACCAAAATGCCCACCGGAGCCTGTTGCACCAAGCGGTGATACCCTTCTTTGCTGATGTGCAAGCGGTCTAGGGTTTCGCGCAGCCAGCCCATCACGAACCCAAGCCCAATCCACAAATACGGGCTAAGGCGCAAAAAAGCCAACTCCGGCGAAGCCCTGAACCCTACATAGAGCAGCAGGTGCAAAGGAATTGCCAACACCCCGGCCAACACCCCGACCCTAGCCCCATAGAACCAGCCCAGCACCCCGATCCATAACGCCACCAACGGTGAAGCCGCCATCCCAATATGCGGAAAGACCAAGACGAACACCAAGACATAAGAAGCGAGGCTCGAGAGAGCCACGCTCCAGGGGACTGGTTTGATGGGCATTGGATCAGGTAGAAGGATAGGTTCACCCATTGACGACGTTCCTTATAGCCTAAAAAAGGCAAAAGTAGATTTGGAAGAAGTTTGCTCTGACTAATTTTCGGCTATATTGTGCCTGCTCCTGATGGGTCAGCTAAAGCAAGGCTAGCAAGGATTGAGAGTATAAAAATCACTAGGCGGGTGATTTTGTTAAGTTGGATAGGGTTCATTATGTTTCCTCCTCTATTAGCTCGCATCCTTAGATGCATGAGGTATACCCTAAAAGAGGGGCGTATTGGGTACGTATTGGGAAACGTATTGGGTTGTATTTACCCACTGGTTAGGACTATAAATGGTGTAGGTTATAGCTATGAGTGCTGTGCTGAGAAAATTCTTGGAGGGAGACTTTGAAGGAGGTTGGTGTTTGTACCAAGCTCTTCCAAGTCCAACCTTTCAAGATGGTCGCATGGCCGCTTTATGTCTGCTTAATCAGCAAAAATTGCAACAAGCTCGAAACCTACTGCTAAAGGCTCGTGCCGGGGGTTGTGAGGAAGCTGGAATTGAACTTGCAGCGGCCTATCGTTTATTGGGTCAAGGAACATTAGGTAGAGAAGCAATTGAACGAGTAAACATTAAGATCCTTCCCAGTTTTGACCAAGCAATGGCTCTGCGTGAGTGGGGAGCAATTCATTTGGTAAATGGAAATCTGGTTGAAGCCTCGGAGGCCCTTGAGCAAGCCTGGGCCGCAGCTTATGAAACGCCTACAGGACAGAAGCTCCTGGCGGGGATTGGTCAACTTTTAGGGCGAGTGTACAGTGCTCGAGGCCGTGACCACCAGGCCGCTGACTACTTTGAAACCGCCCTACAGGCTGCCAACCCTGCCAAGGTAGTTTATATTCGTGCCGCTCGAGCGCTTTGTCTGAGCTATTTGGGGCGTTTCGAGGAAGCTCACAGCGATTTGCAGCAGGCTGTGAGTCATCTCGAGCACGTTCCCTTGGCTGCTTCTTTTGTGCAGTACGTCGCTGGGATTTTGGAAAAGGCTCGAGGTGAGAAAAAACAAACCTCTGAGCTTTTCCAGCAAACTGCCCAGCTTTCCCGTGAGGCTCAAGATACCGAGACCGAATGCTACGCCGAACTCAACTTGTGTGCCCTCGAGACCGCTGAGGGGCGCTTGGAACAGGCTCGAGGCCACCTCGCCAGGGCCAAAAGCCTGACCATCAACGAGAAGGCTCAAAGCTATTACTGGTTGCGCCAAGGGGCTTTGCAGAGCAAGGCGGGGCAGTCGGAAGCTGGGAAGTGGCTCGAGCAGGCCACACAAACCTTCGAGCGGTTGGGGCTAGACCGCGAGGCAGCCTGGGGGTGGCTGCACCTGGCAGAGTGGCATTTGCGTAGTGGGCAAAGCAGGCTGGCTACCGCAGCCCTATCCAAGGCGGCTCAGGCCCGTTATGCCATTGGCTCGGGATTCCCACTGCTTATTGAGCTTCGCTATCTGCCCCGTCTGGTGGCGCATCTCTCGGGGTTGCCCGAGGATGCCTATGCCCGCGTGCTCTACAACGACTTGCAACAGCTTCCCGGTCAGGCTCCGCTGTGGGTGGAGGTTCGTACTCTGGGGCAAGCCCAAATTGTCGCCAATGGTAAGCGGGTGCGGCTGGATATGCGCCGCAGCGTGGAAGTGTTGTCCTACTTGCTGGGGCATCCCGGAAGTACCCTCGAGCAAATTCTGCTTATGCTTTTCCCTGACGAAACTCCCGAAAGTGCCCGTAACTACTTCCATCAGGTGCGCTACGACCTGGCACGGGCAATTTCGGGGATGAGCGTACCTTTCTCCAATGCCTCCAAAACCTACTCGGTGGTGGGTGGGGGCCTCGAGCTGAACTGGGACGTAGCCGAGTTGCAACAAGCGCTCTCCAGCGGGGGTGAGGAAGGGCTTGCCAAGGCGCTGGACATTTACCAGGGGCCGTTCTTGCCTGCTGCCGACAGCGAATGGGCCAACAACGAGCGCCAGGACATCGCTTGGTCGGTAATTCGTACTGGGCTCGAGACCATCGAGGGTTGGTTCGCCAAAGGTCAGTACGAAAAATGCCTGAGCCTTGCTGGGCGACTGCTGGAAATCGAGCCCTACGACGAAGCCCTCAACGAATACTTGGTGCGGGCTACCAAGGCTCTGCAAGGTGAGGCTGCGGCCCGGCGCACCATTACCCGGCTGGTTCACCGCTTCGAGAACGAGCTAGGAGAGTTGCCTCCGGCCCTAGCCGAGTTGCGGCGGGAATTCCAACGGCTCAATTAGAGCGGTTTTCATGAACCTTGGGATGGCCTGAGGGTATTTACTGGGCCGCTCTGAGCAGAGAACCACGATACTTGGGCGGCCTGGCAGGTGGGGTAGCTGGCTTTGCCCAGGAGCTTGACCTCCTGGGTCTCGAGGGTAGCCAAGAAGGACTCAACAGCGGCGTTGTAGAAAGCAATTGCCTTGGCCCGAGATACTCTGGGTGATTTGATATTTTTATAGCTCCTGGGAGGTGCTGGGACAGCAGCACTGCGAGCCGACCCTTGCTCTCCAGGTACGGCATGGCGCGGACTTCCAGGATGCTTACCTGGTGGTGCTGGGCGGGGAAATCGCCTCGTTCAATCCGGACTTCAAGAAATTGGGGGTAGGCTCCAGCCTTGATGCCGGGGGCATGGCTGAGAGAAAAGGAGGTTGGAAGCAGCTCTTTGGCACCGGCAGGTACGGGGTTTAGATAGGTGCTGCCCCCATTTGTTACGGCTTTGACTCCTTATCCTGGTATTCCGCACTTCCCCTCAAGCAGCGCGACAGGAATTGACGCGCCCCAACCTCAAGCTATCGGGCGTGGAAAACAAAAACCATATTCACACCACCGTTCGGTTCGGCCTAAAGACCTTGGTATCCCGCAAAGCGGGGCGCTGGCTGGTTCTGGCCCTGCTCTTGATGTCGGCTTTTTCAGTTCCGGCAGGACAGAGCATTCATTCTTTTCCGGGGTTCTTCGCGGATGGTGATGGGCCAAAGGTTGGTGCGGGCGGCTAGTACGGTTTTCTTCAGGGGAACCGCGATAGGGGCGAGCAGGCTCGAGGGTCTTTCTTCGAGCCTGCCGCTGGCTGTATAGAATTGGGTCTATCTATGTTCGCCGCTCGAGCCTCCGGCAAAAGTCACAAACCCATAGTCCGAGATGACCTCATAGGCATTCTCCTCGAGCTGATTCAACTCGGTCACCCCGATGATGCCGTGCGAACCCTGCAACGGTTCGCCGAACTAGCTCAGACCTATTGGGCCAATAAAGAGCTAGCTGAGGCAATGCTGGCGGGGTTGCCGGACGACTTTTTGCGGAACCGGGCGGTTAGCGAAATTTACGCGAGAGTGCTGAGTCGGGCGCGCAAGGTAGACGAGTTACTGGGGTTATATCACTGGTGGTCGAGTGTTCCCACCGGGTTGCCGACAGGAGTAGCCCTTTACAGCGCTTGGGCGCTTACCCTCCGGCAACAGGCCAAACAGGCGATGTGCCTGCTGGAGACTTTGGAAGCCCAGGTACTCGAAGAGGATGAAGGTACCTATCTGCGTTTCAAGGCCGAAGCCCTGGCAGGGCTAGGCGCAGAAGGCTGGCAGGCTAGGTTTGCTCAGGCCCGGCGGCATCTGTCGGCAGGAGCACTGGGCCGGTGTCTGTTGGAAGAGGGAAACCTCCACTACCGCTATGCTCAGGTTGCCGAAGCCAGGAGCCTTTGGGCCGAAGCCCTGGCCTACTTGCAAGATGACCCCTATTACTCGGCTTGGCTGCGTCACAGCCTTGGCATCACAGTTTTGGCACAAGACCCACGTGAAGCCGAGGTTCATCTTTTGCTGGCCGAGCAACTCAGTCACAGACGGCCCGCAAGAGCGTTTCAGGCTCGAGCCCTATGTGGCTTGGGTGCAGTGCGCCGCAGGCTGAGGGAGTGGGATCGGGCCATTTTCAGTTATGAGGCTGCGCTGAAACTCGCCCAGGATTTAGACGACCGTCAAGAGGCCCTATGGGGCATCGGATTCACCCTGCGCCTGAGCGGTAGACCGGCTGAGGCGATCCCCTACTTTTTGCAAGCTCATGCGGTAGCCTCCTCCAATGCCCTATTTATCGAGATTGCCGCCGCCAAGCTGATGCTGGGCAGCCAGAGTGGGGCTGAAGTCGCGCTGGGCCAGGCCGAAATTATAGACCTCCGTGACCGCGTGAAAGTCGCCCTGATCCGGGCTCAAATAGCTTGTTTGCGAGGAGACTCGAGCCTGGCCCGATCAGAACTTGCCAGCTTTGACCTGAGCAGTGCCTGGGTGCTGGAGGAGGGTGGGTGCTTTCCCGAACTGTTCGCGTTGTTTAGTATCGGCAAGGCCAGTTCCAAGCCAGGGTGCACCCGCGTGCAGGTGTCTGCGGGGGGTATTCTGCGGGTAAAGGTCAATGGGCGCGAAATCTTGCTCAAACCCAACAGCCGAGCCGCCGAACTTTTGGTACTGTTGCTCGAGGCCGAAGGGGAAGAAACCCTGGATCGTTTGGTAGAAGCCCTCTTTCCCCAGATGGAACCCACCCCCAAAGCTCGAGCCCGAGCCCGGCAAGCCATCTGGGCACAGGTGCAAAAACTGCGCCACTTGCTGGGCTGGGAGGATAGCGTTTTGGTGGGGGGCGGAGTTTATCGCCTTGACCCCACGGCAGATTGGCAATACCAGATTGGGAACAAACCTTTCCTGGAGGGCATATATTCGCCATGGGTCATCGAAAAGCGAGAGATGTTGGCTTGATAACCTGCAATAGCCGGATAAGGTTTATTGATATAGCTTTAGGTGTCTCGAGGA
The DNA here is from genome assembly GCA_015478585.1 of Thermaceae bacterium. Lineage (GTDB taxonomy): Bacteria > Deinococcota > Deinococci > Deinococcales > Thermaceae > Meiothermus. The sequence continues at coordinate 820 of JADMIM010000023.1, read as the reverse complement.
ATTCGACGATTCATTGATGGCTCGAAAATAGACTCATAGAGCCTAGTTTATGAAAGACGAACTATCTCTACCTGAACTGTTCTATATCCTCCGCAAACGTGCCAGAGTGTTGATTGTTGTCCCTGCGCTGATGGGGGTGTTGGCTTTGAGCTACACCTACTGGATAGCTCAGCCTATCTACGCGTCAACGGCTACCATCAACATAAGCCCTCTTCAGGTGCAGTCTCAGCTCGAACAAAAGATTCTGGTTCAAAATGTCCGCCCGCTTAACTTTGAAAGCCTCAAGGCCATGGCCTTTTCAGAAAAGGTGCTGGGGAGCGTGCTGGCAAGTTTGCAGAAGGTGCGGAACTTGCCCAAACAGTGGCAGGATAGGCGAAGCCATTCGGCCATCGAGTATTTTGTCAAGGATATAAAACTCAAGGGTGGTTTCTCGAGCCAGGCTCCTTTAGCCCAGGGCCAGCTATCTTCACTGATTGCTAGTTTTAGCGTGAACGCACCCGCACCGGACATAGCGGCCATGGCGGCCAACTTATGGGCTGGAGCAACTGCACGGCAGGTCAACTATCTGCCATTGGATCAGTTGAAAATATCCCTGGCGCTTTTTGAAAAGACAGTGACCCCGGCAGAGCAGACCTATCGAGCAGCGCAGAACCGTTGGGAACAATTCAATCGCTCGAGCTCTCTAGTCCAAGACAAAGCTCAACTCGATGCCAGAATCCAGGAGCGGGTCAGCCTGGATACCGAGCGTGCTAGCCTGGAGCGCAATCTGGCAGCAGTCCAAGGGCGTATCCAAGTCTTGGAGTCTAGCGCGAATCAGCAG
>JADMIM010000165.1 GCA_015478585.1 Thermaceae bacterium | reverse complement strand
GTGCCTGCAGGAGCTGGTGCGCGACGAGGGTGTCATGGCGGAGATCCTGCCCACCACCCTGCCCACCCTGCCCACCGCTGGCGATCAAACCGGCCAGACCGGCCAGACCGTGGCCATCTACCTCGTGCCATTCTACCGGGCCGAGGTATCGCTGGCGAATGGTCTGCTTCGCCTGCTGCGCGCACCCACCGACCTGGAGCGGCTGCCAGCATTCAGCTCTGTCGATTGGGAGGCCGCGTTCGAGTGGCTGCACAAGAAGACGGGCAGCACCCTGGCTCCCGAGCAGGCAGAGGCTGTGCGGTTGGCACTTACTGAGAAGGTAGCTGTGCTCACAGGTGGCCCTGGCTGCGGCAAGAGCTTCACCGTCCGTTCCATCGTCGCTCTTGCCAGAGCCAAACGCGCCCGGATCATCCTGGCTGCGCCCACCGGACGGGCAGCCAAGCGACTGGAGGAACTGGCTGGCCTGGAGACCAGCACCCTGCATCGTCTGCTGGGGCTGCGTCCGGGTGGGGACGCGGCGTATGACCGTGACAACCCCCTCGACGCCGACCTGATCGTGGTCGATGAGGCGAGCATGCTGGATGTGCTGCTGGCCAATACCCTGATCAAGGCGATCCCTCCGGGCGCGCACTTGCTGCTGGTCGGGGATGTAGATCAGTTGCCCAGTGTCGGGGCAGGCGAGGTGCTGCGCGACGTGATCGGCTCGGGCGTCATCCCCTCGGTTCGTCTCACGCACATCTTTCGTCAGGCCCAGCAGAGCGGCGTGGTGACCAATGCCCACCGCATAAATGCAGGCCAGATGCCCCAGACCAAGGGCCTGGACGACTTCTTCTTCTTCGCGGAGGAGGACCCAGAGCGGGTAGCCGAGCTAACGGTCGATATCGTAGCCAACCGCCTGCCCCGCCGCTTCGACCTCGATGCGCGCCGCGATGTGCAGGTACTGTGCCCGATGCATCGGGGACCGGCTGGAGCTGGCGTGCTCAACGAACGGCTGCAAGAGGCTCTGACGCCGGCCCGCCCTGACCTCCCCGAGCGGCGCTATGGTGGACGGGTCTACCGGGTCGGGGACAAGGTGACGCAGATACGCAACAACTACGATAAAGAGGTGTTCAACGGCGCCGTCGGTGTGGTGACGAGCCTCTCACTTGAGGACCAGGAGCTCAGGGTGCGCATGGACGAAGGAGCGGCGGATGAGGGGGAGGAGAGGGAGGTGGTGTATGGCTTCGATGAACTGGACGAGTTGACGCATGCCTACGCCATGAGTATCCACCGCTCGCAAGGCTCGGAGTATCCATGTATCGTGGCGGCGCTAACCACAAGCGCGTGGGTGATGCTGCAGCGCAATCTGCTCTATACAGCGGTGACGCGAGCAAAACGGATCGTGGTGTTGGTGGGGAGCAAGCGAGCGCTGTGGAAGGCGGTGCGGACGGAGGGCGGGGGACGGCGGTATGCGGCCCTTGCGGAGCGGCTACAGCGGTCCACGAAGGGCACAAGGGGCGCAGGTGTACCATCATGAGCACGGGGACGCAAGACCATTATGGACGGGAATCTGCTGGTTGATGCCCTGGTGCGGTCACCCCTCTTCGAAGCTTGTAGCATGTATATCAAGTAAGCGCTCAAGCATGTCCCTCTTTCCTCTCGTTTCATGGCGTTCCCCGATGGCTCCCAGCACCACCGCATTTTCGCTCTATTTGGTGGGAACTACTTGTCCGAATAGAACAAATATGCTATACAGAGAGGGACGAGAGAGCACGCAATGACCCTCACAGCGTCCCGATAACGCAAGCCAACAAACCCTACAGCACATACGCATGGCGGGACTGCCAATCCACCCCCCCTGACTCTGTGTTACTATGTCTACGCTTGCACGCAAGGGTAATCCGTACTGGCTGTATCGCTCGTAGCGTCCGTGGCGTCCATAGCGTTCGTAACCAACCACAACCCACCGGAGGGCTCTACTTATATGGCGACCACCAAGAAAATCGGGGGGCCAACCGGCCAGCCTCCCGGTACTCAGGGTACTCGTGGCACAACCCGAAGCAAGGGAAATACCACTTCACGGCCCACTCAGCCCCAACCACCCTCGAGGGCATCAAGCAGTGGGCCATCATGGGGAGCGTCGGCGGCAGGGCGCTCAGTGCTGATCGTCGAGTCGCCTGCCAAGGCCAAGACTATCGCCAGGTACCTGGGATCCGGGTTCGTCGTCGAGGCCTCCTTCGGCCATGTCCGCGATCTGCCCAAGTCCGAACTGGGCGTGGACGTGGACCACGCCTTCGCCCCCAAGTACGAGGTGCCACCCGATAAGTCGGCCAGGGTAAAGAGGCTCAAAGAGCTCGTACGAGCAGCTACCTCCGTCTACCTGGCCACCGACCCCGATAGGGAGGGAGAGGCCATAGCCTGGCACGTGCAGCAGGTCACGGGAGCTGGGCGGGGTGGGCAGCCGGTTTATCGGGTGGAGTTCCACGAGATCACTCAGGGTGCAGTCCAGCATGCCGTGCAACACCCCCGCTCGATCAACACCCACCTGGTGGACGCCCAGCAAGCACGACGCGTGCTCGACCGGCTCGTAGGCTACAAGATATCGCCCCTCCTATGGGAGAAGGTGGGACGCGGTCTGTCGGCAGGGAGGGTGCAGAGCGTGGCTGTGCGCCTGGTGGTGGAACGGGAGCGGGAGATTGTGGCCTTCGTACCGCAGGAGTACTGGTCTATAGAGGCTGACCTCTCGAAGCGCCCCCTCGGGAAAGCTGGGCACGCCTTCCATGCACAGCTGGTGGCGGTCGGTGGTAAGAAGGTGGAGGGGAACCTCAAGACGGGGGAGCAGGCCAACGGCATAGTGGCGGCCTTGCAGGGAGCAGAGTACGCTGTGGAGCGGGTGACCACCAAAGAGGTGCAGCGACGCCCATCCCCACCTTTCATCACATCAAGCCTGCAGCAGGAGGCATCGCGCAAGCTGGGCATGGCAGCCAAGAAGACGATGCAGGTAGCCCAGAACCTGTACGAGGGGGTTGAGCCGTTCGGCGGCCTAATCACCTACATGCGCACCGACTCCACTAACATAGCAGCTGAGGCGCAGGCTGAGGCCCGCAAGGTGATCTCGGGCAGGTTCGGGGGACAGTACGTGCCAACCTCCCCACCCGTGTACCAAAAGAAGGTGGCCGGGGCGCAAGAGGCTCACGAGGCGATCCGCCCCACCCACCCCGAGCGGGATCCTGAGTCGCTATCGGGCAAACTCGACCGAGACCAGCTCAGGCTGTACACCCTGATCTGGAGGCGCTTCATAGCCTCGCAGATGGCAAACGCGGTACTCGACCAGACCTCAGTCGATATTGGGGCGGGACCCTCTGGGTCATCTGGCTCCAATACCAAGGCGCCCAGGCCATATACATTTCGAGCCTCAGGCTCCGTCATCAAGTTCCAGGGATTCCTTGCGGTATACAGGGAGGGGCGGGACGCTGGGGACCCTGACGATGACCTGGACAAGAATGCCCTTCCTTTACTCGAACAGGGAGAGGGAGTGGACCTCATAAAGCTGTGGCCCGAGCAGCACTTCACCCAGCCTCCACCCCGCTACACCGAGCCCACCCTGGTGAAGGCGCTGGAGGAGAAGGGGATTGGACGCCCATCCACCTATGCATCAATCCTGTCGACGATACAGGAGCGCGAATACGTGGAGATGAAGGACAAGAAGTTCCAGCCGACCTCGCTGGGGGAAACAGTGAACGACCTGCTGGTAGCCCGGTTCCCGCGCATCCTGGACGTGGGTTTCACGGCGGCGATGGAGGGGGAGTTGGATGAGGTGGCCGAAGGGAAGAGAGCCTGGCTACCAGTAGTGGCAGGCTTCTACGGTCCTCTGGTGCAGGCCCTGGAGGAAGCAAGGCAGAGTGTGGGGAGAGTGCAGGTGCCGAGGCGAGAGCAGGGGCCGGGGCGAGTACAATTGGCCGATATGGCCGGTACCGGAACCGGTAAGCCAAGCAAGCCAGCCTCTCAGCCTAAGCCTCAGTCTACGGGGGAAGAGTGTCCTCAGTGCGGCAGCCCCATGGTGGTGCGGCAGGGGCCGT
>JADMIM010000022.1 GCA_015478585.1 Thermaceae bacterium | reverse complement strand
CCCTACGCCTGGAGCGTGGATTTGTGCCAGCGTCTGACCGCCCTGGGTAAGCACCCGGAGTGCTATAGTTACCCCGGCGCACACCACACCTTCTCGGGCCAGGCCGATGCCCTCTTCATGCAGCGGGTGCGCGACTTCTTCAAGCGAACTTTGAAATGAAAGTCGAAAGTCGAAGATCGAAGGTCGAAGGCATTGAAAGCCTTTATGTTCACGTTCCCTTCTGTCCGACCATCTGCCCCTACTGCGATTTTCAGGTAGTACGGCGCTTCGGCGGGGTGGTGGAAGCCTACCTCGAGCGCCTCCAAAACAACGCCCAGGCACTCTATCAAACCTATCCCGAGCCGCTCCAGACGCTCTATTTTGGCGGCGGAACCCCCAGCTTTCTGCGCGGGGGGGAACTCGAGCAACTTTTCGCTGCGCTGCCCTGGGATTTCCAAACCGCCGAAGTCACGCTGGAAGCCAATCCAGGAACCTTGAACAAAGAACGTCTGGCCCTGCTCAAAGGGCTAGGAGTTAACCGGCTGTCCATCGGCGTACAGAGTTTTCAAGATTCCGTGCTCAAGTCACTGGGCCGGGCACACGGGCGTAGGGGGGCTTTGCAGGCGGTAGAACTGGCTCAAGAAGCTGGTTTTCGCACTTCGGTTGACCTGATTCTGGGGCTGCCAGAGCAGAATTTCGAGCAGGATTTGCTCGAGGCCGCCGCCCTGGGCGTGGGTCAGGTCTCGGCTTACACCCTGCAAATCGAGCCGGGAACGCCCTTCGAGGCGCGAAAGGTGCGGCTGGACGAAGATTTAGAGGCCACGGCTTTCGAGCGGGCTGAGGAAATATTGGGCCAGGCTGGACTGGTTCGCTACGAAGTCTCGAACTTCGCCAAACCGGGGCAAGAAAGCCGTCATAACCGGGTTTATTGGTGGGCAGGTTTTTGGAGTGCGCTGGGGCCGGGGGCAACCGGGCATTATCCAAAGCTTGTTGAAGGTCGAAGGTCGAAGTTCGAGGGCGAAGACATCTATTCAGTCAGAGCGACAAACCCGCCGCTGCCGCGCTGGCTGAATGGGGAAGCGCCAAGCGTCGAGGAAATCAGCCCCCTCGAGCACGCCAAAGAAGCTCTGATGTTGGGCTTGCGGCTGCATGAAGGGGTAGATGTAGGCGAAATCGGGCACAGGACGGGGCTCGAGCTGTGGCCTGCCTTGTCAGCGACGGTTGAGCGGCTCCAGGCCCAAGGCTTACTTCACGTCCAGGACGAGAGAATCTCGAGTGCCAATTTGAGCGTGGTACACGGTGCAGTGCTGGAGCTATGGGCGGGGCTCGAGACGCTCGCTAGATAATAGGGCTTTCCACCGCGCCCAGAGGAAGCGGAGCCGCTTCGGGGTGAGCATCAGGTCTGGGATGGGTCTCGAGGTCGAGGTGGCGCAGCACGGGTGCGGCGCTTACCACGAACGCTACCACGCCGAGCGTAACTACCCCGCCGAGCCAAACCGCGCGGCGCACCCCCAGCAGACTGGCAGCTATACCGCTCTCAAACGCACCTATTTCGTTGGATGCGCCGATGAAAATCGAACTCACCGCCGCGATACGCCCTCGCATGTGGTTCGGGGACAGCAGGCGCAAAATCAGGCGGCGCACCACCATGCTCACGCCGTCGAAGACCCCGGAAAGGGCCAGCATGCCGAGCGAAAGGGCGAAGTTCCTCGAGAACCCAAAAACGATCATGGTCACGCCGAACCCGGCGACACTCACTAAAAGCCAGCGGCCCGCGTAGCGGAGGGGTGAGTACTTGGCGGTGACGAGCGTTGCCGTGAGCGCGCCTGCGCTGGGCGCGGCGGCGAGCAGCCCGAGGCCCTGCGGCCCAACTTTCAGCAGGTCGTTGGCGAAGGCAGGCAGCAGCGCAATGGCCCCGCCGAACAGCACCGCGAACAAGTCCAGGGCCATCGAGCCCCACAACACCTGCTGGCTGAAAACATAGCGGTATCCGGCACGGATGCTCTCCAGCACCGACTCCTCCTGCGCGTCGGGCAGGGGCGACACGGGCTTTGGCGCGATACACCACACGCACAACACGGCAACTCCATAAAACGCAGCGGCAATTAGGAAAGCGTTTGTAGCGCCCAGCGCACCATACAGCACCCCGCCGAGCGCGGGGCCGACGATGGCGCAGGCCTGCCAGGCGCTCGAGAGATAGGTCGAGGCCCGCGCCAGATGTTCGCGTGGCACCACCTGAGCCTCGAGCGCCCCCGAGGCCGGGTCGGCGAAGCCTCGCGCCATGCCCGCCGCGAAGACTACGGCGTAGACAGCGATTAATCCCAGGCTCGAGCCTGAGGACAAGACCGCAAGCGACAGGGCGCATCCCAGCGCCACGACCCGGGTGGTGAGCAGAATGCCGCGCCGGTCGAAGCGGTCAGCGACGTGCCCGCCGAGAAGCGCGAAGGACAGGGCTGGAATCGCCTCTACCAGTCCAAGAATCCCGAGCGAGAGTGGGCTGTGGGTGCGCTCGTAGACCTGATAGCCGATCACCACCGCGAGCATCGCCCCAGCCAGCGTACCGGCAGCGCTCGAGGCCAGCATCAGGCGGAACTCGGGCAGGCGAAGGACGAAGGATGCATCGTCGCGGACGGAAGATTCGTTATTCAAGGGATCTCCGGTTAGCCCACCAAGTACAGCACCTCGCTGATGGCTCCGACGTATTCGCTGGGCTTCACAGCCTTCTTGGGGATGCGGAAACCCGGCGGATACTGGGTGGTCTCGGCCCTGAAGGGCAAGCCACGCAGCGCTGCCGCATCGTAATCGAAGCTGGGGCGCTCGAGGGCAATTTGCAGGTACAGCATATCCTCGGTGATCGAGACCACGCCCTTGGACTCAGACAGCAGCCGCAAACGGGTCAGGGCCAGGAAGTTTTCGACCTCCTCGGGGGCCGGGCCGTAGCGCTCCTTCAATTCCCTGGCGATGCGCGAGAGGCCCGCCAGGTTTTTGCACTCCGCCAAGCGCCCGTAGTAGCGGCTGCTGGCGGCAGGGCTGGGAATGTATTTCAGGGTCAGGCGGGCCGAAAGCGAGAGGTCGAGGGTGACGTGGCGCTCGGGCTCGAGACGCTCACCCTTGAGCTTCTTGATGGCATCGGCGAGCAGTTCGGTGTAGACCTCGAGGCTCACCGCGCGGATAAAGCCGTGCTGTTCGGCTCCGAGCAGGTTGCCGACCCCGCGAATCTCCATGTCCTTCTCGGCCAGCAAATGCCCTGAACCCAAATCCGAAAGGTCGGCGATGGCGCTCAGGCGGCGCTCGGCCCCTTCGGTTAGGCGCAGCGGGTGAAACAAGTAGGCGTAGGCTTCCTGATCGCGTCTTCCGACCCGGCCCCGGAGCTGGTAAAGCGCGGCCAGCCCCAGCTTATCGGCCCGCTCGACGATAATGGTGTTGGCCTCGGGGATGTCCAGGCCGCTCTCGATGATGGTGGTCGCCAGCAACAGGTCAAAGGCCCCCTCGCTGAAGGCCAGCATGGTCTCCTCCACATCGGCCTCGCTTAGCTGCCCGTGGACGATGCCGATTCTGGCCTCGGGGATGAGGGCTTCTAAGTATCTGCGCCGGGCCAGAATCGTGGCCACCCGGTCGTGGACGTAAAAAGCCTTGCCGCTGCGCTCAATCTCATCCATCACCGCTGTGCGCAGCAGGGCCGGGTCGTAGGGCGAAAGCACGGTCTGGATGGGGCGGCGGCCCTGCGGTGGGGTCTGGATGCTCGAGAGGTCGCGCAGGCCCAACAGAGCGCTATACAGTGTGCGGGGAATTGGGGTGGCCGAGAGGAACAGCGTGTCCACAGCTTCCTTCAGCTCGCGGATGCGCTCTTTCTGCCCCACCCCGAAGCGGTGCTCCTCGTCTACTACCAGCAGGCCCAGGTCTTTGAACTTGATATCCGAAGAAAGCAAGCGGTGGGTACCGATTACGATGTCTACTGCGCCAGACTCGAGCCCCCGCAGAATCTCGCCGGCCTCACGGTCAGAGTTGAAGCGCGACAGCCCTGCCACCCGCACCGGCAGCCCCGCGAAGCGCTCACAGAAGGTCTGGGTGTGCTGCTCGGCCAGTAAGGTCGTGGGAACCAAAACTGCCACTTGCGCCCCGTGTCCCACCACCCTGGCCGCCGCGCGAATGGCAACTTCGGTCTTGCCGAAGCCCACATCGCCGGAAATCAGGCGCTCCATCGGGCGGGGAGCCTCGAGGTCGCGCAGGGTCTCCTCGAGGGCTTTCTGCTGGTCGGGGGTGAGTTGGTAGGGAAAGTTAGCCTCGATTTGTGGATCCCACTCCGGCAGTGGCTCCCAGGCCCGGCCCGGCGTAGCCTCACGCTTGGCGTGCAGCACCAGCATTCGCTGGGCCAGCTCCTCGGCATCTTTTTGGGCTTTTTCTCTGGTGCGCTTCCACTCGCCTTTGCCCAAGCTCGAGAGCGCGGGTGGGTCGTCGGTAGTGCCCGGATGCCGCTTCAAGAGGGGCAATTGCTCCACTGGCAGATACATCCGGCCTTCGCCCGCATAGCGCAGCACCAGATAATCGCGCTTGGCCCCCAAAACCTCACGGGTCTCGAGGCCCAGATACTGCCCAATGCCGTGCTCGGGATGAATCAGAAAGTCGCCCACGCCCAGGGCTCCGGGGTCTTCCAGGTCGCCCGTGACCCGCCGCGCCCGCACCGCCTCGGCAGCCCCGAAGGCGTAGAGGTGGGCTTCGCTGAGATAGACGGTCTTGTTCGCCGGATCCAGGAAAGCGCCCTCGAAGGGGGCGGGAACTAGGTTGAGGGTCGAGGGTTGAGGGTGGAGAGCGGTTGTGGACTGGGTTCTGAGACCCTCGAGCTTCGACAGCAGATAGCTGCGGCTCTTGGCGTGGCGGTAGAACATCACCGCCGAGTAGCCGCCCTCGAGCCAGCCCTGCACCTCCTCGGCGAACTGCGAAACCCGCGCCCGAAACGGCGGCAAGGCCCGCAGGCCCAAATCCAGCGAGGGCAGCTCGGGGCCACCCAAGCCGAAAGTCACCAGGTTGCGGCCCTCGAGCAAGCCCCACAGCTCTGGCGGCGCGACAGCAGGCGTGTCGAGGAAAACCGTGCCGGGAAAGTGTTGCACCTTGAAGGAGTTCCAGGTCTCGGCCTTGCCCTCCCTGGCTGCCAGGACGTGTCGCCGCTTACCCTCGTCCCCCACCCGTAGCCCGTCTAACTCGTCACCGAAGAACTCCAGGCGGATATCCCCCAGCTCGAGCACCTCGCCTTGCACTCGCAAATCCTCCTCGCGCACGTAGCCCATGCGGAAGAGCTGGTCGAGCAACTCCTCGCGCAGGTAGCGCCGCCCGACTTCGAGCAGCAGCCGCCAGGCTTGGGGGTCGGCAGGGAAAGCCTCGAGGGCCTGGGCGTAGCTCATCACCACGGTCTGGGCCTCCCCTATGGCCTCGAGGCCCGGATTTACATAGGCCGAGGCTCCAAAAGCCGCCAAATCAGCGTACAGGCCGAGGCGTTCACCGGGCATTAGCAAAACCTTTGGCCCGATGTGTTCGGCAAAAACCTTGGCCCGCGCCACCTGGGGTAGACCCGGCAGGTAGTGGCCCACAAGCGAAGTTTCTCGAGCATCGTTAATCATGCAGCCTCACTAGTTTACGCTTGCGCTCCAGGGCAAAGGGGGTGGGGTTCACATCGGCGGCTGAGGGTGGCCAGTATGGTGGGTTTGATGCAAGCTCCAGCACTGGAGTTCTTGCTGAAAAGCACTCTATGATGTCGAAGGAACTATGGCCGACGTGTTAATCATCTCCGGCGGCAACGCCGAAGACCTGATCGGGGCAACCCTGGCAAAGCATCTCCAAGCTGAGGTTTTGGCCCTGCCTTTGGTTGGAGATGGCAAGCGCTACGAGGGGGTGGCGAAGGCCATCCTGGGGCCACGAAAGCCCATGCCCTCGGGCGGGTTCCCCTTCAACAGCCCGGCCAACCTCCTCGCCGACCTCAGGGCGGGATTCATAGGCGACAGCCTCGAGCAGTGGCGCACGGCCCGCAGAACTGGCCCTGAGGTGGGGGCAATCGCTGTGGTGGGCGACTCCTACTCGCTGTTCGTGGGCTGTTTGGCCCACTGGGCCAGCCAGGCCCCGCTGTTTCACCTCCAGCCACAAGTTTCCCGCTACTATTGGGGGCAGCGCAACACCTGGGAGCGCCTGCGACAGCTCAACCAGTTCGGGGCCGAAGATTATCTAGCCTACGAGCGCTGGATGCACCGCTACGTGCAGGCCGTGTACGTGCGGGACAGGCTGAGCGAGGCCAGGGCCCTCGAGCTAGGCATGAGCAAGGCCAAGTTCGTCGGCAGCATGGCCATGGACACCCTGGGGCCACCCGAACGCGATATCGGCCCGATTTTGGACGGCAGACCAGTGCTGGTGCTGCTACCGGGTACACGCGGCGACGTGGGCTTCAGCCTGCCAGTAATGCTAGAGACCGCCGCCCTGTTGCCCCAGATGCAGCCTTTGGTAGCTTGGGCAAGAGATTTCACCGAGGTTGCCAGGCCCTACGGGTGGGGGCTCGAGGTTCACAGCGAAGACACCGCCAGCTTGTATAAAGAAGAGATTAAGGTCTGGCTGCTGCGCCGGGCCTTCTCGGCCATTTTGCACCAGGGCCGGGTGGCTATCGGTACCGCCGGAACCGCCAACGAACAAGCCGCCGGGATGGGCCTCCCGGTGGTGGGCTTCCCCACCAAAGGGCCGCAATACCTGCTCCCCAACGCGCTGCGCCAGACCCGGCTACTGGGCCAGGCCCTGAAGCTGGTAGAGGCCCATCCCCAAGTAATTGCTCAGGCAGTGTGCGAGCGAATCGCCGAAGGCCCGCTGCGTAGTGAGGCCCAGCAAGCCGGTTACGAACGCAACGGGCCAAGGGGGGCGCTGCCGGAGATAGCTAACACTATTCATAAAACCCTCAGACCATAATGCATCAACACTTACACCAGGCCACCACCACTCTTGGGGCCTGACAATATTTGGGGGGAGCATGGGTGAGACAATTTGGGCGGTCATCCCCACCTTTAATCGCCGCGAGTTGCTGAGAGAGCGTATTGGGGCTATTTTGCAGCAGACCCGGCCTCCCGAGGTGGTGTGGGTGCGCGACAATGCCAGCCACGATGGGTCGGCCCAGATGATTGCGCGCGAGTTTCCCCAGGTCAGGCTGGTTTGTGGCCGAGCCAACCTGGGCAGTTCGGGAGGCTTCGCGGAGGGGATCAAGGCCGCTTTCGAGGGCGGGGCCGACTGGATTTGGCTGCTGGATAACGATGCCATACCCCAGCCTGAGGCCCTCGAGCAGATGCTCCGCCACCGTATTCATCAGGAGGGTCTGAGCGTGGCGGCTTTGGGCAGCCTGGCCCTGTGGATCGATGGCAATCCCCATCCCATGAACCGGGCCTTACCCAACTGGCGGTTTCTCCAGCACTACGGCTGGCTCAAACAGATTGGCTGTTTTCCGGCCCGCTGGTCTTCGTTCGTTTCGGTATTGATGGCTCGAGTCGCGGTGGAACGCTATGGTATTCCCTATTACGACTTCTTCACCTGGAACGACGACCTCGAGTATTTTGGCCGCATCGGGCGGCGGGAGCTGATCGTTTTTGCCAAGGACAGCGTGGTCATCCACAAAACCCCCACCCCCTATACCCCTGGCAAGTCGGTGGGGGAACGCTTTTTTTATGACGTACGCAACCGCCTGTGGGTGCTGCGCGGAAGGGTCTTCGACCCGGTGGAAAAACTCTGGCTCATCGGCAACTTCTTGGGTCATATTCTGGAATACCTGCGGAGTAACGGAGCCACCGGTTTTGCGGTAATCTGGCGCGGGGTTCAGGCCGGACTCACTACCCGACCTCGCTCCTAAAGGCTCTTATGCCCCAACTGCCCCAGGTTGCCTTTATCAGCGATGCTACCCGCATCGCTGGCAGCGAGGTATGGCTGCTGGAAACCCTGCCGCACTTGCAGAGCTTGGGCTTGGAGCCGAGCCTCCATCTCCACTATTCCCCCGACCTGGACGAGTTTGCAGCCCGGTTCACCGAGCGCCAAGTGGCGATAAAGCGGTATCAGACCTGGGAGGAATTGCTCGAGCAAACCACCCCCGCCAACCTGCGGGTAGTGCAGGCAGGCAACCCCCAAACCTATGCTGTCCTTCTGGCCCGCCTGCCCGGCCCCAAGCTGGTGCTTTCTCACGATCAGATGCGGTTTTTTTACCCACTGGGCCTCGAGGCGCTGTACCGTTTGGTTTTTATCTTGACCAAAGTGAGGGCCTGGCAAAAAGCTGATGGGGTGCTGACGGTCTCGAGTTGGGCTGCTGAGTTCCTGCGCAGCCTGGGGGTTCGCCAGCCCAGCGGCTTGTTCAACGGGGTAGACCCCCAACGCTTTCGCCCAGCTTCTGCCGAAGAATTGCCCCAACTCCGGCGCAAACTGGGCTGGGCCGGGTTTACAGTTTTGTACCCGGCCCGCCTTTCCCCCGAAAAAAACCACTGGGCCCTGCTCCGCACGGCCCGGCTCACCCCCAACTATCGCTACATTTTGGTGGGCGAGGGCGAGTTGGGGGGGATTCTAAAGCGCCTGGCCCCACCCAACGTAGAGTTCTGGGGTCGCCGTAGCGATATGCCCGAGTTGTACCGCGCAGCCGACGCGATGCTCCAGCCCACCCTAGCCGAAAACCAGTCGCTGGCGACCTTGGAGGCTATGGCCTCGAGTCTGCCTATCGTCACCAGCCGTATTCCAGCCCAGCTCGAGCTGGTTCATCACGGGCAAACTGGGTTCACCGTCGAGCCTTCGGCCCGGCATTTGGCCGCGGCCGTAAGGCAGTTAGCCCAAGACTCCAGGTTGCGCCTGCAACTCGGACAGGCCGCCCGCCACCACGTCGAGCAAAACCACACCCTGGCGGGCGCGAGCCTCCGCTTGGCCCAAGCCCTGAAGTCCTATCTGTGAGGGCAGCCGCTCGAGGCTCCAAATCCCAGAACACAAACTACGTCCCAGACAGTGTTTTTTGACAAAGCAATTAAGCCGTCCTGGTGTAGCTTTAAGGCTCTTCAGCTTTCGGCGTTAGACGTTCGACATACGGACAAGCCTCCGGCTCTAGACCAAAGCTACTGGCTTTGTTATAGCTTGCTCGCTGGCCGCTCTAGTGCTCTCGATAGCAACTTCAATCATGTCGTCGGTAGGCTCTTTGACGGTGAGCATCTGAAAGCGAAAGCCAATGGCCTTGAGCACGTTGGATATGGGGTCTGAGTGAGACGAAGACCAACGCAACAATTCGAAGGCCAGACCCGCTACAAGCGGCAAAAACAGCACCCTGGCCCCCAACCGCCACAGCAACACCTCCGGATGGGGAATCAGGCTATAGACCACCACGCTCGCTAAAATCACGAAGGTGATGAAGGTAGTGCCGCAGCGGGGATGAAAAGCCGGTTGAGCCCGCACGTTTTCGACGGTGAGGGGCAAATTTTTTTCGTAGGCAGCGATTGCCTTGTGCTCGGCTCCGTGGTACATGAAAAAGCGCTGGATATCCGGCAAGCGGCCAATAAAAAGCAGATAGCCCACCAGAACTGCGGCCTTGATCAGGCCCGCGAACAGGTTGTAAAACACCGGATGGTTGCCCGCATTAATTACCAGGCCCGACAAAAATCCGGGCAGCACGATAAACATACCGATGCCAATCAGCAGTGAGACGGCCATCGTGCCGTACAGCGCCCCCTTGGACATCTGCTCCTGCTCTTCACCCGCCAGCGCTGCGCTGCGCGACATGGCCTGATAGGAGACCGCCATGGAGTCATACAGGGCCACGATTCCCCGCACCAGAGGCCAGCGTGCCCAAGCATATTTTTTGGATAGGGCGGTCTCCTGGTGGCGTTCGACGTGGATTCCCCCACCGGGCAAACGCACTGCTAGCGCCCAAGCATCGGGCGATTTCATCATCACACCCTCAAGGGCCGCACTTCCACCTAAAGCATTTTTCACCAGCTTACCCCCTCACCCTCTCATCTCGAAATAGACCCTTATTCATCCGCACCATCTTAGCGGAAAGTGAGCCACGCGGGGGAGAGCTATATGAGAAGCGGTCGGTATCCCGAAGTTGCCTGATTGGCCCGACCTCTCGCCCGTCCACGGACTTTTACGGGATATCTCTTTCTCCCAGCCGCCAAAGGGGGCCACAGGTTGGATTCTAAAAGCCTGCCTGAGAACAACAGAATTAATGCAGGGGCACGAAATTAAGGAGGGGTTCGTGGTATATTCCACCAGTTATGGAGCTCACAGTCAAATCCGCACGGCGGTATGTAGACGAAATCCCGGCCCCTCTGGCAGTGGTGGGGGTTTGGGGCGGGGAACTGAGTGAGGGGGGCCAAAAACTTGATGCCAAGCATCGCGGCTTGCTCTCGAGGATGCTGGATGAGCTAAGGTTCAAGGGCGAGTTTGCTGAAACCCTGTTGGTTCCTACTGGCGAAACTTTTGTCCTGCTGTTTGGGCTGGGGAAAAAGCGCGGGGCGAACCTCGAGACCGTACGCGGGGCCGGGGCCAAGCTGGCCGCTGAAATTGCCCATCTGGGCTTTCGTGAGGCAGTGAGCGAGACCTTCCTGGCCGACAAGCTGGGCAAGAAGGAGGCCAGCTACGCGCTGGCCGAGGGGGTTTTGTTGGGGGGCTACAGCTTCCAGAAGTACAAATCGAGCCCCGAGCATAAAAAACTGCGGCTGTGGCTGGCCCGCAGCAATGGCCCCGCCGTAGACCGGGCAGAAATCGTGGCCGAGGCGGTAAACTACGCCCGCAACCTGATTAACGAGCCACCTAACGTGCTCAACCCGGTAGCGCTGGCAAAACGAGCCCAAGAACTCACCGCGCTGGGTCTAAAAGTCGAAGTCTGGGACGAGAAAAAGATACAGGCCGCAGAGATGGGAGCCTACTACGCAGTAGCCCAGGGTTCGGTCAACCCGCCCCGTTTTATCCAGGTGGTCTACACGCCGCAGGGCAAACCCCAACGGGTTTTGGCCCTGGTGGGCAAAGGTATCACCTTCGATACTGGCGGATACTCGCTCAAACCCAACGAAAGTATGTTGACCATGAAGTGCGACATGTCCGGTGCGGCTGCCGTGCTGGGCGCGATGCAGGCTATTGCCAAACTGCAACCACAGCTCGAGGTGCGGGCTTATATAGCCGCCGCCGAGAACATGATTTCAGGCCATGCCTACCGAGTTTCCGATGTGCTCAAGAGTCTTTCGGGCAAAACCATCGAGGTGCTCAATACCGATGCCGAGGGTCGCCTGACCCTGGCCGATGCCATCGCCTATGCCGACCAGCAGGGTGCCGACTCGATTGTGGAGCTTTCCACCCTGACCGGAGCCTGCGTAACCGCGCTGGGCGAGAAGGTCGCGGGTCTTTTCACCAACGATGCCCGGCTGGGGCGCGAGGTGCAAGAAGCCGCCGAGCGGGCGGGTGAAAAGGTCTGGCCGCTGCCAATGGAAGACGAATATCGGGAGATGCTCGAGTCCAGCACTGCCGACCTCAAAAATGTTCATGGGCGAAACCGTTACGGCGGAGCCATTATCGCAGCCCTATTTTTACGCGAGTTTACCGAGAAGCCCCTGGTTCACCTGGACATCGCCGGGCCAGCCTACACCGAGCGCCCCCACGCGCTGGGGCCAGCGGGGGGCACAGGATTTGGGGTAAAAACCCTGGTGGAACTGGTAGGGGTTTAGCAACCCTCACAAAGTAAACGAGCGCCGTGGTTGAAGTGCGCTGATGGTCTATTGGCAGTTGGGGCAAACACCCCTCAGCTCGAGGCGGGCCTCTTCGATAAACCAACCGTTTTTGGCCTCGACAGCCTTACGGATAGGCTCAGGATCAAACTCCGGCAGCTCGCGCACCAGCACGTCTTCAATGGCTCCACACTGCAAGCAGAACAGGTGATGGTGCTTCTCGCCAAAGCCGTCGTATCGGGTATTGCCCTTCTGGTCTTTGAACTCCCACAGCAAACCGGAGTCGCGCAGCACCTGCAAGTTCAGGTAGACCGTCGAAAGGCCGATGGGATAGCCTTTCTTTTTGAGTCCCTGATATAGTTCTTCCGGCGTAGGGTGAATGCTTTTACGATCCAGATAGGCCAAAATCCGTTCCCTGGGCAGGGTATGGCGCAAGCCGACTGCCTTGAGGCGTGAACGAAAGCTCTCCCGCTCCTTTATTTTTGCCATGTATCCCTCCCCCGAGCGGATTTCAGAGACACTTCAGACCGCATCCTTCTTGGTTCTTGTGGGGTCTAAGGTGAAATACTCGGTTGTACAACTTACGCAAGTATAAAACATTTTCAGATAAAACAAATAGGCGGCCCTCAAATAGTGTCCCTCAAGCTTAGATTGTATACCTGGATTTTGTCCAGTTGAAACCGGCCTGCTTCACAGCAAGGCATTCCCGCACAATCAGATGGGCGCGGGTTGATACACTCGAGCTAGCGTGGATACTCCCCTCACCCCCACCCTCGAGCAGTCCATCCGGCGGGCGCTCAGCATTGCCCACGAGCGGCAGCACACCTATTCCGGGCTCGAGCACCTGCTCTTGGCCTTGCTGGACGACCCTGACGCAGCGCGGGTTTTGCGCGGTTGCAAAATAGACCTGAGCGACCTGCGGGCAACCCTGGAAGAATCCCTCAGCCAGTTCGAGACCATTGCTGGGGCCGAGCCCGAACCAACCCTAGCGTTTTCGCGTGTAATCCAACGAGCCATCAGCCAGATGCACTCCGCGGGCCGCGACCAGGCCAGCGGGGCCAATGTGCTGGTGGCTATTCTCGACGAGCGCCAATCGGCGGCCTATGCTCTTTTGGAGAGCTTCGGCATCACCCGCCTGGATTTGATCAGCGCCATCTCGAGGGGCAGCGCCCCCAAAAGCAGCCAACCCCACCCCCCCATCGAGCCCGTCCCCCTCGAGGACGAAGCCCCAATCTCCAACAACCCGCTCGAGGCGTATTGCTCCAACCTCACTGCACGGGCAACAAAAGGGCAGCTCGACCCATTAATTGGCCGAGAGGCCGAACTCGAGCGCGTCCTCACGGTACTTTCGCGGCGGCAAAAAAACAATCCACTCCTGGTGGGCGACCCCGGCGTGGGCAAAACCGCCTTGGTGGAGGGGCTGGCTCAGCGCATCGCGGATACATCCCTCTCCCCCTCTACCGCTGGGAGAGGGGGCCGGGGAAGTGAGGGCACACCGCTCCCCGAAAAGCTGCTTGGGGCCGAGGTTTTCGCCCTCGACATCGGCTCGCTGCTGGCTGGTACGCGCTTCCGGGGCGATTTCGAGGAGCGGGTCAAGGCGGTGATGAAAGCCCTCGAGGCCCACCCCAAGGCAATTTTGTTTATTGACGAGATTCACACCATCGTGGGCGCGGGCAGCACCACCGGCTCCACGGTGGATGCCTCCAACCTGCTCAAACCAGCCCTCAGCGGCAAACTCAAGTGCATCGGAGCCACCACTTTCGGCGAATACAAGCACTTCGAGAAAGACCGGGCCATCGCCAGGCGCTTCCAGAAGATAGACCTGCTCGAGCCCTCCCAGGAGGATGCGGTGAAGATTCTCGAGGGGCTGAAGAGTCGGCTCGAGGCCCATCACGGCTTGCCCTACACCCAGGAGTCGCTGCGCCGCGCGGTGGAACTCGCCACCCGCCATCTCTCCGAGCGCCGCCTGCCCGACTCGGCTTTGGATGTGCTGGACGAGGCCGGGGCCGCTCAAGCTTTGAAGCCTGCCGGGGCCAGGGTCAAGGAAATCGGCAGCTCGGAAGTCGAGGCCACCGTGGCCCGGATGGCCCGCATCCCACCCAAGAACCTCTCGAGGGACGACCAAGCCGTGCTACAAAACCTCGAGTCGGAGCTGAAATCCGCCGTCTACGGGCAGGATAAGGCCGTCTCTGAGGTCGCCAGCGCCATCAAGCTCGCCAGGGCGGGCCTGCGCGACCCCCAGAAGCCGATTGGCAGCTACCTCTTCTCCGGGCCGACGGGCGTGGGCAAAACTGAACTGGCGCGGCAACTGGCAAGCTCGCTGGGTGTGCCGCTGCTGCGTTTCGACATGTCGGAGTACATGGAAAAGCACTCGGTCTCGAGGCTCATCGGCGCACCTCCGGGCTACGTGGGCTTCGACCAGGGCGGCCTGCTCACCGATGCCGTGCTGCAAAACCCCCACTGCATCCTGCTTTTGGACGAGATCGAAAAGGCCCACCCCGACCTGTTCTCGGTGCTGCTCCAAGTCATGGACTACGGCAAGCTCACCGACCACAACGGCAAAAACGTGGATTTCAGGAGCGTCGTCCTCATCATGACCACCAACGCCGGGGCTTCGGAGGCCAGCGAGACAAGGGTGGGCTTCCTGGGCGGAACCAAAGCCGAGGCCACCGACGAAGCCCTGAAGCGGATGTTCACCCCGGAGTTCCGCAACCGGCTCGACTCAGTAGTGCATTTCGACGCGCTCTCGCCGGTGGTGATGCGGCAGATTGTGGGCAAGTTTATAAGGCAGCTCGAGCTTCAACTCGCCGAGCGCAAGGTCACACTGAGCGTCACCGAGGCAGCTCTGAACTGGTTCTCCGAAAAAGGCTACGACCCCACCATGGGGGCCCGGCCCCTGGCCCGGCTCATCCAGGACAGCATCAAGAAACCCTTGGCCGACCTGCTGCTGTTCGGGAGCCTGAAGAATGGCGGAAGCCTGACGATTGGGTTGAAGGACGGGGGGCTCGAGCTGCGGCTCATTTAGCATCTATTACAGTTATCTGCTCAGACTGACACCGCGTGGTTCCCACCAATACCCCCAACCACGGGTTTTGTTGTTCGGGATACCTTACGGTGCACCAGCTCATCGGATGCTATTTGAGGTTTAGAAGTTTTGCTCTTACTTTGTTTGCTCTTTGCATCTGGCTTTTCTCGCGCTGACGATACGAATTGCCACCTCTCGTTGGGTGAAGCTTACCAGCCACAGCCGCCCGCTGACCGAATGCCCGGTGATTTCCCTCGACTCGTCCTCTGAGTGGTCTAGGTCATCAAACTCAGCTTTGCAGGTTGACCGAACCAATACGGTAACGGCAGCAACTGCCCCCCAGCACGATACGCTCCTCGCGCAAAATTGGCAGGCTCAGGAGTTTCTGGTACATCTCGAGTTCGGCTCCACAAAACTCGGGGTGCTCCATCGAGAGGGCTAGCTTGGGGCAGCGACCCTGTTCCAGATACCAAAAACCATTTTCCTGGTAATAGCTGGCCTGATAACCCTGCTGGGTCAGAAACTCGGCCAGGCGGTAGAGTTTTTGCTCCAGGCTCAAGCCCTCGAGATAGGGGGTGAGTTCGCCCAGCAGTTTGGCATTGCGGCGCGAAAGCACTTCCAGCACCATGCCCGTACCAAATAGTTCGCGCAGATGGGTCAGGATGTCGTCGCACATGCGGGCATACTGAGCTTGTTCGTCCACCGCCACGAAGACCTGCTTGGGGCGGCCCCGGCCCAGGTTTTTCTCGACTCGAGCCCGTACCAGCCCCTCCCGCTCCAAGTCTTCCAGGTGGCGATGCACGGCCACCTTGCTGATGCCCAAATTCGAGGCTAGGTCGCCTGCACAGCAAGCTTTAGAACGCAAGCGCTCGAGGATGCGCAGTTTGGTTTCTCCCATTCCCATCGCCATAACCCACCTACACCATCGGCAGCAGCAGGTAGGATCGCACCGAAAGCTGCCCGGCCAGATTGCGAGCAATGCTGCGCAGAGCTGTAGCCTCGGCGGAATCGGGCAGGCCCACCACCACCGGAACCCCCACATCGCCCCCCTCACGCACCGAGACAGCGATAGGAATCTCGCCCAGGAAGGCGGTTTCGTAGCTTTCCGCCATCTTGTGCCCGCCACCCTGACCAAAAATATGCAGACGACCCTGGGCCTGCTCGAGGTAGGACATGTTCTCCACGATACCTAAAATGGGCACCTGGACTTTCTTGAAGCCATCTACCGCACGCTCAGCATCAATGCGCGCAACATCCTGCGGGGTGGTCACGATTACAACCCCCGACAGCTTGGCAAGTTGCGACAGCGAAAGCTGCACGTCGCCGGTTCCCGGAGGCATGTCCACCACCAAATAGTCGAGTTCGCCCCAGGCCACGTCGCTCAGGAATTGCTTGATGGTGCCGTGCAAAATGGGGCCACGCCAGATCATGGCCTGACCGGGTGGGATGAGGTTGGCAATCGAGAGCAGCTTGATGCCGTAGCGCTCCAGGGGAATCATCTGCTTTTGCTCGTTGACCCGCAGCTTCTCGGCTTGGGTACCGAACATCTGGGCCTGCGAGGGGCCGTAAATATCCGCGTCGAGCAATCCGACCTTGGCCCCGTCTAGAGCCAGGCTGATGGCGAGGTTGGCAGCCACCGTGCTCTTGCCTACCCCACCCTTGCCCGAGGCCACTGCCACGATATACTTCACCCCGAAGATAGCCGTGGTTTGAGGAGGACGCACCGTCGCACCAAACTGCACTTCCACTGCTTGCGCACCGGCTTCGATCAGGGCCGCCCGTACCTCCGATTCAATCTGGCTTTTAAGGGGACAGGCTGGGGTGGTGAGGTTGATTTTTACCCCCACCTTGCCGCCTTCGAGGACAATTTTTTCTACCATTCCCAAGCTCACCAAGTCCTTGTGCAGCTCAGGATCATTCACCGTTTTAAGGGCCTCGAGCACCGAGGCTTCGCTAAGCAGACTCATCTCGTGTTCATAGTATGCCTGGAAATCAGCTACCGAAGAGGTCAGAGGTCACATTAGGTCAAGGTCGGAAATTGGCTGTTTTTAGGCATCAGAAACGGCTTTCACCGGGTGCAAGTCGGGGATTTTTACTTTGGTTGCGACAAACCCTACCCCATCGCAGTTTTCAGAATAACTCCGCGGCACGGGCAAAACGACCTCACACCCGTTGCGCTTTGTGAACTCGTGTGTTAGGCTACCAAAAGTTCACAAAGCTAAATGGCTCGTCATACACGAAAGTACGGTGTCTTACCCATGAATATGCCCGCATTGTTGCCCAGCCAACGACAGGAGGAAATCAAGGCTCTGCTCTCGAGCAAGCAGGTTTTGCCGATTAGTGAGCTGGCTTCGCACTTTGGCGTGTCGGAAATGACCGTGCGGCGCGACCTCGAGACCTTGTCCGAAGCAGGGGTGGTGGAGCGGATTTTCGGTGGAGCAAAATTGGCAACGCGAGTGGCCCGCGAGGTTTCCCACCAAGCTCGCCTCGAGCGCAACCGCATCGCCAAAGAACGGATGGCCGAGGCCGCAGCAGAGCGGGTACAAGACGGGGATACCGTAGCCCTGGACTGCTCCACCAGTGCCTTATATCTGGCTAGAATCTTGCGGGATCGGCCCATTACCGTGATCACCAACGGCCTCGATGTATTAACTGAGCTGGCCTCGAGCCGCACCGAAGTGATTGGGGTGGGGGGTACCTTGCGGTTGCAAACCCATTCATTTGTGGGGCCGATTGCTTTGGCAACGCTCACTGGACTTCATACCGACAAGGTTTTTTTCTCCGCACAAGGCTTGGATGCTGAAGCCGGGTTCACCGACTCCCACCTGGCCGAAGTGGATATGAAGCGGGCTTTGATCCACACTGCTCGTGAAGCTACTGCCCTGATTGATGCTTCCAAGCTGGGGGTGGTGGCCTTGGCATCGGTGACAGGTCTAGATTCAGTGGATACCCTCATCACCGATGCACCCCTGAGCGAACTCGAGGCTATCAGCCAGCAGATTCAGGTGGTCTCAGTAGCAAGGGGGCGCAGTGGACGCTGAAACCTCTCTTCTGAAGTTGGAGAACATCGAGAAGCGCTTTGGCGGCACCCGGGCTTTGCGGGGGGTTTCCTTCGACCTGAATCCCGGCGAGGTTCACGCCCTGCTGGGCGAGAATGGGGCTGGCAAAAGTACGCTCATCAAGATTCTCTCCGGGGCCTACCGGCCTGATAGCGGACGAATTTTGCTCGAGGGCAACGAGGCCGGTTTTGGCTCGCCGCGTCAGGCTCAGGCCGCCGGTATCGCTACCATCTATCAAGAGACCAGCCTCTACCCCGACCTCTCGGTGCTGGAAAACCTCTTCATGGGCCACCAGCCGATGAGGGCGGGCCGGATTGACTGGGCCGAGATGAGCCACCGGGCCCAGGGCTTGTTCGAGCGTCTGGGCATGGAACTGCCTTTACGGGCACGGCTGGGCGACTTAGGCAAGGCCAGGGCCCAGCTTGTGGAAATTGCCAAGGCCCTCTTGCAACAAGCCCGCATCCTGATTTTGGATGAACCCACCGCCGCCCTGACCACCCGCGATACCGAGCGGCTGATGGAGGTGGTGCGGGGCTTGAGAACCCAGGGTGTAGCGATGATTTACATCACCCACCGCCTCGAGGAGGTGTTTACCATTGCTGACCGGGTTAGCGTGCTGCGCGATGGCGAGATGGTCGGTAGTGCCAAAGCCGGAGAGTTTGACAGCAACTGGCTAATTTCCAAGATGGTCGGACGGGTCGCCGGGCAACTCTTCCCACGCAATCCCCGGCCCACAGGCAAGCCCCTGCTGGAAGTGCGCCACCTAAGCCAGCCAGGGCTACTCGAGGATATAAATCTCACCATCCACGAGGGCGAAATCGTGGGGCTGGCTGGGCTGGTGGGTTCGGGGCGCACCGAGGTGGCGCGGGCCATCTTCGGCCTGGACTCCTACGCTTCGGGAGAGGTTTTGCTGGAAGGCCAGCCACTTCCCCGCAGCCCCCAAGGGGCTATCCAGCAGGGGGTAGCCCTGCTGCCCGAAGACCGGGGCCGCCAGGGGCTGATTCTGCCCTTCTCGCTGGGCAAAAACATGACCCTGCCGCTGCTGCGGCTGGGGGGCTGGCTGGGCGGGAACCTCGAGGATAAGGTGTTCGCGGAGTTTAGCCAAAAACTCGACATCCGCCCGCCTTTGGCAGCGCTGTTGGCCTCAAGCCTCTCGGGGGGCAACCAGCAGAAGGTGGTGATTGCCAAGTGGCTCGCCACCCGGCCCAAGGTTTTGATTCTCGACGAGCCCACCCAAGGCGTAGACGTGGGGGCCAAGGCCGAGATTCACCGCCTGATGGACGAGCTGGTGGGGCAAGGATTGGGGATTCTGATGATTTCTTCCGAGTTGGTCGAGGTGTTGGGCATGGCTGACCGCATCCTGGTGATGCACCGGGGACGAATCGCCGGGGAGTTGCCTAGAGGGGCCACCCAGGAGGACGTGATGCGAGCAGCAACCGGTTCAATTGCCGCAGGGGTGCAAGCATGAACGGGGGTCGGAGGTCGGGGGTCGGGGGTCGAAAAGAAGGGGGAGGCGATAAAAACGCTTCTTTCTCTCTACCCGCTACCTTCTACCTCCCCCGCGCCTT
This sequence comes from Thermaceae bacterium, assembly GCA_015478585.1. Classification (GTDB taxonomy): domain Bacteria; phylum Deinococcota; class Deinococci; order Deinococcales; family Thermaceae; genus Meiothermus. Next base: position 24,415 of record JADMIM010000022.1, on the reverse strand, counting down.
TAGCTATCAGCTATTGACTATGGGCTATCAGCACTCTCGGAGGGCCTATGTACGTTGACCGGGGCCGCGAGCTTTCCATCATCTTTTTCCTGGTGCTGCTGGGCATTGTGCTGGCGGTGTTTGCTCCGGGTTTTTACAACGCCCGCAATGCCTCGGATATTTTGGTCAATATCTCCTATATCACCATCGCGGCCATGGGCATGACTGCGGTGATTCTCACCGCTCAGATAGATATTTCAGTAGGGGCAATCCTGGCAGCCTGTTCTACGGTAGCGGGGCTGAGTGCCAAGGCTGGGGTTCCGATTCCGCTGGTGTTTTTGTACGCCATCGGCACGGGTGCCGCCATTGGCCTGATTAACGGCTTGCTGGTGGCCTATGCCCGTATTCCCAGCATTATTGTCACCCTGGGAATGCTGACGGTGATTCGTGGGGTGATTATTTTGGTCACCGGGGGCTCCTGGATTTACGACCTCCCCGCCAACTTCCGGACGGTGGGGACGGGAAGCACACTGGGCCTACCTAATCCGGTCTGGCTGATGCTGGCGACGCTGCTGGTGGGGGCTTGGGTATTCTCTCAAACCCGCTGGGGCCGCTCGCTGTATGCGGTGGGCTCCAACCCCGCCGCCGCCCGGCTGGCGGGTATCGCCGTGGAGCGCACCTATGTCTCAGTGTTCATGCTCTCGGGAGCGCTGGTGGGGCTGGCTACGATGGCTTTTGCTACGCGCTTCACCACCGTGCAGTCCAACACCGGGCAAGGCTTTGAGTTCGTGGTGATTACGGCGGTAGTGGTGGGTGGAACCAACATCTTTGGCGGCTCTGGCACGGCCTTGGGCTCGTTTTTGGGAGCGCTTTTGGTGGGGGTGACGGGCACCGCCCTGACCTTCCTGCGGGTTTCGGCCTACTGGGAGCAGTCGCTACAGGGCTTGTTCATCTTGCTGGCGGTAGCGTTAGATGTGGCCCGCAAGCGCGGAGCCTTGAACTTTAGCTTCCGCTGGCCCTCGAGCCGGAGGCCCACGTGAGCGACAGGCCCAGCAAGCGCACTTTGGCTCTGCCCTGGTCGGAGCTGGTTTTGGTGGTCGGGTTGATTATCGCGGCCATCTATATGAATGGCCTTTCCCCGGCCTTCCTCAGCTTCTCAAACTTCTTCGAGATCACCCGTATATCGGTGGAAACCGGGCTGGCAGCGCTGGGCATGACCTTAGTCATCATCACCGGGGGCATTGACCTTTCGGTGGGCTCGGTGCTGGGCCTTTCTGGCATCGTAATGGGGATACTGCACCACATGGGCCTCGAGGTCTGGCTGGCAGCGGCAATTGCCGTCGGAACTGGAGCGCTGTGCGGCTTTATCAACGGCCAACTCATCACTCGCGCAGGCATTCCCCCTTTAATCGTAACCCTGGCAACCCTGGCGATTTTCCGGGGGCTGGCTCTGGGTATCTCCCAGGCCCGCTCCTTTGGCAGCTACCCGCCGGAGTTTCTGGCCCTGGGTGCAGGCTACCTTGGGTCAGTTCCCACCCAACTGTTGGTGTTTGGGGTGCTGGCCCTGTTGGTAGGGCTTTTGCTGGCGAAAACCACCCTGGGGCGATTTATCTATGCGATCGGCAACAATGCTATGGCGGCGCGGTTTTCGGGTGTGCCGGTAAACCGGGTGCTGGTGCTGGTTTACACCCTTTCAGGGGCGCTGGCTGGGGTGGCTGGGGTGATTTTTACGGCACGGGTTTCTTCAGCTCGCTCTGATGCGGGCATAGGTACGGAGCTTGATGCCATCACCGCGGTGGTGTTGGGCGGGGCTTCTATCTCGGGTGGCTCGGGCAGCATCGTAGGAACTTTGCTGGGACTTCTGCTGGTGGGGGTGGTGCGCAATGGCCTGACCCTGGCCTTTATCCCCGCCGAGCAGCAGGCCATCATCATCGGCAGCATCTTGCTGGTGGCGGTGCTCTTGAATCAGGTGATTCGGTTGCGCTCGAGGCGCAATTGAAACAAGGAGGTGAGGGAAGAAAGCACGTTCGGCAAAAGGCTTTTAGACAATGCAGAAAAGGAATGTCATGTTGAGCGAAGGGAAACACCCCACACGCGCGTCAATCGTCCTGTTGGCGGGTACACCAAGACGGTTTTATTTACCCGAGATGTGGTGTACAAGGGCGCATTGGGGATTCTTCGACTGCGCTGCCAGAACCGGTATCGCCGGGGGGCTTTGACTCCCTCCGCTCAGAATGACAGGGTTTGCTTAGGAAGTGAGTCTCGAGGAGGAATCCATGAAGCGTGTGTTCGTACTGCTCAGCGTTTTAACCATCGCCCTGACCACCGTTTTTGCCCTGGCCCAGACGGGCAAGAAGATAACCGTGGTGATGATTCCCAAGCTGGTCGGCATTGACTACTTCAACGCCACCCAAAAAGGCGCAGAGGAAGCCGCCAAAGAACTCGGCAATGTCACCCTGCGCTATGTCGGCCCCACCGAGGCCAGCGCCGCCAAGCAGATCGAGCTGATTGAAAACGCCATTCAGGCCAAGGTGGACGTGATTTCTGTGGCTGCCAACGACCCCAAAGCTCTGGCCCCCGCGCTGCAAAAAGCCAGGGATGCGGGTATCAAGGTCGTGACTTGGGATGCCGATGCCAACTCCCGTGATGTCTTCTGCAACCAGGCCACCTTCACCGGCATCGGCGAGGCCATGATTGACAGCATGGTAGACCAGATTGGCAAAGACGGCCCCGCCGCCATCATTACCTCCGACCTCACCGCCCCCAACCAGAACTCCTGGATTGCCGCGATGAAGGCCAAAATCGCCAAGGTCTACCCCAACTTCAAGATCGTGGACACCAAAGCCCCCGGCGAAGACCAGCAAAAAGCCTTCCAGGCCGCGCAAGACCTGATGAAAGCCTACCCCGACCTGAAGGGCATCTTCGCCCTCTCCTCGGTGGCCTTCCCCGGTGCTGCCGATGCCGTGAAGCAAGCGGGCAAGAGTGGCAAGGTAGCAGTGGTGGGACTTTCCACCCCCAAGCAGATGGCTCCTTTCGTTCACGATGGCACAGTGCGCGATGTGGTGCTGTGGAACCCCATTGACCTGGGCTATCTCTCGATTTACGCAGCCCGGGCTGCGGTGGATGGCACCCTCAAAGAGGGGGCCAAGATCAAGGCTGGGCGCTTAGGCGAGTTCACCGTGACCAAGGACAGCCTGGGCCTGCAAATCCTGCTGGGCAAGCCCTTCATCTTCAACAAGAGCAACATCGACAACTTCAACTTCTAGATTGAGGCGGCGTAGGGGCGATTCATGAATCGCCCCTACGCAAAGGGATACATGGCGGAAGGTGCGAAAACCTGGATTTTTCCTGACGGGTATCTGCCCGCCCAGGGGCCCGAGGGGAACTATGTCGGGCACGACTGCATCTGCATGGTGAATACCTCTGACCAAGATGCTAGTGTCCTGCTGGACATTTTCCTCGAGGATAGAGAGCCTGTGCTGGACATAGAAATCCGGTTACCTGCCCAGCGCTCCTTGCACCTGCGGATGGACAAGCCGGAGATGCTGGGTGGTTACGAATTACCCAGAGAAACCCCCTATTCGGCCAGGGTTCGTTCCAACGTGCCGATTGTGGCGCAATACTCGAGGCTCGACGTGACCCAGCCCAATATGGCCTTCCTGAGCGTGATGGGCTTTGCGGTAGTGGCAGCTCGGCTGCGTAAACCCCGGTCTTTCACCAAAAACCGCAAGCCTGGCAAGGTTCGCACGAGCCGTCCAGAGCGGAGTTAGTCATGAATAATAGTCTTATTCAGGCCCTGAAGCACCAGCACATCGAGACTCCCAGTTGGGGCTATGCCAACTCCGGCACCCGCTTCAAGACCTTCCCAGCCCCTGGTGCAGCCAGAACCGTCTGGGAGAAGGTCGAAGATGCTGCCGAAGTCCACCGCCTCACCGGCATCGCCCCCAGCCTGGCTATCCATATTCCCTGGGACAAGACCCAGGACTGGGACAAGCTCGAGAAGTTCGCCCAGGAACGCGGCATCTCTATCGGGGCGGTCAACCCCAACGTGTTTCAGGACGAGGATTACAAGCTGGGCAGCATCGCCCACCCCGACCCGCGCGTGCGGGCCAAAGCGGTTGCGCACATCCTCGAGTGCATCGAAATCATGAAGGTGACGGGCTCGAGAGACCTTTCGTTGTGGTTCGCCGATGGAACCAACTACGCTGGTCAGGATGACCTTAGAAGCCGCAAGCACCGGGTGCGAGACTCCCTACAGCAGATATACGCCGCACTGCCCGCAGATAAACGGATGCTGCTGGAGTACAAGCTCTTTGAGCCTGCTTTCTACTACACCGATTTGCCCGACTGGGGCACGGCCTATGCCCACTGTGTGGCCCTCGGTGAACGGGCCCAGGTTTTGGTAGACCTCGGCCATCACGCCCAGGCGACCAACATCGAGGCCATCGTGGCTTTCCTGCTCGACGAGGGCAGGTTGGGCGGGTTCCACTTCAACAACCGCCGCTACGCCGACGACGACTTAATCGTGGGGACTTCCAACCCCCTCGAGCTGTTTTGTATCTACGCCGAACTGGTACAAGCCGAAAATGGCGCGGACGAGCAACTCAAAACCACTGCGCACAACGTGGCCTACATGATTGACCAGAGCCACAACATCGAACCCAAGCTCGAGGCCATGCTCTATAGCGTCCTGAACTGTCAGGAAACCTACGCCAAGGCGCTGCTGGTGGATTATCAGGCCCTAAGACAAGCCCAACAAGCCGGAGACGTGCTGGGCGCACATCGTATCTTGCTGGACGGCTTCCGCACCGACGTGCGACCCTTGCTCGAGGAAGTACGCCAGGAGATGGGCCTGCCCGCCGACCCCATCCAGGCCCACCGCCAAAGCGGGTATCAGGAAAAAGTGGCTCGGGAACGTGGAACTCAAGCGGGTGGCGGCGGCTTCCCAACCTGATTCCTCACCCATACCAACCTGGTTTCAGACTTACAACAGCAGAAACATTTTTACTCAATGGAGAATCCCCATGCCCAAGAATCTATACAACGACACAGATGCCCCGCAGGGCGGCGGGCTGGCCTCGCTGGCCTACCGCTCGAGGCTCCTGGGCGCAGACCGCAGCTTAGTCAACCTCTACGGCGGGAATACCAGCACCAAATCGGTGGAGAAAGACCATCTGGGCCGAGCGGTAGAGGTACTTTGGGTTAAGGGCAGCGGCTCGGATATTGCGGATATTACCGAGAAAGGCTTTGCTGGGCTAAAGCTGGACGAGGTTTTGCCGCTCTTTGGGCGTGAGGCCATGAGCGACGAGGAGATGGTGGCCTACCTCGAGCGCACCACCTTCGAGCCGGGCCGCCCACGGCAGAGCATCGAGACCTTGCTGCACGCCTTTGTCCCCGCCAAGCACGTAGACCACACCCATCCCGACGCAATTATCGCCATTGCCTGCTCGCCCAACGGCAAGGAAATCATGGGCCAGATTTACGGGGGCCGCGCAGCCTGGGTCGAATATATCCGGCCCGGCTTCACCCTATCCAAGCAGATTGGCCAGGCCGTGCGCAACAATCCGGGGCTCGAGTGTGTGGTGATGGCGAAACACGGCCTAGTGACGTGGGGGAGCACCTCCAAAGAGTCCTATGAAAACACCCTGCGCATCATCGGCGAGGCCGAGGCGTATCTGGTTGCACACCGAAAATCTCGTCCCCAAGCAGTTAAGTCGTTGCCCGAAGCTGAACGCAAGCAACTCCTCGCCAAACTGATGCCCGTCCTGCGCGGGGCCATGAGTCAGGAGAAATCCAATGTGCTGTTCTATGATGACTCGCCCGAAGTTCTCGATTTCATCGGCTCCGAGGGTGCAAAAGAACTCTCCCAGGTCGGTGCGGCCTGTCCCGACCATCTCGTCCACACCAAGCGGGTTCCGCTTTTCCTCGACTGGAAACCGGAGGAAGGCCAGGTAGGGTTACTCGAGAAAGCCAAAACCGGGGTTCAGGCTTTTGCCCATGAGTACCGCAATTATTTCGAGGCCAATAAATCCGATGGGGACAAGATATTCTCCCCCTCACCGCGCATCATCCTGATTCCTGGAATCGGGATGATTACCGCCGGGGGGGATGCTCAGGCTGCAGAGGTCAGCCGCCAGCTTTATCACCGTGCGATTCAGGTCATGAACAACGCCCAGAACGGCTTTGTCTCGCTCTCCGCGCCCGAATCGTATGCCATCGAGTATTGGCCTCTGGAACTCTACAAACTCTCGCTCAAGCCCGCGCCGAGGGCCCTCGAGGGCAAGGTCGCACTCGTCACCGGGGCCGCCTCGGGCATCGGCAAAGCCATTGCCCAGCGCCTGGCTGTCGAGGGCGCTCACGTGGTCATCGCCGACCTCAATGCCGAGGGCGCGGAGGCCGTCGCCGCCGAGATTCGCAGAGCACGGGGCCACCGCAAAGCCTTCAGCGTGGGCATGAACGTCACCGACGAAGCGGCGGTGGAAGCGGCTTTCGAGCGGGCTGCGCTCGAGTATGGCGGTGTGGACATGGTGGTCAACAACGCCGGGATTTCCGCGTCTGCGCCGATTGAAGAGACCAGCCTCGAGATGTGGAACCGTAACCAGAGCATCCTTTCGACAGGTTATTTTTTGGTGGCCCGCGAAGCCTTCAAGCTCTGGAAAACCCAGGGCAGCGGTGGAAACCTGGTTTTTATCTGCTCGAAAAACTCCGTTGCCGCCGGGAAAAACGCTGCCGCTTACTCAGCTGCCAAGGCCGCCGAGTTGCACCTGGCCCGCTGTCTGGCCGAAGAAGGCGGGGCCTACAGCATCCGGGTCAACTCGGTGCTGCCCGACGCGGTGCTCTCGGGTTCCTCCATCTGGAATTCGTCGTGGCGGGCCGAGCGGGCCGCGACCTATGGCATCCGCGAGGATCAGCTCGAGGAGTTTTATCGCGGGCGCACTACCCTCAAGGTCAGCATCTACCCCGAGGATGTCGCCGAGGCCGTATATTTCTTCGCCTCGCCCGCGTCTTCCAAGACCACCGGCGGCGTACTCACCGTTGACGGAGGCGTTCCCGCAGCGTATGTCCGCTAAAGCTCCCACCTCGGCCCTCCCCCACAAAGGGGGGAGGGCGCAAACGAGGCATGTTGCCATAGACCTCGGCGCGTCGGGTGGGCGGGTCGCACTCGGTACAGTGCAGGATGGACGGCTCGAGGTCGAAGTGCTGCACCGCTTCCCCAACGGGCCGGTACAACTTCCCGTGGGGGAGGGTATCGGTTTGTACTGGGATGTTTTGGGTTTGTGGCGGGAGATTCTTCAGGGACTGCGGCTGGCGGCAGCCAAAGGGCCAATCGCCAGTGTGGGCGTGGATTCCTGGGGAGTGGATTTCGCCCTGCTGGACGAGCGTGGCTACGTGCTCGAGGGCCTACGCCACTACCGCGACCCGCGCACCGAGAAGCCCTTTGAACAAGCTTTTAGGTCGCTATCCAAAAACCAAATTTACCAGCACACTGGCTTGCAGTTCATGCCCATCAACACCCTCTATCAACTGCTGGCGGTGCAGTCCCGAACCCCGGATTTGCTCTCTCAGGCCCGGCACTTTCTGATGATTCCTGACCTGTTTCATTTCTGGCTCTCGGGACGGGCCGTCTGTGAGCGCACCGATGCCTCAACCACTCAGCTTTTTGACCCCCATAAGGGCAATTGGTCGGGGGAGATGCTCGAGGCTTTTGGCCTGCCCAAATCTATCTTCAGCCCCATCGTGGAGCCGGGAACCGTGTTGGGGCCGCTACGCCCAGCGCTGGCAAAGGAGTTGGGCTTAGAAAACACCGTGGTCATCGCCCCAGGAACCCACGATACGGCCTCTGCCGTGGCTGCCGTGCCCGCCGAAGGTGGGCACTGGGCCTACATCAGCAGCGGAACCTGGTCGTTGGTCGGCATCGAGACCACACAGCCGGTTATTTCCGAAGCCGCGCTGAGCGCCAATCTGACCAACGAAGCCGGGATTCACGGCAGCACACGGCTGCTCAAAAACGTGATGGGGCTGTGGATTTTGCAGGAGTGCCGCCACGCCTGGGGCGATGTGGAGTTCACCCACCTCTACGCCCAAGCTGAGGCCGCAGCGCCCTTCACCGCTTTCATTGACCCCGACCACGCGCATTTTCTGGCCGCAGGACTGGATATGCCCGCTCGAGTTCAGGCCTATTGCGCTCAGACTGGACAGAACGTACCGCAAACTCAGGGTCAGATTACGCGATGTGTGCTCGAGAGCCTGGCCCTCAAATATCGCCTGGTGCTCGAGACCATCGAAGAGGTTTCGGGGCAAACCATCGAGGTCGTTCATGTCGTGGGGGGTGGGTCTCTGGTCGAGGTGCTGTGCCAGTGGACGGCGGATGCTACGCGCCGCGAGGTGCGAGCAGGGCCAGTGGAGGCCACTTTGCTGGGTAATCTGCTGGTGCAGGCCGAGGGATTCGGCTCGGTGGCGAGGGGCCAGTCACGGGCTTTGGTACGCTCGATGGTGCAGCCCAAGGTCTACAGGCCGCAGAACCGGCACTCTTGGGAGAGTGCGCTCGAGCGCTTTCGGGGTCTGCTGTAGGGACTATGCGTCCCTACGAAGGGCGACGATTGGTTTTGCGGGTGGGTTCGGCGCTCCAGGGGTCTTCCGGCCAGGGATGTTTGTTGTAGCGCCCGCGCAGTTCCTTGCGAACCTCGGGGTAGGTGTTGTGCCAAAAACTGCGCAAATCCTGCGTGACCTGGATGGGCCGACCCGCCGGAGACAGCAGGTGCAGCATCACTTGGGTGCGACCCTCGTTGACTCGAGGTGTATCGGCCAGCCCAAACAGTTCTTGCAGCTTGACGGCGAGCACCGGTGGGCTGGCCTGGGGGCTGTACTCGAGCCTGACTTTGGAGCCACTGGGCACTTCCAGATGTGTAGGAGCGAGTTCCTCGAGCTTTCCTGAAAGGTTCCAGGGCAGCAACCCGCCCAGAACCGCCATCAGCTCGAGGCGTTTGAAATCCTCGAGGCGCGAAACCCCGCTCAGCCAGGGGCCCAGCCAGGTTTCCAGGGTTTCCAGCAGATGTCCGTCGGAGACATCGGGCCAGTCCTCTTGGGGTCGCCAGGTTCGCAGGCTCTGGACTCGAGCCTGCCACTGTCTGACAGCCGGTGTCCAGGACAAAACTTCTAACCCCTCAGAACGTACCGTCTGGCACAGGATTTCCAAACGTTGCTGGGGGGAAACCTGCTGGAGGGGCTCACTCCCCAGCACTACCTCGCCGATGCGCTGCTCCCGCCGGGCGACCAGGACACCGGCTCGAGCGTCCCAGCCCACCACATCCAGCTCTCGAGCCAAAGGCCGCAAATCCTGGGTATGCACCGGGGCGGCCAGAAAAATCCGCCCCTCCTCAGTTCCCGCGTCGAGGTGGGCTACCGCCAGCCAGGATGAGCCGGCCAGGGGGTCGTCCTCGAGCAACCTCACACCGCGCCCGCCCGACAAGCGGTAGCGGGTGCGGCTGCCTTCGCGCAGACGGGCGATGCGCTCTGGATAGGCCAGGGAAATTAGCAGCCCGGTCGAATACGGGTCAGGTGCGGAGTTATCGGCCTGTACATGCAAACGCCTGCGCCATTCTTTTGATAAACGTTCAACCCGCTTCAGAACACCAGTTTCAGCCTCCTGATTTCCCTGTCCAGCACGCCAGCTTCGCAAAGCCTGCACCTTCAGGTCGAGGTCTGCGCCGGAGTTTCTAAGCCTTGGGTCACGCTCCTCCAAAAGCCCCGCGACATCGGCTGCTAACGCTTCCAGACCGAGGGTTTGGCTCTCGAGCAGCAGGTGGGCGAGGCGCGGATGGGTAGGCCACTCGAGCATTTGCCTTCCCCGTGCACTTAGCACGTGGCCCTCGAGTGCTCCCAAGCCCTGCAACAGCTCTCGAGCCTGCCCCACCGCTCCAACCGGCGGAGGTGTGACCCAGCTTAGCTGGCCCACGTCGCGGATGCCCCAGGCTGAAAGCTCGAGCAGCATCGGAGCAAGGTCGGCCTCGAGGATTTCCGGTTTGCGCTGTGCCAGAAGCGAATTCTGGGTGTTGGCGCTCCACAAGCGGTAGGCGCTTCCCGGCCCCAAGCGCCCGGCCCGGCCCGCCCGTTGGTCGGCGGAGTCGCGGGTGACGCGCAGGGTCTCGAGGCGAGAAAGCCCACTGCTGGGGTCGAAACGCGAGACCCGCGAAAACCCCGAGTCCACCACTGCGCGAATGCCCTCGATGGTCAAGCTGGTCTCGGCAATGGAGGTCGAGAGCACCACTTTGCGTCGGCCTTGCCCGTCAGGAACGATGGCTTCTTGCTGTGCCTGCAAGGGCAAATCGCCGTACAAAGGGCGAATCAGCACTTCCGGGTGACGCTCGGTTAATAGGCTCTCGGTACGGATGATTTCCCCCACGCCGGGCAGAAACACCAGCACGTCGCCCTCGAGTGCGGCCAGGGCTCGAGTCACCGCTCCCGCCACCGTGGCCGGCAGCGGGCCTTCGGGGTCTTTGGGCAGATACTGCACCTCTACGGGATACTGTCTTCCCTGGGCCTTAACCACCCGAGCCCCGTCCAGCGCGGCACTCAGGGCCTCGCTATCCAGGGTCGCGGACATCACCAGGATTCGCAAATCCTCGCGCAAGACTTCTTGAACCTGACGGCACAGCGCCAGGGCCAGGTCGGCCTCGAGGCTTCTCTCGTGGAACTCGTCGAAAATCACCAGGCCCACTCCCTCCAGGGCTTGGTCGTGCTGCAAACGCCGGGTCAGGATACCCTCGGTGAGCACCTCGAGGCGGGTTTTATGGCTTGTCCGGTGCTCGAAGCGCACCCGGTAGCCGACGGTCTGGCCGACTTCCTGACCAAGTTGAGAAGCCATGCGGTTGGCAACCGCCCGAGCCGCCAGACGACGGGGCTCGAGCATCAAAATCTTCTGACCCTTCAGCCAGGATTCCCCCAGAAGCTCCAGCGGCACTACCGTGCTTTTCCCGGCACCCGGCGGAGCTTCTAAGATGATGGTGAGATGATCAGCCAGCACAGCCCGCAGGTGGGGCAGAGCTGCATAAACGGGTAAAGTAGCGTCCGGCATGGGTGAGCTATTATTTCACAACGCGGCCCGCCCAAAATCACAAAATCACCACCCTTGTCATTCTGAGGAGCGCCCTTCGCGACGAAGAATCTGATGCCCTATCGCGCCCTTCATTGACGTTGACTCTGATAAGGGGCGCGCGTAGCGCATAGCCGCTCGCACGGGCCAAGCCCGGCCCTGTGGGCCTAGTGCTCGCACGGGCAAAGCCCGGCCCGTTACAGGCGCACAGCGCCCAAGGGGGTGGCCGTAGGCCATACGGGCTCTGCCCGTAACCTGGGCTTTGCCGGAACAGGTGGGCCTAGTGCTCTGCGGGGCGGAGTGGCGCACCGCGCCATAGCCGCAAAGCGGCTACCCGAGCTAACCTGGAGGGGGTGGCCGTAGGCCATAGCCGCTCTGCGGCTAACCTGGGAGCAGAGCCAACTGTCAATCTGGAACGTAGTTCTTGTGACCGCCACTAGCTAAATTTATATAAAGAGCGCTCTAACATGACCGATGCGTGACGGGCTTTACAGCGCATCAGATTCTTCCCCTTCGGCTAGGCTCAGGGTCAGAATGACAACGGATGTGGTTTGGTGGCTGAGAACATCTAGCTCGAGAGCCGGTTTATCCCGTCGAAGGCGGTGGTTTTGTAGCACTCGGCCAGGGTCGAATGGTTAAGGCGAACTCGAGCAGCGGAGGGTGCTTGGGCACTATCAAGCCTTCTCCTTGAGGGCCTCGAGATAGGTCTGTGCCTGCCGAATTGCCCCGTCTAGGTCGGGTTTGCCGCCGGGGTAATACAGCGACCTCGAGGCCGAGTTGAGCAGCCCTCCACCCAGCATAATCTCACCACCCTGAACCCCCAGCCCTGGCAGCAGAAAGAGCGAATGCGGCATCAGAGCCCGCAGAGAGTGAACTTGCTGGGGGTAGGTGGCTCCGACCACGGCAGCGATACGACTCCATTCACCCACCCGGTATTTCTCGGCCTGTTGGGCCAGATATTCGGCTATGACCTGATACACCAGCTTTGCGCTGGAGGTCGGTAGGTCCTGGAACAGTCCCGAGCCGGGGTTAGAGGTCTTGAGCACCACGAACACCGCCCCACCATTTCGATTGGCTGCGCTGAAAAAGGGCTCGAGCGCGTCCTCGCCCAGATACGGATTCACCGTCAGGGCCGAGCCCGGATACGCCCCTAAGTAAGCCCGTGCATAAGCCTCCGCCGTCGAGCCAATGTCCCCGCGCTTGGCATCTACGATTACCGGGACGGATAAAACCCTGGCCCCGGCTATCAGTTCATGCATCAGGGCAAAGCCCTGTGGCCCTATGGCCTCGAAAAAAGCGGCCTGGAACTTGACCGCGCAGATTTTTGAACCCAAGGCTTCGAGCAGCTCGAGGGTATAGCTACGGATATGCTCTAGGGGGTTTTGGCCGTGTAGCTCGGGGCGTGGGTCTACGCCCAGCACCAGCGGCGGGCGGGCCACCGCTTCCTGGACAAACTCGCCGTTCACGCTCTAAAGTTTAGCGCCCCTAGCTACCTTTGCGATAGACCGTGCCAGAATATCGCGGTTCTTGGCTCAGACAGGCCCGGCAAATATACTTGTTATGTCCGGGCCGTTCTAAACCCAGCTCAGCTCGAGCTTGGCCTGGTAGTGCCCGACCTCGAGGCCCCGCACGTTTTTGACCGGTGAGCTGCGCCACTCCAGCGGCTCTTCCGGCGAGAGTGCCCCCAGCAACTCCAGCAACTGGATTACGGCGGGTTCGCGGGCGGTCTGAGAGCCGTCCTCGACCTTCAGCGTGACCCCTATGGGCCCCCACTTGCTCTCGCGCAGGGCCAGGCCGTAGTAGCCATCGGCCCCGCGTTTGGCCGCGAGGTAGGGGATTTTCTGCATCAGCACGGTATCTATTGCGCCCGGCCCCGCCACCAGGTCGGGGTGGGCCTGCATGGCCTGATAAACCGCCTCGAGGCCCACCTGGTATTTTTCCGGTGCGGCTAGAGGTTTGGCTAACAGCGCGAACATCCGCGCAGCCGGGGCCAGAGGCAGCACAAAGGTTGGGACGCTGCATCCATCCACGCCGTAGGGAATGGTGTTGATTCCCGACAAATCGCGCAGGGTCTGGAGGTTGAGTTGTTGAACAGGATGCTGGGGTTGCTCGTAGCCTTTGGGTTCGGCCCCCATCGCCAAGGCCGCCGCCAGCATTCCGGTGTGCTTTCCCGAGCAGTTGTTGTACAGCACGGTGGGTTTCTCACCGGCTTTTTCCAGGGCCGCCCTGGCCTCACGGTTGAAGGGCAGATGGGCTCCGCAAGCCAGGCATTCCGGCCCCAGCCCGATTTTCTCGAGGTAGCCCCGCACCACCTCGAGGTGGCGCAAGGTTCCATCGTGGGAGGCACAGGTCAGGGCCAGTTCTTCGGGGGTGAGGCCGAATTTCCCGGTGGCCCCGGTTTGATACAGGGCTTGGGCCTGAAAGGGCTTGGCCGAACTTCGCATATGTGCGGCTAGCTCGGGGTTTCCAGCATAGGCCAGCAGGTTTCCCGCAGGGTTGACGATAGCCAGGGAAACTCGGTGGCGGTTTTCGATCAACCCCCCGCGATAGCTGTAAACATAGGCATTCACCTATCCAGTTTACGCCGTGGAAGGCGGGAAGCACCGAGCTAAGGAGCAGAGGACAGAGAGCTAAACGCCAAGGGTAAAAACGTCGAATGTCCAAGGCCGAAAGCTAAAGGCTTAAAGCCAACGACCTAAAAACACTAACCCCGTCCCAGACGGTGTTTCTTGATGGGGCAATTAGGCTGTCCCGGTGTAGCTTTAAGGCTCTTTGCATTTTTGTCTTTGACTTTAGCTCTGGGCCCACCATCACCCTGCGGCCTATCCTTTGGACGGTTCCACTACGTAAATGGCGTTGCCGTAGAGGTCGCGGAAAGATAAGTCGCGTCCCCAAGGCTGCTGGCCGATTTCGGTATCAAGCTTGACGCGGTGCGCCTTGAGTTTGGCGTAGAGGCCGTCCATGTCGTCGGTGGCCAAGACCGTCATGGCCTGGCTGCCAATCTGCCCCAAGGCTTTTTGCTGGGCCTCGCCCTCGAGCCAGGTATAGGGGTTGTACAACACCAGCTCGAAGTCCCGCTGACCCGGCGTGCTCACCGTGAGCCAGCGGCGGTTTTCGCCCATCGAGGAGTCGTTGCTTACCTCGAAACCAAGCACGTCGCGGTAAAACTTCAGGGCCTCTTCCTCATCGCGGACATAGCAGGTGGCATGGGTGACTCGAGTAATCATCAGTAAAACCTCCTTTTTATTACGCAAATAGCATAACACAGGGTGCTCAGAATTGCATAAGCCAAGTCTTATCGCGGTTCTCTGCTCAGATGAGCACAGTAAATAGGCCCAGGCTACCCCAAGATTCTTTTCGAAAACCGCTCTAATAATAGGAGATTATCGCAGTCTTCATTGACGTTGGTTCCCCTCTAGGTTACGGGCAGAGCACTAGGCCCACAGGGCCGGGCTTGGCCCGTGCGAGCACTAGGCCCACAGGGCCGGGCTTTGCCCGTGCGAGCCGGTATGGCCTACGGCCACCCCCTAGGGGTATAGTGTTTTGGGTCAAATCCAAAACTTCAGGAGGTGTTCATGGCAGGCAAGTTTGTACTCAAGCACAGTCATAACGGGGAATTTATGTTTAACCTGCACGCGGGCAACGGTCAGGCAATTCTCACCAGCCAGATGTACAAAACCCATGAAAGTGCCATAAACGGGATCGAGTCGGTTAAGAAAAACTCCGCCATCGCTGCCCATTTCGAGAAGCACACGGCCAAAGACGGTAGCCCCTATTTTGTTCTCAAAGCGGCCAACGGCCTCGAGATTGGGCGCAGCGAGATGTATTCCAGCTCGAGTGCAATGGAAAACGGGATCGAGTCGGTAATGCACAACGCTCCAGGGGCGGCCCTCGAGGACGCGACCAAAAAATAATCCAACCCCTACAGAACAGGAAATTTCGGTGGATAAGGAGGGTTTTCCAAGGCCCTCCTTACTTCATTGATCAGTGCTACTACCCGCACCCCAGCAAACCCATCGGAAAGCCCGTCCAGATGCCGCAAGGCTTTATGAAAGTTGCGCCAACCACCGGTGGGGCTCGAGGCGGCTTTGTGCAGTGCGGCGGCCAGCAGGATAATTCCCTGCGTAAGCTCGCGCTCTGGCCCGGAAAGCCGCATCCAGAGGGGCTCGAGGGCCTCGTGAACTTCCCAGAACTCCCCCTTTTGCCAGAGCTTGAGGGCGGTTATGTATTCCGGCGTACCCAGCAAGGCCATTCTTTGCACTATAAAAAGTGTACTAGAACCCTGCTAGCCCTAGCTGTGGTGCTAGAGTGGGAGCTTGAGAGGTGTTTTGATATGGCAAAACCTGTTGAGGTAAACGATACCAACTTCGACCAGACCCTCAAGGACAACAACTTAGTGTTGGTGGACTTCTGGGCCGAGTGGTGCGGCCCCTGCCGGATGGTAGCCCCGGTGCTCGAGGATATTGCCAAGGACTACGATGGCAAGCTCACCGTTGCCAAGCTGGACGTGGATTCTAACCCCCAAACCGCCATGAAATTCCGGGTCATGAGCATTCCCACCATCATCCTGTTCAAAGGCGGCCAGCCGGTAGAAGTGATGGTTGGTGCGGCTCCCAAGGCCAACTTTATCGCCAAACTTTCCAAGCATATTCCGGTCACCGCCTAGGCAGCAATTGACCCTAGAGCGGTTTTCATAATAGCTCTGCTCAAGTAGCCGCAACGCACTAGGCCCACCGGCTACATGAGTGAGCTTGGTATAAGCCCATCTCGAGCAGTTATTTCGGAGGTAGCTATTGGCTATCGGCGACTTCTGCAAGAAATCTATCTACTGTACCTGAGCACACCAGCCGGATAGGGCGCTTTTCATTTGGCCCCTAGATACTTGAAGTAGCGCTCGCGGGTAATCATGCCATGAACCCGGTTCCCATCGGCTACAAACACAATTTGGTGCTGACGAAACAGCGAGCCGAGTTCGCTGGCAGCAGTCTGGCCCGAAACCACCGGGGCCTCGTCCCAGGGCACTAGCGAGTCGGCAATCCCGATAATGCCCACCGGCTGGTTGTGCTCCAGGAGCACCGCGATGTTGCCCTCAAACGACTGTAGGGCGTTGATGACCGGAACCGCTCGAGCCATCTTGCGGGCCGAGGTCGGCACGAACAGACCCGCCGAGAGCAAGGTGGTGGTCGTGACCTTGACCGCACGCTTGGCAATCCAGAGTGAGAGGGTAAACACGATCAAGAACAACAACCCCTCGAGCAGCCCGAAGAAGTTGATGCCCTCCCAACCAAACATCCCCCGGCGACCAAACAGCAAATGCAACAACCCCGAAGCCAGCAACCCAGCAATCAAGGCAGCCAGATAGGCAATCAGGCCAGCTAGACGTAAATCGCGTATAGTTCGCATGTTCTAAGAGCCAGTTTACCCCATGAGGTGAGTGCAGGCTGGAAAGAGAAAAATAATTGCCTTGTCCAGGCTCTACTGACTACTCTTTGCGCTCGGCGGCTCCTCGAGCCAAACCAGATCCTCTTCCTTATCAATATCCACCCCGACCTCGGCGTAGGGGGTCACTAGGGCACGGGCCGGAACCCCCAGAATCTGCGAAACTCTGGTCTCGAGGCCAGGAATTGCAGCCAGGCCCAGAACCACTTGCAGCAAGGTGCCAAATCCGACCATCTGGGCCAGGGCCAGGGGCTGCTTGCGCAAAGCCAGCGCCCGCTTCAAGAGCGGCAGGGCGCTATAAAAGAGCGCTTTGTCTATCAGGACGATGTTTCCCCCGGTAAACGAGCCCTCGCGCACCCTAGCATAGGTGCGGCGCATTCCAGGGAAGCGTTTTTCGATGGTTTCTTTGGCAATCACGCAGTACACGAATCCGGCCTGTGGTGCGTTGTTCAGCACCCAGCGCACGGCCTCGGGGGTCAGGAAGGGCATATCGCCGGTAGCCACCAGAACCTGGTTAGCGCTGGCTACCCCCAAACCGGCCTCGAGGTTTTCGATGATGCCGCCCCGGTCGGGCAGCGACTGTTTGGGCGAAGGGTAGAGGCTGGCCTTTGGCCCCACGAATATGACCTCGAGCCCCGACTGGGTGAGGGATTCCAGGGTGTATTCAACCAAGGGCCGTCCCTTATAGGGTACTAAGGTCTTGGCCGCTACCGAGAAGCGCTGGGCTAAGGGGTCGCTGGGTTTACCCCCAGCAAGCACGATGGCTTCCACGAGGTCTAGCATACGACAGGGCTGGAGGCTCGGGCAGAGGTTTTCCAAAACCCAGCCAGGCTTATCCATTGCCCCCTGAACCCCCACCTTGTACCCTAGTCCTATGGAAGATTTGCTCGAGCGGCTGGGTTCGCATTTGGTCTGGCGCATCGGCAAGGCCGAGAGCGAGGAGTTGTTGGTGGTACGGGTTGGGCTTGCCAGCGCGACCAGCGAGTTCAGCCAGCTTTCCCGGCTACGCAACGCCAGCGACGAGGAAATGGAACAACTGGTGCAAGCCGGGCAGGTGCGTGTGGAATGGGTGAACTGAGGGGCCAGAAGGGATAAGTTATATGCTAAACGCAAGACGCTGATAGCAGAGAGCTAAAGACTGTCGAACGAGTAAGGTCGAGCGCCGAAGGCCAAGGGAAAAATACCAAGAGCCAAAAAGCTACACCAGGACGGCACAATCGCCTTATCAAGAAACACCGTCTGGGACGTGGTTTTATTTTTTGGGCTGACGGTCTCTTATTCTGAGCTTATGACCCTCGAGAAGACTTTCCAACTCTTGCTGCCCGAACCTCCGGCTCATCTGCTCGAGCCCGAGCGGGTTTTTGGTGGGAAACCCCCCTTTGGTCGCCTGGAACGCTGGGGCACGCAACTATCGGGGGAGCTGCGGGCTGAGATTCCATTGCTGGGGGAAATCCAATTCCCTTTCAGAAGCCGTATCGTCCAGGAGGAAGAGGGCCTGGCGAGACTGCTGGTTTGGCCCCAGATGCCTGCTGATGGCGAGCCTCAGTTCTGGGCGGAGTTGAGCGGTTTGGGGCAGATAGTGGCAGGGGGTATCCAGTACACCCTGAACCTGCGCATCCACGCCCGGCTTCCAGAGGGAGAAAAGTGGGGCGGCAAGGCCCTGCGGCGGATGGCCGAAGCCGCCTTCGAGCGCACCGTGAGCCGTACCCTCGAGCAGCTCGGCAGCTAAAAAGTGTCCCACCAACACCGGCTCGAGTCTTGTACGGCGATATACTGAAAATGTATAGGAGAGGCCAACCATGTTAGAAGTGCGTTATCTGGGACATTCTGCGGTCTGGTTGAGCGATGGCGAGAGCACCATGGTGATTGACCCTTTTCTCACCGGCAATCCCAAGGGAGCCCTTAGCGTAGATGAACTCCAGACTGATTGGGTAGTGGTCACCCACGCCCACGGCGACCACTGGGGCGACAGTGTGGCTCTATCCAAAAAGGGGGCCACGCTGGTCTCGAGCCCCGAAATTACCGGTCATTCGCAGAACCTGGGCGCACCCCAAACTCTGGGCATGAACACCGGGGGCACCTATAAGTTCAAGGGCGGCTGGCTCAAGTGGTTCCCGGCCTGGCATACCTCGTCTTTCCCCGACGGAACCTACGGCGGAAATCCTATGGGTGTGCTCATCGAACTCGGTGGCAAACGCATCTACCACGCGGGCGATACCGCACTATTCTCCGACCTCAATCTAGTCGGCGAGTACGACCTGGACTTGGCCCTGGTGCCCATCGGCGACCACTTCACCATGGGGCCAGACGATGCCCTCAAGGCCCTCGAGTGGCTAAAGCCCAAGCAGGTGGTGCCGATTCACTACAACACCTTTGCGCCCATCGTGCAAGACGGGGTGGCCTTCGTAGAGCGGGCTGCACGGCTGGGCATTGGCGGCAAAGCCCTGGAAAGTGGGCAAAGCCTGAGCCTTTAGGGGACTTGGGTGATTTACTGGAGGCTGTAAGGTTTTCATGGATTATCGTCGGCTAGCCCGCCAAAACTTCCGGCTCGAGATGCTGTTGGGTCTGGGGCGTAGTTCGCAGGTATATCTAGCCCACGGCCCCGACGGAACCAAAGTGGCCCTCAAAGTACCCCGCCGCGAGGTGCGCGAAGACCGGGTGATGGCCGAGCGTTTCGCCCAGGAGGTAGCCCTTTCGCTGACGCTCAACCACACCAACTTGGTGCGGGGGCTTTCCGGCAGGCCGGAAGGCGAGGGGGCTTTTTTAGCCATTGAGTACTTCGAGGAAGGCACCCTCGAGGACAGCTTAAAAAAAGGTCCTCTGAGCCGCGAGGTAGCCCTGGAATGTCTGAGCCAGATTGCCCAGGCCCTGGTATTTCTGCACGAGCGCGGCATCATCCACCAGGACATCAAACCTTCCAACATCTTCATTGACGGCCTGTTGTTCAAGCTGGGTGACTTCGGGGTGGCCAAAACTCGAGAAAATCCCAAGCCCATGGAGCGGGCCGGAAGCCCCTTTTACATGGCCCCAGAACTCTTCGCTGGGGGGGCCAGTGGCCCCGAATCCGATGCTTATTCCTTCGGGGTGATGGCCTACGAATTGCTGGTGGGCAAGCGGCCCTTTGTAGGCGAAAACCTGGAAGAGCTAACCTACGCCCACATGCACAAACTCCCCGCCCCCACCAACCTCCCGCCTAGCCTCGACCGCATCGTGCGCAATCTACTCGCCAAAGACCCCGCCATTCGGGCCACCCCGCAGGCCTTCCTCAAGGCCGTCCGCACCCCCGAGCCCCAACCCAGCGAAGCCCCCACCGAGGTCAAGGACAAAAACAAATCCAAAGGTCTGTTTGGGCTATTTAAAAAACGCTGAGGGCTAAAGGCCGGACGACTAACGCCGAAGGCTAAAAGCGAAATGCAAAGAGCCTTAAAGCTACACCAGGACAGCCTAATTGCCCCATCAGGAAACACCGTCTGGGACGGGGTTGGTGTTTTTAGGTTGTTGGCTTTAAGCCTTTAGCTTTCGGCCTTGGACATTCGACGTTTTTACCCTTGGCATTTAGCGTTTAGCACTCACCCCTGGCAGCCAACAGTACACTAGCCCTATGAGTCAACCCATCTGGTTTCCGTCGGAAGAGTATCGCCGGGGAAGTCATGTCGAAGCCCTGCTAGGCCGCCTCGAGCTAAAGAGTTTCGAGGAACTCTACACCTACAGCATCACCCACCCCGAAGCCTTCTGGGATGCCACTTTAAAGCTGCTGGGAATCGAGTTTAGCAGGCCCTATACCCAAGTGCTCGAGCTGCCGCGTGGCCCGCAGTGGCCGCAGTGGTTCCTGGGCGGTCAGCTCAACCTCGCCCACAACGCGGTATTTCGCCATTTGGCCCAGCGAGCGGAGGCAGCCGCGCTGGTCTGGGAAGGAGAAGACGGCTCGAGCCAGACCCTGAGCTTCGCCGAACTCGCCGTAGAAGTCGGGACAGCCATGCAAACCTTACGCGACCTGGGCATCGCTCAGGGCGACCGGGTGGGCTTGTTCCTGCCGATGTTGCCGCAAACCGCCGTGGCTGCGCTGGCGGTAGCTGGCCTGGGCGCAATATTGGTGCCGATTTTCTCGGGCTACGCCCCCGAGGCCGCCGCCACTCGATTGAACGATGCCGGAGCCAAGCTGCTGATTACCGCCGACGGCTTTTTTCGCCGGGGCAGCCGGGTCAACCTGCTGGCCAACGCTCGAGAGGCCGCCAAGCTCTCCCCCAGCGTGGAAAACCTTCTGGTAGTGGGACGTTTCGGCGATGCCGGGCTGCTCGAGAACGAACTCTCCTGGCCCAGCCAGCCCGTTCCTCGTCCCCCCTCCCCCGTCCCCCTGGACAGCATGGAACCCTTCATGCTGATTTACACCTCCGGAACCACCGGCAAACCCAAGGGCACCGTGCACTACCATGCTGGGTTTCCCATCAAAGCTGCCCAAGACCTGGCCCAGTGCTTCGATTTGCGCCCTAGCGAACGGCTGTTCTGGTTCACCGACATGGGCTGGATGATGGGGCCCTGGGCCATTCTGGGCGCTCTGACCCTGGGTGCAAGCGTGGTGCTCTTTGAGGGAGCCCCCGATTATCCCGGCCCCGAGCGGCTGTGGGCGCTGTGCGAGAAGCACCGCGTAACCCACCTGGGCCTCTCCCCTACCCTGGTGCGGGCTTTGCTGCCCTATGGAAGCGAACCCGTGCAGCAGAACAATCTTTCCAGCTTGCGGGTGCTGGGCTCTACCGGCGAACCCTGGAACTCAGAACCCTATTTGTGGTTTTTCAATACCGTGGGCCAGGGCAAACTGCCGATTATCAACTACTCCGGCGGTACCGAGATCGGCGGGGGCATCCTGGGCTGCACGCCTTGGCGGCCCATCAAGCCGATGGGCTTCAACACGGCAGTTCCGGGCCTTCGGGCCGAGGTTTTGGACGCGGCGGGCCAGCCGGTGCGGGGCGAAGTGGGAGAGTTGGCTGTCCTGGCCCCCTGGCCGGGCCAGACCAAGGGCTTCTGGAACGCGCCGGAGCGCTACCTCGAGGCCTATTGGAGCCGGTTTCCCAATATTTGGGTTCATGGCGACTGGGCGCTCATAGACGAGGAGGGGCACTGGTTTATCCAGGGCCGCAGCGATGACACCCTCAAGATCGCGGGCAAGCGGGTGGGGCCTGCCGAATACGAGAGTGCGGCAGTAGAACACCCTGCCGTGAAGGAGGCCGCCGCCATCGGGGTTCCCCACCAGGTCAAGGGTGAGGCAGTGCTGGTGTTCGTGGTGCTGAAACCGGGGCAAAAAGAGGGCCTCGAGCTCGAAAAATCTGTCAACGAAACCATCGCTAACCGCTTGGGCAAAGCCCTCAAGCCCGAGCGAATCCTCTTCGTGGCCGACCTGCCCAAGACCCGCAACGCCAAGGTCATGCGGCGGGTGATTCGAGCGGCTTTCCTGGGGCAAAACCCCGGCGATTTGTCGGCGCTCGAGAACCCCCAGGCGGTAGAGGGTATCAAGGCCAGCTCGAGTTGATACCAAGAGCCTTCATTTGCTCAGCAGGCTCGGCAAGTTGAGCCCAGTTTGTACTGAGATTCACGATATTCTGTTCGTGAAATGATTATACGCTATTCTAAAGGCTCATGGCTCGAACGCCGTTTTCACCAGCCACATAGGCTTTCTTCGCCATTCCAGGGAATAGGCCGGTTTCCACCACGCCCACCACCCCTTTGAGCCGGGCATGGAGTTCGGCGGGGTTTTGGATGGGCGCTACCCGCATCTTGACCGCATAGTTTCCCCCATCGGTAACAAACGGCTGGTCGTCTTTCAGCCAGAATTGGGGCTCGCCCAGGGGCTCGAGCCGCTTGAGCGTGACCTTATAGCCAAACGGCACGATTTCCAGGGGCAAAAACCCACGCCCCAGCCGTTCGACCAGCTTGGTGTGGTCGGCCACCGCCACGAAAAGCCGCGCGGTCTGCTCGACGATTTTCTCGCGCAAAAGGGCTCCACCCAAGCCTTTGATGAGGTTGAGGCCGGGGTCTATCTCATCGGCTCCGTCTATGGCTACGTCCACACCGTAGGGGTCTAGCTCGAGCAGTGGAATTCCCTGCTCGGTAGCGAGCTTGGCCGTAGCTTCCGAGGTGGGAACCGCCCGCACATCCCGCAATTCGCCCGCACGCAGCTTACGGCCCACCTCGAGCACCGCATATTTGGCCGTGGAGCCCGTGCCCAGACCCACCACCATGCCCGATTCGAGGTGTCTGACCGCCGCAATAGCGGCTGCTTGTTTGAAGGTCTCGAGGTTTTCCATAGATGAGAGGCGACCACCAGGTTCGCCCCTACACGATACCGGGTTCAGGCTTTTTGTAGCTCACCCAGCGTTTGGGCTACCTCAACCGCGTGCTCGTCGGGCTTGACCTTCTCCCAGACTTTGGCGATGTGGCCCAGGGGGTCAATTAAGAAGGTCTGGCGCAGGATGCCCTCGTACTCTTTGCCGTACATGTTTTTCTTGCCCCAGGCCCCATATTTTTTGATCATCTCGGTGCTGGGGTCGGCCAGCAAGGGAAAGTTGAGGCCGTATTTGCCGTGAAACTCGCCGTGGCTTTTCACGTCGTCAGCACTCACCCCCAGCACCACCGCGCCCATCTCCTCCAAGCGCCCCTTCTCATCGCGGAAATTGCAGGCTTCCTTGGTGCAGCCGGGAGTGTCGTCCTTGGGGTAGAAATAGAGCACCACCCATTTGCCTTTATAGTCGCTCAAGCGGTGGTTTTTGCCCTCCTGGTCGGGGAGGTTGAAAGCCGGTGCGGTTTCTCCAGTGTTCATAGCCCGCATCATACCCACTACAATCAAAGCTAATGTTGCCTGAGCCTCAAGTGTCTTTCGCGGTTTCTAGCGACCACCGGATAAGACCCGATTTGGTACGGCTCGAGGGGCCAGTCTTCCGGCTCGATAGCGAATACCCCAGGTATCTGCAAGCCAAACGGGAGCAGTTTGGCTTGCCCTGGACGAGCCTCGAGGCTCCTTGGGCCGACCCGGTGGCGATCCAGACCTCGCTGGCGCATCTGGCAAACCGCTTGGCCCAAGAGCACCCCGAGCACTACCAAAGCCATTTCGAGGCGTTTGGCCAGGAAGCAAAGGACTCTGCCCTGGCGCTGGCCCTATCAGTGCAAGAGGATTTGGTGCTGATGAAGGGACACCGGCTCGAGGCGCTGTGGGTCTGCTTTCCCAGCAACTGGAACCCCCTGCACAAAATCGGGCGCAGCTTTGCCGAGATTCACGCCCCGGTGCCGCACAGCGACAAGCTACAAGCCGCCCAAGCCAACCTCACCACAGCCATGAGCCAGAAAGGGCCGTTCATGCGCCATGTCTGGAGCCTGAGCTTCGACCCTTCCCTATCGGCCCATCCAGACCGACCAAAGGTGCTCGAGGGCCAACAAGTTTACTTCCGCACCGAGCGCCAAATTACCTTGCCGATGCCAGAGCTGGGGCGCAGTTGGTTTCTGATCCGGGTCTATGTTGTGCCAATCGAGAACGTAGCCGATTCAGCCGAACGCCGAGCAGCCCTGCGGAAGGCCATGCAAACCATGCCACCAGCCCACCAGGCATACAAAAGCGGTACGGTGGCGGCGTATGAAAGGCTCGAGCAGATTGGTTTTTTCGACTAGATTCCAATGGATTCAACTTTATGCAATCAGTATATTCTCAATATTCTCAGAATGGGTTTTACATGGGTCAGCATATTAAGCAAATGAACAGCTTGGATTCCTCCGAAGCTCTATATTCAAAGTTATAGGATTGAACTATGCAGGAGACTTCTCTTCAGAAAGTCGAGCGTCTGTACCGCTTCCTAAAAGATTATGCGGAATTACGCAGCCCAATAAAACGGCATATTGATGAGCAACCTTGGCGCTTTTGGC
>JADMIM010000021.1 GCA_015478585.1 Thermaceae bacterium | reverse complement strand
AAAATCAACCACAAGCTCTCTTAGCCTATGGTCTCATTTCAGGGGCGCACTACACAGATACCACTGTATTACTTTGGATTGCTCGAGAGTTGCCGAGAATGGGGCAAGTAGGAGAAACACCCATACGTAACCAGGGGATTCACTCTGGCATCCACGACCTTGGACTATCACAATGATTTTGGCTCAAGGAAGGTCAGAGCCACAGGAGGTGGTACATAAATGTCTCAAGCCTGTAACAAAATAGTACCTACGGATGATGACCTGCAGATGGACACGAAGAACTCATCCATGAAGGTTGCCGCTGGAGAACAATATTTGGCCTCTGCTCAACTATCACTTGCAGCCTATCAGTTGGAACAATTTGGTAGCGCCCAAGAAGTGAAAGTACATCTTAGGGCGGCTACCTATCACCTCGAGAGGTCAATAGGCAACTATGATAAGGCCCTGTCCTTGTTGCGCCCGGCCAAGATTACTGAGGAAGCAAAAAACTGGTTGAGAGAGTTTGACTACGACCGGTTCTTTTCGGAAAAAGTGGCTAGCCAGTCGTTACTTAATCGCCCCGACATATGGGCAGAGATAGCAACTTGGACTAAAGCTGCTAAACCCAGCGAATCAATTCTTTCTCTGCGAAATCAACTAGCCGCTGTCATGGAAACCTTGAAAAGCGCAAATGACAAGAACTTATTAGAGACTATCCGCAAAACGGTAAGTGGCCTAGCTGAGGCACAGATTTTTGGCACGGTAGCTGCTGTTTTGAATGATGTGACTCCGTTGGACACTTTCTGGATATCAGCAGGTATACAAGAAAAGGTGATGCTTCATAGCGTTAAGGAGGCACGGGCATGAGTCAGATTTGTAATGGCGGTGGAGGTGGAGGTCAACTGGGTCGAACCCTCGGAGAAACTCCTATCGGGCTCTCGCTTGAAGCATTGACGGAGTATGAAGTTGAGCAGGGTTCAGCTTCTCTAGCTAATAGCTTGAGGTCTATTCTTTCTGCGATTAGCGCAGTTGAACTTCGTGCTCCTACAATGGTTAGCTCCCATGTCGAAGCAGCTTTGGAAGCATGTAAAATAGCGGTTAATCACTATGCTACGGTCATGAATATAGACCCTAACCGTGGAGCGTCAGAGAAGGAAAAGCACGCGCTCCGGTCAGTAAACTTACACGAATCGCTCCAGCGTTGGAGTGCCGAAAACCTGATCCCTGACCTTGTGAAAAGCGCAGAAGAGGTCGAGAAGGCCGCCGCTACAGGTAATCCTGCCGCTCTCCTCGAGGTTTTTAACAGTAGGTTGGTGAGCGCATCAAAACACCTTGAAGCTATTTATCAAGGTCCGTTGATTAGTAATAAAGTTATCCAGTGGGAGATTTGGAGGGCCACATCTGTACTGATTGATGTGTTGATGACAGGGCAAATGATTGCAATCATCAACCGAGAAGCCAATGCCCTATTGGAATCAGCGTAATCAACTTTATGGTCGCCGTTGAAGATGTCTGGAAACAGTACATCCGTAGTAGAGAACCCGCCCTGAAGGCGATCAACCTTGAGCTACGAGGAGGCCATTGTTACGGCCTCCTCGGGCCTAATGGATCAGGGAAAACCACGCTTTCCCGACTTCTGGTAGGCTTGCTGCGGCCCACTCGAGGCTCTATCACCATCAACGGTATCACCGTTGACAATGCTGGGAAAAATGCAGTTCCCATAGGCTACGTTCCCCAAACGATCCCTTACTTTCCAGGGCTAACTGGAAGAGACCTGATTGAGTTTGCCTTAGTTACACAAGGTTATTGGGGACAGACCTTACGTAAAGCACGTGAGGAAGTAGTTGAACTGCTCGGGATAGGCGAAATTGAGAAGAAACTAATTTGGTATATGTCTGGCGGGCAAGCAAGAATCACTCTTGTTGCCACTGCACTTTCTTTCAAGCCACCGATTTTAGTGCTGGATGAACCTAGCGCTGGCTTAGATGTAACCAACCGCCATAAATTATGGTCAGCGCTAGAAGCTTTCAAGAAAAGGTATAAGCCTACTATTTTACTCGTCACACACGATATCAGGGAGGCAGAGCCTGTTATAGACCAGGCCATAATCCTCAGGAAGGGACAAGTAGTATCTCAAGGAGCTATTGCAGAACTTAGACGTAATCACTCCCCCTTACTTATTTGTACCGTGATAGCTGATCAACAACCCCATAGCAACGATGAATGGCGGCAAGTTTCGCCAGGCCACTATCAAACCTTAATCGCAGAGAACTCTGTTAGTAGCGTTCTCAAGGAGTTGGACTCCTTCATAAAGGCTGGAGCAGCAGAGGTATCCATACGAGCTGCTTCCCTGGAAGAAATAGTTTTTGCAGAGGAAAGCGCGAGTATATGAGGGTTTTCCTTTCCCTTGTCAAAGTACGGTTTTTAGGTATGACCATGAGTGATGGCTTACTCTGGCTGCTTTTATCTGGTATTCTGTTTCCTTTTATATTGCTTTTCTTCGTTAGCAGCTTAGTCTCGGACATTGGTGCTCAGGCTCGTATATTGAGTGGAGCAATCACCGCAAGTGTGATATTGAACTCGATCTACCTTTTTGGTCAATCGTTCGCTTCACAACGCGCCCGAGGCGAGTACGAACTGTACGCCACATTACCCATCAGCAAACTAATTTTTATTTCAGGAACACTTGGCACAAGCTTAAGCTTGAATTTGCTCAGTGCCCTTCTGCTGTTCATTATTGCAATATTAGTATTCGGTTTCAAAATAAAAATAACATTATGGTTGATACCAATCCTCATACTAGGCTCTCTTTCAGTAGCAGGCATTGGGCTTCTAGTAGGGATATTAAGTCGAGGCCCAGGAGAGGCCGCTCTCATTACAAATATCCTTGTTTACGTACTCTCTTACGCAACACCAATCTTTTATCCCATCCATAATCTGCCATTGTTTTTACAGTATGTTGTATTAACACTCCCAACTACACATGCTTCAGCGCTCCTTACAAATATACTTAATGGAACCTCAATCTCACCGATTTCGGTACTGGTATTGGTTGTATGGGCGGTTGCTTTGCTTAGCCTAACCGTCTATAAGCTAGATTGGCGCTTACGCCAGTAAAGTTTTGCTGACCAACGCTTTGTGCCTTACTGTCCCTGCTTAAGCCGATCCACTACGCCCCGATCCTCGAGCGTAGACGTATCCCCCTTGATCTCCGTCTCCCCCGCCGCAATCTGTCGCAGGAAACGTCGCATGATCTTGCCCGATCTTGTCTTGGGCAGGGAGTCGGTGAAGCGAATCTCGTCCGGGCGGGCGATGGCCCCGATGACCTTGACCACGTGGGCCTTGAGTTCCTTGTTGAGTTCGTCGGAGGCGGTTTGCCCCATCCTGAGGGTCACGAAGGCCACGATGCCCTCGCCCTTGATGGGGTCGGGCTTGCCCACCACCGCGCTCTCGGCTACGGCGGGGTGCGAGACCAGGGCGCTCTCGACTTCCATCGTCCCCAGGCGGTGGCCCGAGACGTTGAGCACGTCATCTACCCGGCCTACAATTAGGTAATAGCCCTCGGCATCGCGCCGGGCCCCATCGCCGGTGAAGTAGTTGTCGGGGTATTGGCTGAAATACTGCCGCTCGAAGCGCTCGGGGTCGCCCCAGACGGTGCGCAGCATGGCAGGCCAGGGTTGGCGAATGATTAAGTGCCCGCCCTCGCTGGGGTTGGAAACCGGCTGACCCGTGGTGTCAACGATATCCGGCTGGATGCCGAAAAAGGGCTTTCCGGCGTGGCCCGGCTTCATGGGGTGAACACCGGGCAGCGTGGTAATCATGATGCCACCGGTCTCGGTCTGCCACCAGGTGTCCACGACGGGACACCTCCCCTTGCCGATGAGGTTGTAGTACCAAATCCAGGCTTCGGGGTTGATGGGCTCGCCCACCGTTCCCAAGAGGCGCAGGCTGCTCAAACTGGCCTTCCCCGGCCATTCGTCCCCGGCCTTCATGAAGGCCCGGATGGCGGTGGGGGCGGTGTAGAGGATGCTGACTTTGTACTTGTCAATAATCTGCCAAATGCGCCCGGAATCGGGCCAGTTGGGGGCTCCCTCGTACATCAGCGAGGTCGCGCCGTTCAAAAGCAGGCTGTAGACCACGTAGGTATGCCCGGTAATCCAGCCCACATCGGCGGTGCAGAAGTAGATGTCCTCCTCGCGCAGGTCGAAGATGTACTGGGCGCTGAGGTAGGTGTAGGTCATGTAGCCGCCGGTAGTATGCAACACGCCTTTGGGCTTGCCGGTGGAACCGGAGGTGTAGAGGATGAACAAAGGGTCTTCAGAGTCCATCCACTCGGCGGGGCAGTCGTCCCCGGCCCTCTCCATCAGCTCGTGGTACCAGACATCACGGCCTGATTGCATCGGCACTTCTTGCTTGGTGCGCTGTACGACCACCACTTTCTGGATGCTCGGTGCGTCGCTCAGGGCTTCATCGGCATTGGCCTTGAGCGGTACGGCAGAGCCCCGGCGATAGCCCCCATCGGCAGTGATGAGCACCGAGGATTTGGCATCGTTGATGCGATCCGCCAGGGCCGAGGCCGAAAATCCACCGAACACCACGCTGTGAATAGCCCCAATGCGCGCACAGGCCAGCATGGCCACCGCAGCCTCGAGCACCATCGGCAGGTAAATCGTCACCCGGTCGCCCTTTTTCACGCCCAAGCTTTTCAGAACGTTGGCGAACTTGGAGACTTCAGCGTGGAGTTGGCGGTAGGTGAGGGTGCGCGAATCGCCAGGCTCACCCTCGAAGATCAGTGCGGCTTTGTCACCGTGCAAGGCCAGGTTGCGGTCTAAACAGTTATACGCCAGGTTGGTCTTACCGCCCACGAACCACTTGGCATCAGGGGCTTTCCACTCTAAAACCTCGTCCCAAGGCTTGAACCAGTGCAGTTCGCCCGCCACCTTGGCCCAGAAAGTTTCGGGCTGCTCGAGGCTCTCTTGGTACAGGGTCTGGTATTGCTCGAGGGTATTGATACGGGCCCTCATTTTGAACTCGGCTGAGGGCTGGAAAACCCGATCCTCCTTGAGCATAGCTTCGATAGGTTCATTGGACATACAACCTCCTGGTTTATTGGCAGCATAGGCCGGGGGCTGCGAATGGGTCAAGGTGAAGAACTAAAAGCTAAAGGCTGCCCCATGTCCAGGATGGAGTTTTTGACCTCTCGATTTCGCTGTCCCAGACGAGTTTCACCTTTTTAGCTTGGGGCTTGTGGCAGCTTGGCAACCCCCCAAACCTTGACATCTTTGGGGTTTTACGGAATCATAGCCACAAACCCAATCTAACGTTTGTTTGCTAAGTCCGGGAGGCTCTATGGAATTGGAGCGGTTGCTCAAGTCTAAGCTCACCTATAGTGCACCAGAACCTCAGCGCCGCTCAGCCAATATGCCCGACTACGCCGCTGAGTACGCCCGCAGCCTGCAAGACCCGGAAGGATTTTGGGGTGAGCAGGCCAGACATTTCCATTGGTTTAGGCCCTTTGGCAAGGTGCTCGAGTGGAACTTCCCCGACCACCAGTGGTTTGTGGGCGGCCAGACCAACATCACCTACAACGCCCTGGATCGTCATGCCAGGGGTTCTAAGCGCAACCAGGTAGCCCTTATTTTTCTGGGCGAAGATGGCAGTGAGCAAAAACTGACCTACGGCGAACTCCTAGACCGGGTTTCCCGCTTCGCTACCGGACTGCGCGGTTTGGGGCTCGAGAAAGGCGACAGGGCCGTTATTTATATGCCCCTGACCCTCGAGGGCTGCATCGCCATGCTGGCCTGTGCCCGGTTGGGAGCGATTCACAGCGTGGTGTATGCGGGTTTGGGAATCACAGCCCTGCGCGAACGCATCCAGGACGCAGGGGCCAAGCTGGTCATCGCGGGGGACGTGGGATTTAGGCGCGGGAAAACCGTTGACCTCAAAAGTATCGTGTTGCAGGCGACAGAGGGGCTCGAGCTAGACATCATCTGGTTTTGCCGAGGAGGCCCTAAACCTGAAGGCCCCAAGACGCACGACTTCAACGAGATTTTATGGGGTCACAAACCTGAGACCGAAGCCGTGCCCGTAGACAGTGAGCACCCCCTTTTTATTCTCTACACCTCCGGTTCCACCGGCAAGCCCAAAGGCGTGGTACACGTGCAAGGCGGCTTTATGGTGGGCACGGCCTACCACCTGCGCAGCTTTTTCGACCTCAAAGATGGCGAGGTGTTTTGGACCACCTCGGATATTGGCTGGGTAGTGGGTCACAGCTATATCGTCTACGCGCCGCTTTTGGAGGGCATCACCAGCATCCTACGTGAAGGCGCGCCCGACTATCCGAATCCTGGAGCCATCTGGAGCGCAGTCGAGCGCTACCGGGTCAATGTAATGTTTACTGCTCCCACGGCGGTGCGGATGTTTATGAAGTTTGGGTCAGACTGGCCCGCCCAGCACGACCTTTCCTCGCTGCGCTTAATCGGCGTGGCGGGCGAGCCCTTGAACCCCGAAGCCTGGCAGTGGGCCACCGAGCACCTGATGGACAGCGGCAAATTCGGCTTTGTGGCAGACAACTGGTGGCAGACCGAACTCGGCGCACCCACCCTGGGCACCCCGGTAGTGCTGGAAGGTAGGCCCGGCCTGGTAGGAATGCCGTTAGCCGGGGTAGACGCGGTGGTTGTAGATGCGGATGGCCTCGAGGTCGCACCGGGCACCGGGGGCCTGTTGGCCCTCAAGCGCCCCTTCCCCAGCATGATGCGCACCGTCTGGGGCAACCACGCCCGCTACCAGCAATACTGGAACGAGATTCCTGGTCAGGTTTATGCCGCCGGAGACGTAGCAAGCCGCACCCCGGAGGGCTATTTTAGCGTGCTGGGCCGAGCTGATGATGTGCTCAACGTGGCCGGACACCGCATCGGTACTGCCGACGTAGAGAGTGCCCTGGTCTCCCACCCCAGCGTGGCCGAGGCCGCAGTAATCGGAGTGCCCGATCTCCTCAAAGGTGAAGCCATCAAAGCCTTTGTGGTTTTGCGTACGGGAAAGGAGAAAACCGATGCCCTTAGGGAGGAAATCATCCACCATGTTCGACTCGAGCTAGGCCCTATCGCTACCCCTTCGGAGCTGATACTTTTGGACAAGCTCCCCAAAACCCGCAGCGGCAAGATTCTACGCCGCCTCTTGAAAGCCCAGGAAATGGGCAAAGACCCCGGCGACTTGAGCACGCTCGAGGAATGAGAAAGAAGGTGAGAAGTTGAAAAGTATAAAAGGTCAAAAGTTAGATACCCGTCTTTACTTTTCACCTCTTACCCTTTTGACCTTTTTACCTCGCAGTTCGACTTAGGAGGCAACATGGCAATAGCTATCGGCAGCACCATCGAAACCCCCGCCAAAATCCGACAGGTGATTTTCGCCAGTTCGGTGGGAACCATCATTGAGTGGTACGACTTCTACATATTTGGTTCCCTCGCCACCATACTGGGGCCGGTGTTCTTTCCCAGCGACAACCCCACCGCCAGCTTACTGGCGACCCTCGCCACCTTCGGCGCGGGTTTCGCAGCTCGCCCCTTCGGCGCGGTGTTCTTCGGCTGGTTGGGCGACCTGATCGGGCGCAAATATGCCTTCTTGCTGACCCTCTCCATCATGGGAACTTGCACCTTCTTGATCGGGCTGCTTCCCAGCCATGCCCAAATTGGCATCCTGGCCCCGATCATCTTGGTACTCTTTCGGCTGATTCAGGGTCTGGCCTTGGGTGGGGAGTACGGTGGGGCGGCCATCTACGTCGCCGAGCACGTGCCCGACAAGCAGCGCGGCTACTACACCAGCTTTATCCAGACCACCGCCACCCTGGGGCTGTTTATCTCCTTGCTGGTGATTCTGATTACCCGCCTGAGCCTAGGCAATGAAGCCTTTGCCGCTTGGGGCTGGCGCATTCCCTTCATTCTCTCGGTAATCTTGCTGGCGCTTTCACTATACATCCGGCTGCGGCTCAAGGAATCCCCCCTGTTCGCCGCCCTCAAGGACTCCGGCAAAACCTCCACCAACCCACTGCGGGATGCCTTCGCCAATGGAGCCAACTGGAAAGTTATCCTCACGGTATTGTTTGGAGCAGCGGCAGGACAGGCCGTGGTGTGGTACACCGGCCAGTTCTATGCGCTTTCCTGGCTGCAAACCGCCGCCGGGTTAACCCTGGTGCAGGCCACCCAGGTAGTAGCTATCGCGCTGGCATTTGGCACACCGTTCTTTATCGTCTTTGGAGCCCTTTCCGATCGTATCGGGCGCAAACCCATCATGATGGCAGGCAATCTGGTCGCAGCTATCCTCTTCATCCCTATCTTCCAGATCATGAAGAGTGCGGCAGGGCCACTAAAAGAAGTGACCACCGCCGCAGGCAAGGTGGTCAAGGTGGCCGCCGACCCCAACCTCGTATTGATTACGGTCTGCTTGTTCGTGCTGGTGCTGTTAGTAACCATGGTCTACGGCCCCATCGCAGCTTTTTTGGTGGAGAGCTTCCCCGCCAAAATTCGTTATAGCTCAGTAAGCCTGCCTTACCACATCGGCAACGGTTATTTCGGTGGTTTTCTGCCCCTGATCGCTACGGCGCTGGTTGCCAGCACCGGCAATATTTATGCCGGGCTCTATTTCCCCATCGCTATTGCCCTGCTGACTTTCGTGGTGGGAACCTTCTTGCTGCGCGAGAGCAAAGACGTTTCGATTCACGAGGAGGTCCACAGCTAGAGCGGTTTTCCAGACCTAAGAGCGGGTCTAGGAGGGCTCTGGCATGAAGTTTAGAGAACCATAAAAGAGCTTCTACAACCTAACCAAGCCCCTCGAGGTGTCTCGAGGGGCTTGGCTTACATCGCCCCGCAAGATGCTAAGAGCAGAGGGCAGAGAGCCAAAAGGCAAAGGCTCAAAACTCAAAAAACCAAAGTCCGGCCCGGATGGCAGCGTCTTTACGAAAACCACCATGGATTTTAGCGAGTTCACCTCGTATCCTATATTTTGGCCCCAGAATCCCTCTGGTCGGCTTAGAGGTTGGCATGAAAACACACATCATCACCTACGGCTGTCAGATGAACGAGTACGACACCCATTTGGTCAAATCGGAGTTGGCAAGCATCGGAGCAGAGTTTGTAGACACCGTTACAGACGCAGATTTCGTTCTCGTTAACACCTGTGCCGTGCGCGGCAAGCCTGTCGAGAAGGTGCGTACCCTTCTGGGCGAATTGCGCAAAGAGAAGGGCAAACGCAACCTGATGGTGGGGATGATGGGCTGTCTGGCTCAGCTCGAGGAGGGCCAGCAGATTGCCAGAAAGTTCGAGGTGGACGTGCTATTGGGCCCCGGTGCGCTCACCGAGATTGGGCGGGCGCTGGAGGCCAAGAACCGCTTTTGGGACTTGAGTTTCCGCGAGGAACTCACCCACCACCTACCGCCCGCACCGCAAGGGGCACTCTCGGCCTTCGTGAGCATTATTCGTGGCTGTAACCACCACTGCACCTACTGCATCGTGCCCACCACGCGCGGCCCAGAGGTCTCACGGCATCCCGACCTGATTCTGCGGGAGCTTCAAGCTCTCAAAGACGTGGGCGTGGTCGAAGTGACCTTGCTGGGCCAGAACGTGAACTCTTACGGCAATGACCAAGAGGGCTTCCCCAAGTTCGGCGAGTTGCTGCGCAAGATCGGGGAGATTGGCCTCCCACGTGTGAAGTTCACCACCTCGCACCCGGTCAACTTTACCGACGATGTGGTCGCGGCGATGGCTGAGACCCCGCAGGTCTGCGGCTATATTCACTTGCCGGTACAGTCGGGTTCCAACCGGGTGTTGCGCAGGATGGCTCGAGAGTACCGCCGTGAGTGGTATCTAGACCGCATCCGGGCCATCCGCGAGGCCATGCCCGAGGTGGTTTTGTCCACCGACATCATCGTGGGGTTCCCCGGCGAGACTGAGGAAGACTTTCAAGAAACGCTTTCCCTGTACGATGAAGTTGGCTACGACAGCGCCTACATGTTCATCTACTCCCCGCGCCCTGGTACACCCAGCTACAAGCACTTCCAGGACTTGCCCCGCGAGGTCAAGGTGGAGCGGCTACAACGCCTGATCGAGCGACAAAAAGAGTGGAGCTTCAAAAGAAACGGGCGCTGGGTAGGCAAAACCGTGGAGGTTTTGGTGCGCGGGGTCGCCAAGGATGAGCAGTACGCCGAGGGCCACAGCCGGGGCAACCATCCGGTGCTGGTTCCGGCCTCTCAGGCTCGGCATCCGGGGTTGTATCAAGTCGAGATCAAGCAGGCTACCCCACACATGCTCTTGGGCGAAGTGGCCGGTGCAACCGAAGCCGCAACGATTCCGCTGCTGATGGCCTAGAGCGGTTTTCGGAGAGAGTCTCAGGATGACTCGAGTACATCTGCCCGACCAGTCTGATATTTTGCCGCCGCTATGGGCAAAAATCAGAGAACCGCGACAGCTTGGGCATATGCTCCTCGAGCTGTAAGGTGGCCTCTGATACCGACTTCAGATAGATAAAAGTTACTGGGCATCCACTTTCCACTTTAATCCCCCCTAAAAAACCTTGCCAGGGTTAGTGTCCCAAGCCGGGTTGGGGCTGGATGGGGGGATTTCTAGACCCACCCCACCGGCTACAGGCTGAATACTCTTTACCTGAAGTCGGTATAATCCCTTGCCCATCGAGGTTTATTGCAATAGCATCCAAGCCTTGAATGGTTCACGGAAAACCGCTCTAAAGGCTCACCTTCCACTTAGGGCCTTCCCTGGTGTCCTCGACCTGCACCCCCAACTCGATCAGGCGGTCTCGAATCTGGTCGGAAAGCCGGAAATTGCGGTTCTGTCTGGCCTCTTCCCGCACCGCCAAAAGCATTTTCACCAGCCCATCCAGCAGTTCACCACCCAGTTGTTTCTCGAGCACCCGCTCTGGAAACAGCCCCAACACACCCTCACCCAGCTCGGAGAAAACCTTCTCTGCACGGGCCAAGCTCCCTTTTCCTGGCTTTTCGGTCAGCGCCTTGTTGAGCTCGGTGACAAACTCGAACAGTGCAGCGATGGCCTGGGGGGTGTTGAGGTCGTCGTTGAGAGCCTCGGCGAAATCGTGCTCGAGGGTATCTATAGCCCGCTCCAGCCCCTGGTGGTGGCCTTCGGGCGCATATTCCAAGCGGCGACGCACCTCGCGGTAGGCGTTGATCAGGCGCAAGTAGCCATTCTTGGCCGCCTCGAGGCCCTCGTTGGTAAAGTCCAGCACGCTGCGGTAGTGGCTTCCCAGCAGATAAAAGCGGGCGTACATGGGCTCGTTCTTGGCCCGTAGCTCGCTGAGCAAAATCAGGTTTCCGGTGCTCTTGGCCATCTTCTGCCCGTTCAAGAGCACGTGGTTGTGGTGCATCCAGTAGTGGGCAAAGGGATGTCCAGCAGCCTCGGCCTGGGCAATTTCAGCCTCGTGGTGGGGGAATTGCAGGTCTATGCCACCAGCGTGCAGATCGAAACCCTCACCCAGATATTTGAGGCTCATCGCCGAGCACTCGATATGCCAACCGGGAAATCCCTCGCCCCAAGGCGAGGGCCAGCGCATGAGGTGCTGGGGGTCGGCTTTTTTCCACAGAGCGAAATCGCGGGGGTCACGCTTTTCTTCCAATACTTCCACCCGTGCCCCGGCGGCTTGTTCTTCCAGGTCGCGCCCGGAGAGCTGGCCGTAGTCGGGCCAGCTTTTCACGCTGAAATACACCGACCCGCCCGCTTCGTAAGCGTGGCCTTTCGCGATGAGTTCTTGGGTCAAAACCTGCTGCTCGATGATGTGAGCAGCCGCCCTGGGCGCAATGTCAGGCCGTAAAACGTTGAGCGCCTGGAGTTCGTCGAAGTAGCTCCAGGTATATTTCTCGGCGATTTCCATGGGCTCGAGGCGCTCTAGCGTAGCCCGCCGCTGGATTTTGTCCTCGCCCTCATCGGCATCATCCACCAGATGACCCACATCGGTGATGTTGGAGACGAAGCGAACCTTCAGCCCTTGATACCCCAGCCAACGTCGCAGTACGTCGTAGGTGATGGGGCCTCGAGCGTGCCCCAGGTGGGGGTCGCCGTAGACCGTCGGCCCGCAAGCGTAGATGCCCACATAACCGGGCGTGCCGGGCACGAACTCTTCTTTTTGCCGGGTGAGGGTGTTGTAAAGCTCTAACATGAAAATCTCCGATGGGGTCAGGCAGAGGCTTAGGGTAGAAGCCCAGAATCACCTCGAGATACCAGACTGCGCTGCTGAGCTATGAAAAACGCCGGGATGGAGGCCCCAAGGCACACCATTACCCCGGCGGGATAAGGCACTCAACATCGTGCAAACATCATGCCCAAAGTGTAGCACATCAAGCCGTCAGGCAGCGTTCCTTGAGGCCCTGCAAGAGCCCCTCACAGTTCTCTTTCATCAGCTTGAGGATCAGTTTTTGCAAAATGCCGCCAAAGATGGGGATATTGAGTTCGTACTCGAGGTCGAGCGTGACCCTGGTTCCCTCGCCCTCGGGCTTGAAGTTCCAAGAGCCCTGGTACTTGTCAAAGTCGCCTTGGGCGCTGGAAAACTGGTTGCGCAGCTCCGCGTCGAACCATTCCTCGTCCTCGACCCAGTGGACTTTTTTGCCCATCGCCACCGCCACCCAGTCGGATTTGGAGCGCTCGGCAGAGTGCTCGAGCACCTTCAGGCTTTCCACGTCCTTGAGGTAGGGTTTGAGTCCCTCGAGGTCTTTGGCGGCAGCGTAAACCTCAGCGGGGGGCTTGGGGATGAAGAGTTCGGCTTGGACGGTTGGCATATAGGGGACAGTCTATCGCGGTTTGGGCTATTTTGGCCGTGACTCCTGGCCGCAAAAAGGCACCAGGTACAGTCTTTCTAAAAAACCGCTTTAGCAAAGACGCTGGAGCTTACCCCTCACCCCTGCCCTCGTAGCGCTTCCAAGCCTCGAGCGCGTCTCCCAGAGCGTATCCCCGCCCCACCAGAAAGCGCACCGCCCTGGGCTTGTTGCCCTTGTGCCGGGTGGTATAACGCTCGAGCAAAGCCAAGGCTTCGGCCACCGCATCGGTCTCAGGCTCGATTTGTGCTAGCACTCGGTCAATAACCGCGCGGTTCACGCCCTTCTCGAGCAGCCCCTTGCGAATCTTGGCGGCTCCCCAGCGCCCGGCGTACATTCGGGCGTAGCCCTCGGCGTACTGGGCATCCTCGAGATAGCCCATCCCCTTGACCTGAGCAATTACCTTGTTCACCACCTCGGTCTGGCCCCGGCGGGCCAGCTTCCGCCGCAGTACGCTTTCAGAATAGGCCCTGGCCGCCAGAACCCGAATGGCATAGGCAAAAAGCTCTTCCTGGCTTTGCTCTTTCATCTCTTCTACCCTACTGCAAAGGGGCCATTATGATTGTTACAGAAGACCAGCCACCCTTGACTGTTGACTCTTGACCCTCGACACTAAACACCGCTCCCTCCGACCTTGGAGCTTGGAACCCTAACTTATGCGCATATTTGCCATCGCCGACATCCACCTCTCGAGGGGATTTCCCAAACCCATGAACGTTTTCGGGCCACTGTGGGAAGGCCATCCAGAAGCCGTTTTTGCTGAGTGGCGAAATACTGTAGGGGACGACGATTTGGTGATTGTGGCGGGCGACATATCCTGGGCCATGAAGCTCAAAGAAGCCCTGCTGGACTTGGAGGATATCGCCAGGTTGCCCGCAACCAAGGTGTTGCTGCGCGGCAACCACGACTACTGGTGGCCCTCCATTACCCGCCTACGCCAAGCCCTGCCTCCGAGAATGTACGCCCTACAGCACGATTCTCTGCTGATTGGAACTATCGCCATTGCCGGTAGCCGGGGCTGGGACACCCCAGGAAGCTACGGTTTTAGCGAGGAGGACGGGAAAATCTACAAGCGCGAACTCGAGCGCCTCTCGCTCTCCCTGGCGAGCACACAAAAGCTCGAGTATCAGCACCTGATTCTGGCCCTACACTACCCTCCCTATTCCCCCACCGGCGGCCCCACCGGCTTTACCGAGCTGATTGACGAATACAAGCCCACCTGCGTGGTCTACGGCCACCTGCATGGGGCCGACCCCAACCGGCTGCCCCAGGACTGGAACGGGATTCCACTATATTTCGTGTCTGCCGACGTGTTGCGCTTCAGGCCCAAGCTGGTTTTAGAAATCTGAAGGGAAGCCCAGACCCGGAATAAAACGCGGGCGCGGAGTATCATCCAAAGCATGATTACCACCTTCGTGCTGATTCAAACCGCCAGGGATTCCACCGCCGAGACCGCCCAGGCCGTGGCCGAAATTCCCGGCGTGGCCGAGGTCTACTCGGTGACAGGGGAGTGGGACTTGGTGGCCGTGCTGCGCTTCACCGACTTTGAAAAGCTCGACGACATCGTGACCATGGGCCTGCGCAAGCTCAAAGGCATCGCCCGCACCCAGACTTTGGTGGCTTTCCGGGCCTACTCCAACAAGCTGCTCGAGCAGGGTTTCAATATTGGCAGTGAGGGGCAGTGAGCCCTGGGCAACATCAATACCCCGAAGGTGCGTAGGTCGAATGTTTCGCATATTTTCCTTGTTGCAAATAGGACTTTTTGTCATCGGTGCAGGCTGGATGGCTTTCAAAGGCTATCCAGTAGTGGCTACGCTCGATCCACTGCGCGACCTGATCGGGGTTTTTCTGCTCTTTTACGGCCTGATGGGCCTCGAGCTAATCTTCTCCCGACTGTTCCCCGACAGTTTTCAGGCTTCCGAGGCCCTGCATGCCCAAATCGGCACCATCATGCGCTCACAGGGCATGACCCACCATCAGGCCCTGTTTCTGGCCTTGGCTTCGGGGCTGGGCGAGGAAGTGCTGTTTCGGGGAGCCCTTCAGAACGCGCTATTTGGGGGCTGGATTGGGGTTGGTTTACAAGCTCTGGTCTTCGCTGCGCTACACCCAGTCACCGACCGCCGGGCCTGGAGCTATCCGCTATTCATCTTCCTCGGCGGGCTGATGTTCGGCGCAACCTACCACCTCACCGGCAGCTTAATTCCGGGGATTCTGGCCCATTATCTGCACAACGCCAGAGGGTTTTATGCCCTGCTCGAGGAGAAACCGCAGGTCAGCAACGAAGGGTGAGAGCAGACAGCCCCAAACTAAAAGCCAAATACAAAGGGCCCAAAAGCTGTACCAGAACAGCATAATTGCTCTATCAAGAAACGTCGTCTGGGGGGTAGTTTGTGTTTTTAGCTTTCAGCTTTCGGCGTTTAGCGTTTACCTTCCGCTCTGTGCGTCCTGCGCTCGAGGTTTTGGCTCATTGCTCATCACTCTCCAGATTGTTATGCTCAGTAACGCTATGGCCTACAAACACGTTCAGGTTCCGCAGGGCGAGAAGATTCAAATCCACAACGGCAAGCTGCAAGTCCCCGACCGTCCGATTGTCGGATTCATCGAGGGTGACGGTACTGGCCCCGACATCTGGCGAGCCTCACAGCCGGTGCTGGACGCGGCAGTAGAAAAAGCCTACGGCAGCAAGCGCAAAATCGCCTGGGCCGAAATTTATGCGGGTGACAAGGCCAACGCGGTCTATGGCGAGGTAGTCTGGCTGCCCGAGGAAACTTTAGCCTTCATTCGCGAGTATTTGGTCGCCATCAAAGGCCCCCTGACCACCCCCGTGGGCGGTGGCATCCGCTCGATTAACGTGGCCCTGCGCCAAGAACTCGACCTCTACGCCTGTGTGCGTCCGGTGCAGTGGTTCGAGGGTGTACCCAGCCCGGTGCGCCACCCCGAACTCGTCAACATGACCATCTTCCGCGAGAACACCGAGGATATCTACGCGGGCATCGAGTGGGCCGCAGGAACACCCGAGGTCAAGCAGATTTTGGAGTTCTTCAAAGCCAACTTCCCCAAACCCTATTCCAAGATTCGCTTTCCCAACACGGCAGGCATCGGCATCAAGCCGGTCTCGGAAGAAGGCACTCAGCGCCTGGTAGAAGCCGCCCTCAACTACGCCATCGAAAACGACCTGCCCTCGGTCACGCTGGTTCACAAGGGCAACATCATGAAGTTCACCGAGGGGGCCTTCCGCGACTGGGGCTATGCCCTCGCTAAGAGCAAATATGGGGCAACCGATTTAGATGGCGGCCCCTGGCAAACCTTCAAGAACCCCCAGACCGGCAAGCAAATCGTGGTCAAAGACATGATCGCCGACAATTTCTTGCAGCAGATTTTGCTGCGTCCCTCGGAGTACAGCGTGGTAGCGACCCTCAACCTCAACGGGGATTATCTTTCCGATGCTCTGGCGGCTCAGGTCGGGGGCATTGGCATCGCGCCCGGTGCCAACATCAACTACTACACCGGTCACGCGGTCTTTGAGGCTACTCACGGCACCGCACCCAAGTATGCGGGCAAAGACCAGGTAAACCCCAGTTCGGTGATTCTCTCCGGCGAGATGATGCTGCGCTTTATGGGCTGGAGCGAGGCCGCCGACCTTATCCTGAACTCCATTGCCAAGACCATCGCTCAAGGCCGCGTGACCTACGACTTCCACCGGCTGATGGTAGCCGAAGGTCGCCAAGCCACCTTGCTCAAGTGCAGCGAGTTCGGGCAGGCCTTGGTAAGCAATATGTAGCCAGGATGGGGTCGGGCAACCCTTACTCTTTGCGGGTCTGCTCCTTGAGCAAATCACGGATTTCCCGTAGCACTTTCAAATCCTCGGGGGGAGCGGTGTGGGCAGCCAGTTGAGCCGCGAAACGGCCAAAGGGCCGAATCACCAAGAAATACAGCACCGAGGCAATAATCAAAAAGTTGAGCACCGCCGCTAGAAACACCCCCATGGGAAAAGGGCCGAAGCCAAGGCCCTCGAGGGCCTTGGCGGGGTCGCTGCTGCCAAAAAGCAGCTTAATCAGCGGCTCGATAAAGGATTTAGTAAACCCCGTTACCACGCTGCCAAAAGCCGCACCGATAATCACCGCCACCGCCAGCTCGACCACATTGCCGCGAAACAAAAAGTTTCTGAAACCTTCCAGCAAGTCTTTCATGGCTTTGTACTCCTCTCAAGTGTCAATATCCCCAAGAAAGGGGGCTGCTCGAGTTAGCTGGGACTAAAGGGGGCTTAATCCCCCTGGCAAGGGTTTCAGATAATGCCGTCTGCACCAATCCCAAATTTCACCGGGATTCAACTTCGTGCCGATTACCGGCCCCAATGTTTTGGTATAAGAGTCTGAAGGTGAAAAGGCTATTGATTCCTCACTTGCAATCTGTTTAGACTAGTTCTGTACCCACAACCACTCCCCGATGGGCCTGTTGCCTCAGGGTCAGGACTCACAGCGCGGGAAGCGGGTACAGCCCAACAGGAGGGCGCGATGGCAAAAATTAGGCTCGAGCACGTCTACAAGCGGTACGGCGGCAAGGTCACCGCGGTCAAGGATTTCAACCTCGAGAC
Organism: Thermaceae bacterium; assembly: GCA_015478585.1. Lineage (GTDB taxonomy): Bacteria > Deinococcota > Deinococci > Deinococcales > Thermaceae > Meiothermus. The sequence goes on along the minus strand of JADMIM010000021.1, from coordinate 27,050 downwards.
CGAGGACGGCGAGTTCGTGGTGTTCGTGGGGCCTTCGGGTTGTGGGAAAACTACCACCCTGCGCATGATTGCGGGCCTCGAGGACATCACCGAGGGCAAGCTGTTCATCGGAGAACGCCTGGTCAACGATGTGCCGCCCAAAGACCGCGACATTGCGATGGTCTTCCAGAACTACGCCCTCTACCCCCACATGAACGTCTATGAGAACATGGCCTTCGGCCTGCGGCTGCGCAAAGTCGCCAAGGACGAGATTGACAAGCGGGTCAAGGATGCCGCCCGCATCATCAAGATTGACCACCTCTTGCAGCGCAAGCCGCGCGAGCTTTCGGGCGGGCAGCGCCAGCGTGTGGCGATGGGCCGGGCCATCGTGCGCGAACCCAAGGTCTTTCTCTTCGACGAGCCCCTCTCCAACCTCGATGCCAAGCTGCGCGTGGAGATGCGTGCCGAAATCTCCAAGCTCCAGCGCCGCCTGGGCGTTACTACCGTCTACGTCACCCACGACCAGGTAGAGGCCATGACCTTGGGCACGCGCATCGTGGTCATGAAAGACGGCGAGGTGCTGCAAGTAGATAGCCCTTTGAACCTCTACGACTTCCCCGAGACCAAATTCGTAGCTGGGTTTATCGGTTCGCCCTCCATGAACTTCATCAAGGCTAGGGTGCTCACCGAGGGCGAGAACGTCTTCTTCACCGGTGAGGGCTTCAAGGTCAAGGCCAACAGTACCCTGGCAGGCAACTTGCGCGCCTACAACGGCAAAGAGGTCTGGATGGGCATCCGCCCCGAGCACTTCGGGCTCAAAGGCTGGACCAACATCCCCGAGGACAACAATGTGGTTAAGGGTAAGATCGAGGTGGTGGAGCCCTTGGGTGCTGAAACCGAGATTCACGCCGACGTGATCGGCAGCATGGTCACGGCCAAGGTAGACGGTCACGCTATGGTGCTGCCCGGTGACAGTGTGAACCTGCTGGTGGATACCTCCAAGCTGCACGCATTTGACGTGGACAGCGAAAAAGCCATCGGACACGCCACCGTGATGGACACCCGCGCCATGACCAAAGCCTAGGCCCAACCCAAGCACTTAGAGCGAGCCTTTGGGGTTCGCTCTTTTGCTTTATGGAATTGTGAGTCAAACGACTACTAGAACTAGCTCGAGCTGTCGTTCTGGAGGCAGCTATAAGCTATCAGCGACTAATACAAATGCTATGTCAGCGCTTGACTTGATCTACAAAGGTCATAGAAACATTGTCTCTGACAGCCCATATCTAAGTTTGTCCAGGACAAGGTTTATTTGCGCAAAATTTCAGTATTGACGGCCTGGATGGGCAATTTCCAAGCGCGTAATAGGCGAGCCTAAAAGTGCTTAGGAAATAAAGAATGAGCCACAGGCCTTCAATCCAGAACTCGAGTCTCCCCCCGCCAGAAGGCTCGCCCACCGCTTCGGCGGCGGTCTAGTAGCAGCTCTACAGGGTTGCCATCGGGGTCTTGCAACACCAGCACCCAGGCCGTGCCCCTGTCTTCCACCTGAAAAGGTACCTCCTCGAGCCTCACAAACTCCCTGGCTGCCGCAAAATCTTCCTCCGAGTCCACAGCAAATCCCAAAGTCACCGGGCCACCCGGTTTTCCCTCGCTCAGGGCCAACTCAAAATGCGCGTCGTTTTGGGAAGAAACCAGCAGCGAGGTCTGGTCGAAGCGCTCGGAGACTTGCAGATCAAGGAAGCGGGTGTAGAAAGTGACGCTGGCCTCCAAATGGCCCACTCTCAGATGAACATAGCGCAAACGGGTGGTGTACACCAGCTCATTATGGCAAACCTGGACTTTTATCCTGTGGCAAACTCCCACTCGGGGGCTACGGGTCACAGTTTCCCTCGCGCCGGGGCGTAAGATTGCCCTCGGAGGAAACACTATGCCAATGCGCTATCGCAAGTTAGGCCAGTGGGGTATCAAGGTCTCGGAGATTTCACTGGGAGCCTGGACTACCTACGGCGACGTGGTAAAAGACCAAGAAAAGGTCAGGGATATTGTCCGCATCGCTTACGACAGTGGGGTCAACTTCTTTGACAACGCCGATGCCTACGCACGTGGTCAAGGCGAAGAGCTGATGAGCAAGGCCCTGTCAGAGTTTTCTCGCCACACCCTGGTGATGAGCACCAAGCTGTTCTGGCCGATGTCCGATGACGTGAACGACCGGGGCTTGAGCCGCAAGCATATCCTCGAGAGCATCGGCAAGAGCTTGAAGCGCATGAATACCGACTACATAGACCTCTACTTCTGCCACCGCTACGACCCCGAGGTGAGCATGGAAGAACTGGTTCCTACCATGTCCAGCCTGATTGACCGGGGGCTGATTCTATACTGGGACACTTCGGAGTGGCCCGCCGTTCGCATCGTGGAGGCCGTGAACTTTGCCCGCGCCAACAACTTTCACCCACCGGTAGTCGAGCAGCCGCAATACTCGATGCTCTACCGTGAACGGGTGGAGAAGGAAATCCTGCCCGAAACCGAAAAAGCTGGAATGGGCATGGTGGTCTGGAGCCCCCTGGGGCAGGGAATGTTGACCGGGCGCTACGACAAGGGGATTCCCGAGGGCAGCCGCTTCGAGCGCTATCCTCAGTTCAGCAGCCGTTACATGACCGAGGAAAACGCCAAGAAAGTCAAGTCCCTGAAAAAGATAGCCGACGGCCTGGGCCTCACCCGCACCCAACTGGCCTTGGCTTGGGTGCTACGGCAAAAAGGCGTGAGTAGCGCCATTACTGGGGCCACCAAACCCGAGCAACTCCAGGAGAGCCTGGGCGCAGGTGGGGTGGACTTGCCACAAGACGCAGTGGAAAAAATAGAGAAGGTTCTGAATCCAGCTTAGAGCGGTTCTCTCCACAGATGAGCACAGTAAATAGGCCCAGACTACCCCAAGGTTCTTTTCGAAAACTACTCTAGGCCCTGGCCGCCGGTTGCACCTTGGGGCGGCGCGGCTTGCGCACAGGCTCGGTGGGCTTGGCCCCCATCCCTTTAGTTCCACCCACCAACACCCAATTTAGGGCCTGGTCGAGGTTTTCGGCAAAGTGGAAGCGTAGGTTGTGGCGCAAATAGGCCGGGATGTCGGAGAGGTCGGGCTGATTCTGTTTGGGCAAAATCACCTCGCGGATGCCCGCACGGCGCGCCCCCAGTACTTTCTCCTTGACCCCGCCAATAGCCAGCACCCGCCCCGTGAGGGTGATTTCACCGGTCATGGAGACATCGTTGCGCACGGGGGTCTCGGCCAGGGCCGAGACCAGCGAGGTGGTCAGGGCAATGCCCGCCGAGGGGCCTTCCTTGGGGACAGCCCCAGCCGGGACGTGGATATGAACATCAGAGTTATCGAACTTCTCGAGGGGAATACCCAAGCGCACGGCATTCTTTTTAGCATAAGAGAGGGCCGCCCTAGCCGATTCTTTCATCACCTCGCCGAGTTGCCCGGTCAGGATGAGTTGGCCCTTGCCCGGCATCACCGAGGTTTCGATAAACATGATGTCCCCACCGACTGGCGTGTAGAACATACCCGTAGCCACCCCAACCTGGGGCTCTCTGGCTTCGCTTTCGGGCATGAAACGGGCTGGGCCAAGGTAGCGCTCGAGGTCGGCATCGGTGATCCGAATACGCTTTTTGCCGTCCTCGAGGATAACCCTGGCGGCCTTGCGCAGCAGGGTGCCAATCTCGCGCTCTAAGTTGCGTACCCCCGCCTCGCGAGTGTAGTGGGTAATCAGGCGGGTCAGGGCCGCCTCGGTGACGATCACCTGTTTATCCCGGAGGCCATTTTCGCCGAGCTGACGCGGTAGCAAGTAGCGCTTGGCAATCTCGAGCTTTTCCTGCTCGATATAAGAGGTGAACTCGAGCATCTCCATGCGATCCATCAGGGGGCCGGGGATGTTCTCGGCGAAATTGGCGGTGCAGATAAACAGCACCTCGCTCATATCAAAAGGCACGCCCAGATAGTGGTCGGTGAATTCTTTGTTCTGGGCCGGGTCGAGAAGTTCCAGCAGGGCCGCGGCTGGATCGCCCTGATAAGAGGCCCCCAGCTTGTCTACCTCGTCGAGCAGGAACACCGGGTTCTTGCTACCGGCCTGCCGTAGCCCCTGGATTACCCGTCCGGGCAGGGCCCCAATATAGGTGCGGCGATGTCCGCGAATATCCGATTCGTCACGGGCTCCGCCCAGGCTGATGCGGTGATATTTGCGCCCCAGGCTCTTGGCGATACCTTTGGCAATCGAGGTTTTGCCGACCCCTGGAGGCCCCACAAACAGCAGGATGGGGCCTTTGGCAACTTCCTCTGCCGCGATTTCGCCCTGTTTGGCCTGCCCCACATCGCCAGTCTTGCCACTGGGGTTTGTCAAACGCTCGAGCTTGAGCTTGCGAACCGCCAGATACTCCAGCACTCGGTCTTTGACCTTGTCCAGGCCATAGTGGTCTTCCTCGAGGATGGCCTTGGCCTGTTTGAGGTTAATCTGGTCTTCGGTGCGGGTATTCCAGGGCAGGCCCACGATCCAATCCAAATAGGTGCGCACCACGCTGGCCTCAGCGCTATCGGGGTGCATTCGGGCGAAACGGTTCAGCTCGCGCTCGACTTCCGGCAGCACGTTTTCCGGTAGCTTGAGGGCGGCGACTTTCTCACGGAACTCCTCCACCTCGAGTTCGCCGTCCTCGCCGTTTAGCTCGCGCTGGATGGCTTTCATCTGCTCACGCAAGTAGAACTCGCGCTGGTTCTTGTCGACCTCGTCTTTAACCTGCTGCTGAATGCGGCGCTGGGTCTCGAGCAAATCGAGTTCTGCGTCCAGGAGCACGGCTACGCGCTTGAGGCGTTCGATGGCGGAGGCCGTCTCGAGGATGCGCTGCTTGTCTTCGAGTTTGAAGTCGAGGTGAAAAGCAATGTAGTCGGCAAGCTGGGTGGGGTCTTCCAGATTGATGACAAACTGAGCCACCTCGGGCGAAAGATACTTCCCCTCTTTGAGGAGATTTTCGAAGCGCCCCTTGACTTCGCGGAACAAGGCCTTGAGTTCGGTAGCCTTGCCTTCCACCTCTTCTATCAAGGTCACATCTGCTGAAAGATGACCGGCTTCTTTGAAGTAACGGCTCACCCGAACACGGGCAAAAGCCTGTACCAGCATCTGCACCGAGCCATCGGAGTTTTTGCGCATCCGCAGCACGTTGCAGGCCGTGCCGATGTCGTAGAGGTCGTCTCCGGTGGGTTCTTCGACATCTTTGTCGCGCTGGCTGACAATCAGAATTACCCGCTCCTGGGCCAATGCAGCATCAATGGCCTTGATAGAAACCGGGCGACCCGCGTCAATGGGCATCACCATGCCGGGATAAATCACCGAACCCCGCACCGGGCAGACTGGAAGAGTGTTGGGAAGATGGGTATTGCTGGACTTCTCGGATTTATCGGATTTATCGCTCATTTGCTTTCACCGTATTTAGGTAAAGTCTAAGGCCTAAACCGCTCATATTAGGTAAGCGCAGAACCACATCGGCATAGCATGAACTATGAGTGCGGTTATGTCAAGTTTAGTATTTAAAGTGCTGGTAATAAGCACCCGGAATACATTCAAGCGGGCTGAGCAATAAACTTCCCACCGAAACAGGGGGCTCGAGGTCGGCGCAGTAGAATCCCCCCTGGGATATATCGCTCCCCAGACCTGACCTACCTCTCCCTTTGGCAATACCCTAATCCAAACTTGCGCTAAACGCATCTTGCAGTATGCATGAGGGAAAATGGCCCAAGACTGGAGGGGTTTGGGGCTTCTCTTTGAGCCTTCTATACCTAATCTTCGGCTTTTTTGCGGTATCTTGAAAGGGTGCAGCGTTTTCTTGTCTGGGTGCTGATGGCCTTTCTCACCCTGGGGCCATTGTCCGGCCTTTCAATCTATGGCAGCCTCGAGCTAAATCCAGTTTTGGCCCAGCGCAGTGGGGGCGGCGTGGGTGGACGCGGCGGTTTCCGCTCCTCACCCTCTCTTCCGCGTTTCAATCCCTCTCCAGGCCCGTCCTATCCGAGTTATCCGCGCGGCACTGGCGGGTATTATCCCAGCCCAGTTTTCATCTCGCCTGGCTTTGGCTTTGGGGGAGGCGGGGTCGGTTTGGTGGGGGTGGTGCTGTTGGTGGGCGTGGTGGTGGTCGGTTTTGCCATCGTGCGCGGCCTGGCTCGAGCCAGCTCGGGCGGCGGGTTTGGCGGCAGTGAGGTGGAGGCCGAGGTCTCGAGGCTGCGCATCGCCACGCTCTTCACCCCTCAGCTCCAAACCGCCTTACGCAACCTCGCCAATGCTGCCGATACCGAGAGTACCAAGGGCTTGGCCGACCTGGTGGACGATGCCGTGGTGCTGATACTCCGCGACCAAGCGGGCTGGCGCTTCGGGGGCTACGAGAACTGGCGCGGTAGCCTCGAGCGGGCCGAGGGACAGTTCGACCAGTGGATGACCCAAGTGCGCTCGGAGTCGGTGGAAACCTACCGCAAGTTCGAGGGCAAAGTCGAGCAAAACACCACCTACCAGGCCAAGGCCGAACCTGACGGGCGCTATATCCTAGTCACGTTTGTGGTGGCAGCCCACGCAACCCTGCCCGACGTGCCCAAACCGTTAAGGGCCGCCGGGGCCAAGCAAGCCCTGATGGCCCTCTCCTCTACCACACCAGTGACCATGCTCGCGGCTTATCTGGCCTGGACTCCCGAAGCCGGTGGTGAAGCCCTCACCGAGCAGGACTTGTTGGGCGGGTGGCCGGGGCTCGAGCTGCTGTAGAAGCTGCCCGCTTATCGCAGTTTTCATAAAGACTCCGCTATCCGGCAGGGTTGGCCACAGATCGGTAGTGGGAAACCGCAATTGCACCGTGGGAGATGCAACTCGTGTAATGAGGGCCGCGATAAACCCGGCCACCGCCCTGAGCAGGGGGATTCCACTCAACATTGGGGGTTGGTCTTCCGGTATGATTCGCGGAGTTTTATCTCGAGGGCTTGGCTCGATGTTCAAAAACCTTGACATCAACCTCTTTCGCCTGGTCTGGGGCCAGGGTGCAGTTACCTTCAGCGCGGGCATTCTGGGTATCGCCCTTCCGCTTTTGGCTGCCCTCACCCTGCACGCCACCCCCACCCAAATGGGCCTGCTGGCAACTGCGCAAACCCTGCCCTGGCTGCTGGTGACACTTTTTGCTGGGGTCTGGATAGACCAAAACTCACCCAAGCAGATTTTAGTGGTCAGCAACTATGCCAGGGGCATTCTGCTGCTAAGCATCCCCGTGGCCTTGTGGCTGAGCTGGCTAAGTATCGCCTGGCTGCTGGTAGCTTCGCTACTGCTAGGGGTATTTCAGGTCTTCTTCGAGCTGTCAGTCAACGCCTTCGTACCCAACGCGGTAAAGCGTGAGCAGCTCATAACTGCCAATAGCCAGATTGAGAGCAGCCGCATGATCGCCAGGGTCGGCGGGCCAGGTTTTGGGGGGGTATTGGTACAGGCCATTACCGCGCCCCTGACTATTTTGCTCAACGGGATACTGTATTTCGTCGCTGCCATCATCATGCAGGGAATCCCTGGCGACACTCCGGCCCAAGTGGAAAGAAGAGCCGCGAAAAGACCTATCTGGAACGAGATGAGTCAGGGTTTGCGGGTAGTGCTGCAAGACCCCTATCTGCGACCTCTGGTGTTTTCCAGCGCGAACTACAACCTGCATATGGGCATTTTGCTGGCCCTCGAGGTACTGTTTCTGACCCGTGAGCTGAGCGTTCCCCCAGCCTGGGTGGGCATTATCTTTGGTGTCCAGAGCGCGGGTGGGCTGCTGGGTGCGGCTCTGGCCTCTAAAATCACCGGCTGGCTGGGCCTGGGGCGCACCGCTATTGTCACCATGTTTCTGGCTGCCCTGGTGGCTTTTGTGGCCCCAATGGTCTACGCCCCACCGCTAGTGGCAGCAGCCTTGATTAGCGCAGCTAGCTTTATCGGGGCCGCTGCCATTGTGGTGCGCAACGTCAGCGTGGTTAGCTTGCGTCAAGCCCGCACCCCCAATCAGATGCAGGGGCGAGTAGTGGCTAGCAGCCGCTTTATCGGGTTTGGGCTGGGCTCGCTGGGAGGAATCCTGGGCGGGTTGCTGGCACAGTGGCTGGGACTGCGATATGGATTGCTGATCAGCGCTCTGATTGCCAGCCTGTCGTTTTTGTGGCTCTACTTCTCCCCAATTCGCAGCATCACCATGCTGCCGGGCCAACCAGAGGTTTGAATCCCACAAAAATCAGGAGTTATCGCGGTTTTCATGAAAACCGCGATAGGGAATTTGCGGAGTTGTCTTTTATTATGCTAATATGCTAATATATTTATATGATTTTGTCCAAAACAGATAATTCTGGCGAGATGACCGCAATCGAAATCCTGACCGCTCCGCTTACCGCAAGTGAAATCGAATGGAAAGTGCAAAGCTACAAAAACGGCAAAACCATGATCGCCCCTTACATTGATAGCCGCGCGGTGATGACTCGCTTTGACCGAGCTTTTGGGCCATTTGGCTGGCAGAATGTTTTCAGGGAGGTGCGCCTCGATGACGGTGGAAATGGGGCAACCAGCCTCGAGGGAGTGACTAGGCCCAACGGGCCGGGCTTGGCCCCTACTCGAGTGAACCTGGCCTGGTTATGCGGGATTGGGGTTAGAAACAATGACGGCGAGTGGATTTGGAAGTGGGATGGAGCGGGGGCCACCGACTTGGAACCCATCAAGGGCGGCATCAGTGGGGCTATGAAGCGGGCGGCTACCCAGTGGGGCGTGGGTCGAGACCTCTACGGCTATCCCAGGGTGTTCATCAGTGGCGAGCATAAATATGTTCCTTATGATGTGCTCAAGCGGCTCGAGGGGCTACCGGCTGCGGTGGCAGCGGGCCGTCGCCTTCCCGAAGTGATCAGCCTCAACCCCGATGGTAGCGAGGCCCGAAAGGCCGCCTAATCCAGGCCCAGCAGCGCTAAAAACGTCAAAATCCGCGTTCAAGACGCGATTTATTGTTGCGGCAATTATCGTAGAAACCGCTCTAAATCATCCCGGACGCAATACTTGCTCCAAAACCACCGTCCAGAGCGCAATTTTATTTTTGAGTCTTTAGCTTTCAGCTCTGCACCCTCGCATTCCCTGTGCCATCCGTCACCCCACTGTAACCCCTTTAGGCCTACCATGAATCTATGTCAGACGGCGGTACGGTCATGAACGAGCGCACAGTTCAAGTTAGCAGCCCCAAGGCCAAGCTCTATGTCGAGGCCGACCTGGCGATTCGGGAGGGCTTGCAGCGCTATCCCAAGGCTTTGATGGCCTATGAGCTGCTCTCCGGCGACTCCGAGGCGCGGGGTCACTGGGACATGGCGAACTACATCACCGTGCGCAAGTTGGGCTACAACGACCACGGGCGGGTTCACGCCCTGGTTACTGGAGCCGCCAGCATTGCCATCCTGCAACTCCTGAGCGAGCACAAGGTCAAGCCTGACGTGGTGGAAAGCGGGGTGGGCGACCTCGAGGATACCTTCGTCACCGTGCTGCTTTCGACCATGCTGCACGATATTGGCAACCAGGTTCACCGCGCAGGCCACGAAGCCTTCAGCGTAATGTTGGCGATTCCGGTGCTGGACAGGGTGCTCGCCAAACTTTATCAAGACCCAGAAAAATGCACCGAGCTGCGGGCTTTTATGCTCCATTCCATCAACACCCACGACCTGAACCCCGAACCCCTGACCATCGAGGCTGGAGTGACTGCCGTCGCCGACGGCACCGACATCGCTAAGGGCCGAGGCCGCAAGGCTTTCGCGCTGGGTTCGGTGGATATCCACTCCATCAGCGCCCTGGCGGTAGACGAGGTACAGATTTTGCGGGGGGAGAAGGTTCCGGTAGAAATCCGGGTCAAGATGAACAACTCCGCCGGAATCTTCCAGGTCGAAGAAACCCTCACCAAGAAGGTACTCAACAGCCCTATCCGCGACTACGTGACGGTGATTGCCACCACCGACGAGATGAGCGAGCACGACCAGCGCATCATCCGCCGGGTGCGACTGCACGAGAGTGAGCCGCGCTTCGTGCTGGACTGAGTCGCACCTCACATGGCGCAAGGTTGAAAACCGCTGTGGAGTTTTGCTTGCTCGCGCAAACCCTGCTTCGCCAATCCTCGAGGGGCAGATTTAGATTTATAATCTAAATTATGAGAAAAAACAAGGAGTTTGCCAATCGCGGCTACGCCCTCATTCCCAAGTTTGCTTACGTACCCCAGGAAGACCGCTTTCTGCTTTCTACGGGGCAGCCCCACTACCGCTTCAACGTGATTGGCACAGGGGTTAATGGGCAGGAGCACATCAGTGTGACCATGCTCGAGGGCCGCGCCACCATCCACGGGGTCTACGACCCCAACCCCAGCAGCGTAGAAGCCGCCCGGCGGGTCAAGGCCCGGTTTTCAGAAGAGCCCTTGGTGGCCTACCAAAGCCTCGAGGCCGCCTGCAACGACCCTGCTGTAGATGCACTGATTATCTGCACGCCCAATTTCACCCATTTGGAAGTGCTCAAAACTGCCGTCCAGTCAGGCAAGCACATCTTGCTGGAAAAGCCTATGGCGACGAATCTGAAGGATGCGCACGAAATCTGGCGCATGGCCCAGACTTATCCCAAGCACCTTCAGGTGGGGTTGCAGTACCGCTACAAGCCCATCTATGTCGAAGCCCTGCACGAGGCTAAAGAGCGGCGCAGCCTAGGTGAGGTCAAGACCATCACCATCCTCGAGCACCGCGAACCCTTTTTGGACAAAGTAAAGCAGTGGAACAAGTTCTCCAAGTATTCGGGGGGTACCCTGGTAGAAAAGTGCTGCCACTATTTCGACCTCTTCAACCTCTTCGCCGAGTCGCGCCCGGTGAGCGTCTATGCCAGCGGCAGCCAGGCCGTAAATTTCAAAGACTTCGAGTATGGTGGCGAGAAATCGGATATCCTGGACAACGCTTTTGTCATCGTGGAGTATCAAAACGGGGTGCGGGCCAACTTCAACTTGTGCATGTTTGCCCCCATGATCTACGAAGAAATTGTGCTGTGCGGCAACGAGGGCCACCTCAAAGCCAGCGAGGGCTTCAACAGCCAAGCCCATTCCGAATGGAAGAGCCAGGTGGAAGTTATCTGCCTGCCCGAACGTACCTCGAGAACCCTGACCCCCAGCTATCCTTTCTTTATCGAGGAAACCGGCCACAACGGCGGCACCTATTACGAGCACCTGCGGTTTATGGACACACTCGAGGGCCACCCCAGCAACGCGGCTACTGCCGAAGAAGGCTTCTGGAGCGTGGTGATTGGCGTAGCCGCCGAGGAATCGGTCAAACGCGGGGCCAAGGTGATGGTGCGGGAACTGCTCGAGGCGAGCGGGTTGGGAAAGCTGGTGTAAAGGTAAAACTCACCTACTCAACTCACCGCTTTCTTCACAAGCGTGCTGATCCTTGCCTCTTCGGCAGCAGCCAACTCCTTAAGCGCGAAGGTAGTCGGCCATAGGACACCTTCGTCGAGGTTCGCCGCGTCGCTAAAACCCAATATCGCGTACCTCGTCTTGAACTTCTGTGCGCTTTGGAAGAAGCAGACCACCTTGCCATCCTTGGCATACGCGGGCATCCCATACCAGGTTTTCGGCGAAAGAACTGGTGCACTGGCACTGACAAAATTTATTATGTCTATTACATAATAAACTATATCCGCTTCTACGGCAAACATCATCCTAAAGAACTTGGGGCTGGCAATCCAAAAACACCCGCACCTCGTCCAATTTCGGCTCGAGCCCCATTACTGCAATGCCGTATGGCTACGGCGCAGGCAACCATCCCTATCGCGGTTCTCTGCTCAGATGGGCACAGTAAATAGGCCCAGGCTACCTCAAGGTTCTTTGCGAAAACCGCTCTAGGATGCTTGGTATCTAGCCAAACCCATAAACTTTTCCGGTTAGACTGCATAGCAGCATAGGCTGGGAGAGCCGAACGGGAGCCTTTTCTGGAGCATTATGGGGTTTTTCCTGATGACTCCAGCGTGGTATCGCGGTTTCGGCTATGCAAGGCTTATCCATAAAAATCGCTCTACTTACACCCTACCTGGCTGGGTCAAATTCAATCTCACCAACTCATATACCCTGCTAGAGTATCCATAATGATGAGTATTTATCTGCCCGCCTGGTCATTACCAGAACTAATCACTGGCTGTTTCTGCTGGGCGGTGTGGCTAATCGGTCTATCCTTACGCCCTAGCGACCCTGAGACCCGGCAACTGGTTCGCTCCTATCGCACCGTAACCCTGGCCGTCAACCTCATACTCTCGTCTTTATTCCTACAGCATAGCGGCTGGGTTGCTGCCGACTCGGCGCTGTGGTGGACGTACTTGTTTGCGACTACCCTGCCCCCTATTGGTATGCGCTACTCGAGAAAACTGGCGGGTCAACCTCTGGCCTGGCTCGAGCGGATGTACTGGGTTATTTCGGCGGGCTGTGCGCTGGGTCTGCTTCTATTTCCTCAGGCTTTCGTGGGGGGAACCCAGCCCAATCCCTATGGCTTCCCGCAGGCTATTGCCCTCCTGCCGGGCTTGGTGCTAGCCCTTAATCAGGTAATTGCGGTGAGTTGGTCGCTGGTTGAACGTTTTAAACACCATACCTATGGGCCAGTGCGAAACTTTCCGGTTTTATTCGCAGCCTGGATGGTGATCAACTTTTCAGCTTTGCTCGAGCAGCTAAGTACATCTGGTTGGGTGAGCCTACCTCCTACTTTCTGGATAGGCGCATTAGCGCTCAACCTCGAGTTTACCCGCATGATTTATCAGTACCAGACCTTGGTACTCAGAAACCTTGGTCAAGCCCACCAAGATTTACAGCATTTTGCCGAAGGCCTAGAAGTTCGCGTCAAAGAACGCACCCAGGCTCTCGAGCACCTGGCCCTCTACGACTCCCTGACCCATCTTGCTAATCGCAGTTATGTCGAACAGAAGTTAGCCGATGAGCTGAGCAAAGCCCAGCCATTTGCGGTGTTGGTCATTGACCTCGATCGCTTCAAGCAAATTAACGACATCGCCGGTCATCCGGTGGGAGACATCGCTTTACAAGAAGTATCCAAGCGTTTTGCCGCACAGGTTCCACCCCACAGCCTGCTAGCTCGCTTGGGGGGCGATGAGTTCATGGTGGTGCTACCCCAACAGCTCGACCTGCAAAGTGAGGCCCAATCCCTTAGCCAACAACTGTTGCACAGCCTCACACCGCCCTTGAAGCTGGGCGAGAGCGATTATTTTTTGGGGGCCAGTATAGGTATTGCCTTGTTTCCGCAGCATGGCTGCGACAGTTCAATCTTGCTGCGTTTGGCCGATATTGCTATGTACCGTGCTAAAGCCGAGGGCACTGGATGGAGGGTTTTTGATACCGGGCTAGATGCCGAAACCACCCGCCGAGCCATGATTGAACACGCCTTACACCAAGCCCTCGAGCACGATCCCAGCCACAGCTTTCACCTCGAGTATCAGCCCATCGTGGAAATTGCCACAGGTAAAATCGTAGCCCTCGAGGCCCTGCTGCGCTGGAGCAAACCCCCTGAAGCCCTGGGGTCAGTGCCCCCCAACGAGCTAGTATTGGTAGCCGAGGAGTCTGGCCTGATCGTAGATTTGGGCAATTGGATTCTGAGTGAAGCCTGCCATCAGATGGTGCGCTGGCAAGGCCAGGGGCTAGTTCAAGGTCAGGTCAGTGTGAACATCTCGGTGCATCAGTTCGAGCGCCCAGACTTTGTGGACACGGTTCGACAAACCCTCGAGGCCACCGGTTGCTTAGCCGAGTGGCTAACTCTGGAATTGCTCGAGAGCGCCCTGATTAACCGCTTTGAGGAAGCTGCTCTACACATTCGCCAACTGCGCGCGTTGGGTGTGGGCTTGTGTCTAGACGACTTTGGCACGGGCTATTCGTCCTTGGGCTATTTACACCGCCTGACCTTTGATGCTCTGAAAATAGATGGCTCTTTCGTGCAAAACCTGAGCCAATTCAACCACCCCAGCACCCTGGTAGGAGCCATGCTTTCCATCGCCCGCACGTTCAAAATGCGCACTGTGGCCGAAGGGGTAGAATCCCGTGCCCAAGCAGCCCAGCTTCAGGCTTTGGGTTGTATCTACGCCCAGGGTTGGCTATACTCCAAAGCTCTACCGGCTGACCAGATCACCGCTTTGTTAAGATGCCCGGTTGATCATCAGATCCCTCGAGCCAGATCAGGAGTCTGATACAAACCAAATCTTTGAGCAAAGTCCCCTCACCCTTTGCAAGAGGGGAAGCGGGCAAGACCCTCTCAAGCCAGGTCTTCCATCACCTCTTGGATAGGCTTTTTGATACAAGTAAACATCGGCGTATCGGAGAGGGTGTATTGGCTGGCTTCAGTGAAGCGCAGCCGCTGCACCAAGTCCACGAACTCCTGGGGATAGTTGGAGTCGAAGGCCACGATAAACTCCTGGTCATCAATGCCATAGGAATACGAGGTGTTGAGGGTCACGCCCTGGAAGGGAGCCGAGACATAGATGTGCTCGTCCATCATGCCCTGCCGAGCCTGGGGGGAAAGGTCGTACCAGGGGCGGGTTTTGACAAAGGGATAGACAAACAAATAGTTGCCTTGCCCTGGCAGCAGGGAAACCCCCTCGCCCTCGGGGTTGAAACGGTCTACATAAATCGAGCGCTTCTGCATCGAAAGAAATGAGTAGGGTTGGCTCAGGTAGGCCATCAGGGGAGTCTTGTTGAGTTCGGCCTGCATACTCTGGAAGTCATTCACCCCAAAAGCGATTCGCCAGAGCATAAAATCTACATCGGCCCGCATTCCCACCAGCGAGTAGCTGCGCAAAATAAAGCCCTCACCCCGCTCCGACCAACGGCACACCACTTGGGTAAACTGGGCCTTGGCGGCAGCCTGCTCTTCTTTTGGCAGGCGGCGAAAGGCTGGGTCTAGCTTATAAAAAGCGTAGTTAAGAAACTGGCGCTTGACTTGGTCGGGAGCCTTGCGGCTGATAAGCCCGGCGGGGTCTAGGTCTACCATACGGCGGGTCTGCTTTTCGCTGTAATCGCGCTGCTCGGAAGGGTTGGGGCGGGTGGATTCGGGTGGTCTGGTTTCTTGAGACATGTGGTTGCTCCTATCAGCAATATTTTGCGGCGGTGAGGACGAGAAGCCTGTTACCCCTATGAGCGCCGGTCAAAGGCCCGGACGACCTCGGCTAGATGGGCTACGTGCTCGAGCGGGGTAGTGCGGATCACCCCGTGCCCGAGGTTGAAGATATGCGCTCCACCCAGTCCAGCTTGCAAAACCTGATGAGCCTCATGGGTGATGACCTCGGGAGAGGCCAGCAGCACACTAGGGTCGAGGTTGCCTTGCAGGGTACGGTTGGGGAAGTGCGAACGAATATGGTTTAGGGGAAGCCGCCAATCCACGCTCACCACCTCGCAGGGCAACTCGGCAATAACCGGATACAGGTGCGAGGCCCCCACAGCCAGATATATGCGGGGCACCCCTAAACCCGCCAGAGCCTGAAAAATTGCCCTGTTATAGGGCAGGGCGAATTCCCGGTAGGTAGCCCAATCGTGTAGCCCCGCCCAGGAGTCGAAAAGCTGGATAGCTCGAGCACCGGCTTCAATCTGGAGTTTCAGGTAGTCAATCGAAAGCTCGGTGAGCTTACCCAAGAGAGCGTGGGTAGCAGCAGGCTCGAGCCGCAAGAAGGCCCGGAAGTCCTCGTACTCCTTAGAACCCGAGCCCTGAATCAGATAGGTCGCCAGGGTAAGCGGAGCGCCGCCAAAGCCAATGACGGGGATGTTACGGGCGCTGAGTTCGGCTCGAGTCAAACCGATGGCTTTAGCTAAAAATGGCGCGATCTCCTCGGCTTCGGGCCTGCGCAGGGCCTCTATTTGGGCCTTCGTCCGAATTGGATTGGCAACCACCGGGCCCGGATTAAAAGCAATCTCGATACCCAGGGCGGGCAGGGGGGTCATGATGTCGCTAAAGATGATGGCAGCATCGAGTGGGAAACGCCGCAGGGGTTGCAAACTGACTTCGGCGGCAAGTTCGGGGGTGCGTACCATCTCCCAGAAGCTGGACTTGGCCTTGATGGCGAGGTATTCCGGCAGATACCGGCCCGCCTGACGCATCAGCCACAGCGGGGCTCGCTCGGTGTCTTGACCCCACGCCGCCCGCAGAAAAAGGGCCGTATCGCTGTCGTGTGGGCTCGAGGGCGGAGTGGCTTGGCGAATCTGGGTTTCAGTAGAACTCACAGGGTCTCCTCGAGGGGGAAATTTTGGGTACTCATGCCGACTCCTTGTCGGGTACGCCTTGGGGGGTAAAGCGATAGCCCACCCCCCAGACCGTATGAAAGTAGACCGGGTTAGCCGGGTCGGGCTCGAACAGGCGGCGCAGACGCAGCACGAAGTTGTCTATGGTGCGGCTGGAGGGAAATACTTCCTGGCCCCACACCCGGTCGAGGATTTCGTCGCGGCTGACCACCTCGCCGGCCCGCGTCATAAGCAACTTGAAGATAGCAAGCTCACGCTCACCCAAGGTCTCGCTCGAGCCATCGGCTAAGCGAACTGTCCAGGAGCGAAAATCCACGCTATGCCCCCCAAAGTCGTAGCTGGGGGCGGCCCCGGTTTCGGCCCGGCGGCGCAACAGGTTATGTACCCGCAGCAAAAACTCCGGCAGGTGGAAGGGCTTACCCATATAGTCATCTCCACCCACCCGCAAGCCCTCCACCCGGTCTTCGGGCTGACCCCTGGCCGACAAAAACAGCACTGGGGTCTGAAAGCCCGCCGCCCGCATCTTGCGGCACACCTCGAGACCCCCTTGCTTGGGCAACATCACGTCCAGTACGACCAAGTCGGGGTTGAGGCTACGCCACTGCTCCTGGGCGGTGAGGCCATCGGCAGCGATGCTCCCGCTCAAACCCTCGCTCAGCAGGTTGTCCAGGAGTACTTGGGCCATTGCAGGCTCGTCCTCGACAATCAGCACCCGCCCCTTCATGCCGGGCTCCTGTCGGCTGATGCCCGGCTGGCCTGAGCCAGCAAGGGCAAGCGTACGGTAAAGCGCGAACCCTGCTCGAGAGCTTCGACCTCCACGCTGCCGCCCATCAGCCGAGTGATCGAGCGCACCAAATACAGCCCCAGACCCAGGCCCCGCGTCTCGCGGGTCTGCTCGTCACCAGAGCGATAAAACGGCTCAAAAAGGTTGGTGATTTCGCCCGCTTGGACACCGATGCCCCGGTCTTCGACCTCGAGCAGGGCCTGAGGCTCTTGGGCTTTGAGTCGTACCCAGACTGGCTTGCTGGGACTGGGGCTATATTTCACTGCGTTCTCGAGCAAATTCGACAACACCAGGGTAAAGGCTTCGGGGTCGAGTTCGACGGGCAGAGCCTGGGGCCAAAGTTCCAGGTGAATCACCGCCCCTCGAGCTTCCAGCACGTCTCGCTGGCGCGATAGGGCCTGGCTGACTACTTGGTTTAGGTCGTGGGTGCTGATATTGGCCCGGTTTAGCCCCTGCTCGAGCCGCGCTGTCGCCAGCAAGCGTTCGGACAGGTCTTCCAAACGAATAATTTCCTGGCTCATGTGGGTCAGGTAGGTGCGCTGTTTTTCTTTGGGCAGCTCGCGCAGCTCGAGGGTTTGCACCAACAACCGCAGGGTACTGATGGGGGTGCGAAACTCGTGGGTGGCGGCCATCAGAAAGTTTTGCTGGCGACGCTTGAACTCTCGTTCAGAAGCCAGGCTGTGGGCAATCACCCACAGCCCCAGCAGCATCACTACCAGAAAAAACGGCCCTTCAAAAGCGAACATCCGCAAGAAGCGCAACTGCTGCTCACGGTAGCTCGAGAGCTGCTCGGGGCGCACGTATACTCGATTGTCCCGCACCTCGAGCTGGGGAAAATCCTGCTTGAGCCGGGCTACCAGGGTAGGCCGCTCCTGGGGGCTGGTGGCTGCCCACAACTGCTGTACCAGGGCGGCTTGCTCGAGCCAACTGGTCTCGGCATAATCTATGGTTTGCTGGATATACTGGCGCTGGAAAATAATCCACCAGCCCACCTGGGCCACCAAAAACACCACGATGACCCCAAACGTCACCCATACCCAGCGCCGGGAAAGCCTGAAGCTGAGCCAGTTGTGATAAGAATGCAGCAATCCGTCCTCCGTCAAATCCATTGTTGCTCGAGGGCTTCTACGGCATGGTAGGTAATGATCAGATCGGCCCCTGCCCGCTTGAGCGAGTGCAGCACTTCACGCACCGCCTTGGGCTCGTCCAAAACCCCCACTTTGACAGCTGCCTTGAGCATGGCATACTCCCCACTCACGTTATAAGCCACCAGGGGTAACTGGGTGGTGGGGCGCAAGCGAGCCAGGATATCGAGATAGGGCAGGGCTGGCTTGACCATCAACATATCAGCCCCCTCGGCCAGGTCTAGGGCCGCTTCGCGCAGGGCTTCGCGGGCATTGCGGGGATCCATCTGGTAAGTGGCCCGGTCGCCAAAACTGGGGGCCGAGTGAGCCGCCTCGCGGAAGGGGCCGTAGAAAGCGCTGGCATATTTTACGGCATAGGCCAAAATTCCCACCTCACTGTGCCCGGCGGCATCCAGGGCTTGACGAATATAGCCCACCCGCCCATCCATCATGTCGGACGGGGCTACCAAATCCACCCCGGCCTCGGCATGGGCCAGGGCCATAGCTGCCAACTGGCGCAGCGAGGAGTCGTTGTCTATGACCACCCCTCTGGGAGTCTGCTTGAGCAAACCGCAGTGCCCATGCGAGGTATGGGCACACAAGCACACGTCGGAATAAATCACCAGGTCGTTGCCAAAAGCCTGCCGGGCGGCTCGAATAGCGCTGGGAACCGGGCCACTGGGGTCGGAGGCCCCTGCGGCAGCCTCATCTTTGGCGTTATCAGGCAACACCCCGAACAGCACGATAGAGCGCACCCCCAGCCGCATGGCCCGCTCGAGCTGCACCAAGAAGCCGTCCACACTGTGACGCGAGACTCCAGGCATGGAAGCAATCGGCTGCTCCACGCCGGTTCCCGGAACCACGAAAAACGGCAGGATCAGATCGCTGGGGCGCACTACGGTCTCGGCGATGCTCTCGCGCAAGGCCGCACTCGTTCGCAAGCGACGCAGACGCTGCACCAGAAAAACCGATTCCTCACTCGCAGCAGGGGTAGATGAAGGATTGGCTGGTGTTTCTAGCAGCATAGTTCACTCCTCAGTTGTTCTGCCGCCTTCAGCACGCCCTTAACGCTGGCAGCAGGAGCTGTCACATAGGATAAGCCCAGTTCGCGTAGACGTTTGGCAGTGGTCGGCCCCAGGGCAATCAGCTGGGCCTCGGAGGCCACTGCCAGAGGCAGGGCTTCCACCGCCGAAGGGCTCGCCAACACCACCAGGTCGGGCTGGGGCAGGGTGGGCGACCAGGGCCTGGAAACGGTGGTATACACCGTGAGCGCACGCACCTCGAGACCCCCCTCGAGCAACAGATTGACCAGGGTGGGTGCAGCCAAATTGCCCTGAGGTACACCTACTGGGCCAAGCTCATGGTGGGATAAAAAGCTCTGGGCCAAACTTCTGGCCTCAGGGGCCGAACTCACCAGGGCCACTTGGGCCCCCGCGCTGCGGATGGCCTCAGCGGTGCTCTCCCCTACTGCACCCAGTTGGTGTCTGGCTAAAGTGCCGCCCAGCTCGAGCACTGCCCGCACCGCTGCCCCACTGGTAAAGAGCCACCAGGAGCAGTCTTGCAGGGGCTCGAGGCTCACCCCAGCTAAAGTGCGGGTCTGTATCAGCGGAACCCGCAAAACCTCGAAGTCCTGGGCTTGTAGCTCCGATTCCAGCCCCTCGAGTCGCCCCTCGGAGTGGGTTAGGGCCACTACCCAGCGCCTGGCTTGGGCCTCACTCATGCTTCCACCACCTGGGGGAAGTCGGCCCGAATCTGCTGGAAGACCCCCTCCGAAACGGCCTCGGGCGAGTTGCCACGGGCTTGATAGAGCTTCCCACCATACCAGGCCAAAAGCTCCAGACCAGCCGGGCTTTCCCCTGCGCTAGCCCCCAGCGCCAACTGGCAACCTCCAGCCAGGCGGGCCATTAGACCGCGCTCGGCCAGCACCGTGCGACGGGCCACCACATCGTCGAGTTGGCGGAGCCATTCCAGCAGTTCCCCGTCGTCCTGGCGGCACTCTAGCGCCAAGGCCCCTTGGGCTGGGGCCGGGACGAGCAGTTGGGGCTCCAGGATTCGCCGGTATAAGCCAGACAAATCCAGTCCCAGACGCTGAACGCCCGCTTGGGCCAGTAAGATTGCCGCGTATTCACCCCGGCGCAGTTTTTCCACCCGTGTAGGCACGTTCCCCCGTAGTTCGTAGACAGACAAATCAGGTCGCAGGGCCTCGAGCTGGGCCTTGCGCCGTACCGCGCTAGTCCCGACTTGCACCCCTTGTTTAAGGGGTAATGCCACCGCGCCGGGCTCGAGGTTCTCGGGCCGTACCAGCAGCAGTTCTCGGGCATCCTCGCGCACTGGGATAGCTGCCAGCGTGAGGCCCGCTACCGGCGCACTGGGCAAATCTTTGAAGGAATGCACCGCCAGGTCGGCCTTCTTGAGCAACACCGCGTCTTGCACAGCTTTGGTAAAAAACCCCTGACCCTGCATCTGGGCAAAAGGGCTACGTTCACGATCCCCCTGGGTTTCGATAATCACCTCTTGACTATCTATCCCCAGCAGTTTTAGCCTCGAGGCCACCCAACCCGCCTGCCACAGCGCCAGGCGGCTACCGCGTGTGGCAATGCGCACCGTCCTAGACATGCGAAGCCTCCTCTGAAGGCAGAGCGGTATCGTCCAGACCGGCTTCCTCGAGAAAAGCCTGGGCCACCCCCAAACCATGCCGCCGGGCCAGCCCGCGCAATCCCTTGACCGGTAGATGGGCGAAGCGGTTGGCTAGGCGGTTGACCTCGCTGGGCTCGAGCAACTCTCCCAGGGCTTCCTCCAAGCTTTCACGGTAGCGCTCGCGGAGGTGAGCTATGGCTGGCCCCATCTGCCGCTCGGCCCACTCGCCCAGGGCTACCTCGACTTCTTCTTGTACCAGCCGCTCGGCCTGAGCCAAATTGCCCCGCAACTGCTCTCGCCGGATTTCTCCCAACGACTGCATCCGCTTTAGGTCAATCAATACCACCGCCTCGGGCACGGCGCTGGGCCGGACATTGCGGGGCAGGCCAAGGTCGGCGATGACCCGCAGCTCGAGCTGCCGTTTCAGGAAGCTGCTTTCGAGCAGGTGCTCGACAGGTGTAGCCGTAACCAGGCCCTGCACCTGCGGAGACTGGTTCAAGAAGGCCTCGAGGCTCATAGCTTGGGCTCCTAGCTCCTCGGCCAGAACCTGAGCTTTCTCGAGCGAACGGTTGACCAACAAGAGCTGGGTGTCCTTCCGCGCCGCCAGGTTGCGTGCAGCCACAGAGCCCATCTCCCCGATACCCACCACAGCCACCGCCGCTCGGGCCGGGAGCTGCTGCTCAAACTCAGGGCGGGCCAGGCTAAACAAGCTGGCATTGGCTGGGGCCAGGGCTACCTCGCGGCGCACCCGTTTGGCAATGCGCAAGGCGGTCTGAAAGGCGAAACCCGTCGTCGGCCCTACCGTGCCGGTCTGCCGAGCCTCCTCGAAAGCCTGGCGCACTTGATTCATGATCTGATCCTCACCGGGGTTGAGCGAGTCCAGCGAGGCCGCCACCCGGCAAAGCTGCTCGAGGGCCGCCTCGTCGGTGTAGGCATAACCCCGTGCCCCCTCAGGAGCCAGGGCTTTGCGGGCTTCTTCCACGCTCAGGTCATCGGGCAAAGCCACCACCAAGTCACAACGGTTACAGGTGGTAATCGGTACGATTTCGGGAAACTGACTATGGCCCCCCCGAAGGTAGTTCTGAGCCCAGGCCGTCCAGGTCTCAAGGGCCTCGGTTCCCCCGCGTCGCTGGGATACTCCAATCAGGGCCAGTCGCTCCATAGGAGTGATTATCGCTACCCCAGACAGGACAAGTGTCACCAAAGTGTCATTGCAGATTTTCTCCTACTCAGCGAAAACCCGCTCTCCCTCGAGGTCGCTAAGGTGCAGGTTATATTCATAGCTCGGCAGGCCACCCCCTTACCAATCCTGACCCTCATACCGTATGATTCCCTTCGCCCATCATGAATCAGACCGTCAAGATTGCCCCTTCGGTTTTAGCTGCCGACTTTGCCCGTTTGGGTGAGCAAGTCGCCCAGTGTGAGGCTGCTGGAGCCGATTTCATCCACATAGACGTGATGGATGGGCGTTTCGTGCCCAATATCTCGATGGGCATGGTGGTGGTCGAAGCCCTGCGCAAAGTCAGCCGGTTGCCCCTCGATGTACACCTGATGATTCTCGAGCCCGAACGCTATATCGCCGACTTCGCCCTGGCCGGGGCCAGCCATATTCTGGTTCATGCCGAGGCCACCCCCCATGTTCACCGGGCTATCCAGCAGGTCAAGGAGCATGGTTTGGCAGCAGGTTTGGTGCTCAATCCGGGAACCCCTCTGGATTTCTTCGAGAACCTTTTGCCCGACCTCGACGAGGCGCTGCTGATGACAGTCAATCCGGGGTTTGGTGGACAACAGTTAATCCCCAGCAGTTTACAAAGGCTCGAGACCCTGCGTCAGATGCGCGACCAGCGCAACCCCAACTGCCTGATTGAAGTGGATGGCGGCATCAACCTCGAGACCGCCCCCCAACTCGTCCGACGGGGAGCCGACATTCTGGTGGCGGGGTCGCTCATCTTCAAGGGAGACATTGCTCACAATATCGCCGCCCTGAGGAAAAGCTATGCCCCCTGACCCCACCCAGCCCGCCAAACTCAGCTTCTGCCGACTATCCCTGTCCCCCTTGCGGTTTTCGGCGGGACATGGGTTTAGCGGTGAAATTACCCCCTTGCTTGCAAAATCCGCGCTTTCTTGGTGGGGTGATATATGCGACTGAGGGTAGACTTGGTTCCCCAGCCCGACCTGACCTACTCCGATGTAGTGCTGGTAGTGGACGTGATTCGGGCCACCACTACGGCGGCGGCTTTTCTCGAGGCCGGAGCCAAAGAGCTATACCTGACCGCCAGCCGCGAGACCGCCCGCAACTTCAAGGATCACGACGTGGTAATTGCAGGCGAGGAAGGCGGCCTGATGCCTGCCGGGTTCGATTTTGGCAACTCTCCCAGAGAAGCCTTGGGGGCTGCGGTGGGTAGCAAAATCGTGGTGATGAGCACCACCAACGGCACCAAAGCCGCGCATCTGGCCGCCAATAGCGCTCGCCACGTGCTGCTGGCCTCGCTCTACAATGCCCACGCTGCCGCCCGGCTGGCCCATGACCTGGCCTCCGAGGAAGTCGCCGTGCTTTGCGCAGGCAAGGAGGGGCGCATCGGCCTGGACGACACCTACACCGCCGGGGTGCTAGCCGAGTTCTTGCAGATTATGGGTAGTTACGACCTCGAGGACGGAGCCCTGACCGCCCTCGCTACCCGCCGCACCTACCCCGACCCCAGCGAGCCACTGCACCTCTCTGGCGCAGCCCAGGCCCTACGCCAGGTGGGCCTCGAGGCCGATGTGGCATTTTGTGCTCAGATTGCCGCTTCTCCGGCAGTTCCACTCTTAGAAGGCCGGGTGGGTGAGGCCCTGATTTTCCGCCGGGGACAGCGATCCAACGGCAGCCAGAGCCAGATTCCGGCAGTTTGATACACAGTGCTTCCCCCGAACACCCCCTAAAGTTGAATTGCGATCAGTGCTATTACGCTCCTGAAGGGTAGCAGCAGGAAGTACAGTAACCTTACCCTTGAGCTAAGGAGGATATCAATACATGAGCAAAGGGCGATTGGAAGCATTTAGCGATGGGGTGCTTGCCATCATCATCACCATCATGGTACTGGAGCTAAAAGTTCCCCACGGAGAAGATTTAGCGGCTCTGCGTCCAATGATTCCGGTATTTCTGAGCTACATCCTGAGCTTCACTTTCGTGGGCATTTACTGGAACAACCACCACCACACCCTGCAGGCCATTCATCAGGTCAACGGGCGTATCCTGTGGGCCAACCTGCACCTGTTATTCTGGCTATCTTTGGTTCCTTTCGCTACTGGTTGGATGGGCGAGAACCACTTCACCCAGTGGCCAATAGTGCTGTACGGGGTAGTTTTGCTGATGAGCGCCATTGCTTACACTATTTTTTTGCGCCAACTCATAGCCCAGGAGGGTCAGGATTCCCCACTGGCTAAAGCCATCAATTCTGACTTCAAAGGCAAAATCTCGCTGGGATTTTACATTACCGCTATACTTCTGGCCCTCTGGAACCCCCGGATTTCCCTGGTTTTATATGTGCTAGTAGCGATAATCTGGTTTATCCCAGATCGCCGGATTGAAACCGTGCTGACCGAATAAGCCCTTATCGAAGAGTTTTGGCGAACTCGAGCAAAAAATTTCGGCTCGACTCGATGGCTTTCTCGAAGTTGATGAGGTCGAACTTCTCGTTGGGTGAGTGCAGGTTGTCATCATCCAGCCCGAAGCCCATCATCACAATGGGAATATTCATGAGCTGCTGGAAGTCGGCCACGATAGGTACGCTGCCGCCCATGCGGTTGAAAACCGGTTTTCGACCCCAGGCTTTTTCCAGCGCCCTCGAGGCGGCCTGCATGGGAGCGGAATCCAGCTCCGTGACCACAGGTTTACCCACCCCATGAGGCAGAATTTCCAGGCTATAACCAGCGGGCAGGATGTGCTCCAAGTAGGCTTTGGTTAGGGCATAAATCGCCTCAGGGTCTTGATCGGGAACCAGGCGCATGGACAGTTTGAAACCGGCCTTGGCAGGGATTACGGTCTTGGAGCCCTCGCCTTGGTAGCCGCCCCAGATGCCGTTTACGTCCAGGCTGGGCCGTGCCCAGATGCGCTCGAGCAGGCTATATCCGGCCTCACCGGGCATGGCCGAAGCCCCGATGGCAGCAGCAAACTCGGCGGCATCGAAGGGAAGCTTGTGGTATAGCTTCCGCTCCTGCTCGGACAGAGGCCGCACCTTGTCGTAGAAACCAGGGATTTGGATTTTACCGTCCTGGCTTTTGAGCTTGGCAATCATGGTCGCTGCGGCGTGAATGGGGTTGGGTGCGCCACCGCCATAGGTTCCTGAGTGCAGGTCGCGGGCTGATCCTTGCAGCCGCACCTCCAACAGGGCAATCCCCCGCAGGGCATAGGTGATAGCGGGAATGCCAGGGGCCAGCATCGAGCTATCAGAAACCACCAGCACGTCGGCCTTCAGGCGGGCTAGGTTGCCCTCGAGCCAGGGCACTAAGTTGCCAAAGCCCACTTCTTCTTCGCCCTCGATGACAAACTTGACATTAACCGGTAGCTGATCGCCCAACGATTCCACCGCAGCGATGTGGGCAAAAATCTGACCCTTGTCGTCGGAGGAGCCTCGAGCGTAGATTTTCCCGTCCCGCAGGGTCGGCTCGAAAGGTGGGGTATGCCACAGCACGAGCGGGTCGGGCGGCTGCACGTCGTAGTGACCGTAAAACAGTACCGTTGGCGCGATATCGCTCAGGCGCTTCTCGGCGTAGACAATGGGGTGGTTGGGGGTAGGAACCACTTCCACGTTAAAACCAATAGACCTTAGCTTAGCCTCGAGCCAACCCGCCGCCTTCTTCATATCTTGGTTGTGGGCTGGGTCAGCAGAAACTGAGGGGATACGCAGGAGTTCAAAGAGTTCAGAAAGGGCTTGGGTCACGGGCCTGATTATACCGACCCACAAAGGATAGAAGTGAGAGGGGGGCCAACCGCTTCACCCCACCTCGGAGTTCGACAAGCTAGGGGTAAGCTCGCGCAGCAAGGCCAGACGCAGACGAGATATTTCCGACTCGAGCTGGTTTTGTTGGGTATCCAACTCATCGCGCAAGCGAATAATTTCCTCCACCCCGGCCAGGTTCACCCCCAGCTCTTGGGTCAGGCGGCGAATCTCCCGCAGTTTTTCTACGTCGTGCTCGGAGTAGAGGCGGGTCTTGCCGGAGGAGCGCTTGGGAGCCACTAGCCCCTTACGTTCGTACAGGCGCAAGGTTTGGGGATGCATCTCCACGATGTCCGCCGCCACCGAGATGACGTATACCGGGCGTTCTTTGTCGCCGGTCTTTTTCTTGGGTTTGCCATCCCCCGGTGCGGGGAGGGCCGGGATTGTCTTGAGCGACTCGAGGTGCTCGCCCAGCTCGGTCTTGAGCCGCTCGGCCTCGGCCCGAAACTGGGTTTCCAGGCTCCATAGCTCGTCGCGCAAGCGAATAATTTCCTCCACCCCGGCCAGGTTTATCCCCATTTCTTGGGTCAGGCGGCGAATCTCCCGCAGTTTTTCCACATCCCGCTCGGAGTAGAGGCGGGTCTTACCACCTGAGCGCTTAGGCTGGATGAGCCCTTTGCGCTCGTACAGACGCAAGGTCTGGGGGTGCATATCTACCAGTTCGGCAGCTACCGAAATGATGTATACCGGGCGGTCTTTGTTATCCATAGCTCCACAGGCGCAATCGCCTTGATACGAACAGTATACAAAACTTTATCAGGGCCATAGGCGGGGAGTTCACAGGGTTTTATCGCGGTTTTCATGCAGGTTGCCCCGCGTAGACTACGACTTGGACAAAAGACCATCGGCGTAATAAAGGGAAAAAGCTTCAGGCAAGTCGGAGAGGTCAGTTTGCCTTGGATGTATCACCAAGCCAGCTTTCCCAGGGTTTTGAAGTTGACCAATCCTGAGACCAGGGCCAAGGTAGGGTTGTAGGTGTGGAGTCGGGCGCTGTATTCACCGGCCAGGATTTTGAACTTTTCCAGCTTGGCGATCATGTGCTCGACAGGAAGTCTGGCCCGGCTTTGGACTTGATTCCAAGCCTTAGCTAAGGGGGTGAGGCGGTGGTTGTGCTGGTTGCGGATAGGTTTTTCGATGTTGACCTGGAGGTACTCCTGCTCGGGGGTCAGTCCCGTGAAGTTCATGAAGTGTTTGGGCCTACGGCGCAATCGCACTACATTCAATCATGGCTCTATTCTCCCTTATTGCGCCGATGGTCTA
>JADMIM010000020.1 GCA_015478585.1 Thermaceae bacterium | reverse complement strand
CTGGATGAGGTGGCAAAATATCCTCCCTGGCAACCTCATCATGGAGCGACTTAGAACCAAGTTGGCATTGCCAACGGCATAGCGCATTCGTGAACCACCATCCGTGGCGGCTCGCTCGGGCAACCGGGCGGGGCACTGCTCGAGCAGAGCTATTTCGTCCCTAACACAAAAACCCTGAGGATAAGGGATACCGATTCATGCAAACCGTTCTAGGTTCTCAGGGCCACTGGTACATAACTACAGCGGGGCTCGGCCTCGAGGTAATCCCTGGTCTCGGCCCAGGCTCTAGCCCGGCTCCCGCCGCATAGATTCTTGTATTCACACGCCCCGCACTTACCTTTGAGCAAATTTTTATCGCGGAGCTGGCGGAATATAGGACTGTTTTGATATACCTCGAGCAGGCTTTGCTGGCGAATATTCCCTGCCGAAAGGGCCAGAAAGCCGGAGGGATACACTTCTCCAGTAGCGCTCACAAACACGAAGCCGTTGCCATCCGAAAGATGGACTCCGCGTCCCGCACCTACCAGGGCTCCGTCGCTTTGCCCTTCGTGGCTGCGACGCTGCATGACTACCCGGCGGAACTGGGGCCCCTCGGTAGTGCGAATCTTGAAAGAATAGCGGCGGCTAGCCTGGTAAAGCCAGTGCATCACGGTTTCGTATTCCTCGGCGGAAAGCTGGTTCAGCAAGGCCCCACGGCCTACTGGAACCAGGAAGAAGACCTCCCAAGTAGCTACCCCTTTGGCCTCTAGGATGTCCGCTAGACCAGATAGCTCACCAGCGGTCAGGCGGGTAACGGTGCTGTTGATCTGGGTCATCAGGCCAAACTCTTTAGCCCAGTCCAGGGCCTGCAAAGCCAGCTTGAAGGTGCCGGGAACCCCCCGGAAGCTGTCGTGGGTGGCCGCGCTGGCCCCATCCAGGGAAAGTGCCATCTGGTGAACCCCCAACTCAGCGAAGCGCTGTACCACCTTGCGGGTAAGCTGAGCCGTCACAGCCGGGGTAATGCCCACTTTCACCCCTTGCCGCTGGGCCTCTTCTAGCAGGGGGAACAAGTCGGGGCGACGCAGAGGGTCGCCCCCGGTGGGCAGCAGGATGGGCTTGGGGTTGTAGGAAGCCAGTTCGCGGATTAGGGCCAGACCCTCTTGGGTCGAGAGCTCACCCGGTAGCGGATCAGGCTCCGCCGAGGCCCGACAGTGTTTGCAAGCCAGCAAACAGGCGTGAGTTGTCTCCCAAGCCACCAGCAGAGGATAACGGTCAAAATCGGGCTTCATGAGAGTGATAGTAGCGGTTTACAATAAGGACATTACTCCCCTATAGGCTTTTATTGGCGTCGCTCACCTTTCCACCTTTATCCAAACCTGCTCCCGGTACAATCTTCTTTGAACCTATGGCCCAGATTCTCCCTATCCGCCTCTACGGCGACCCGGTTCTGAAGAAAAAAGCCCTGCTTGTGCAGGATTTTGGCGGCATCCCGGAGCTGGCTGAGAATATGCTCGAGAGCATGTTTGAAGCCCGTGGGGTGGGGTTGGCTGCCCCCCAGGTGGGGCTTTCCAAACGCCTGTTCGTGGCAGCGGAATACCACGAAGCCGAAGAGGACGAACCCGAAGGCCAGGAAGCCGATCTTAAGAGCCGCATCAAGGAACTCTACGTGATGGTCAACCCGGTCATTACCTACCGAGCCGGGGGCCAGGAAGTGGGCCTCGAGGGCTGCCTCTCGCTGCCCGGCGTGTACTGGGACGACGTGCCGCGCGACCTGCAAATCAAGGTCGAGTACCAGAACGAAAAAGGGGAGAAGAAGACCCTCGAGGCTGAAGGATACTTGGCTCGAGTCTTCCAGCACGAGATTGACCACCTCGAGGGCATCCTGTATTTCCAGCGCCTGCCCTTGCCCCTGCGCCAGGAGTTTATGGAGGAAAACCGCGAAGACTTGGCCGAGTTTCAGCGCCGGGCCAAGTCTTTTTTGAAAGAGCTGAGCGTGAAACGTTGACCGTTTAGCGCTGACCGCAAAAACTTTGTAGGGACGCAAAGCTTTGCGTCCGCCTGGGAGGCCCGAAATGTTAACTCGCCGCAAACTCGCTTTTTTCGGATCGCCCGGGTGGTCGGTTCCGGTGTTGCAAGCCCTGCACCAGCACCACGAGGTTGTTCTGGTGGTCACCCAGCCCGACAAACCTGCCGGGCGCGGCCTGCAACTCACGGCCTGTCCGGTGGCGCAGTGGGCTGAGGCCCAGGGTTTGCCTGTAGAGAAGCCCAAAAAACTCAAGAGCAATGGGGAGTTCGTGGAGCTATTCAAAAGCCTGAACCTTGTGGCTGCTGTCACCGCCGCCTATGGCAAGATTCTGCCGGGGATTCTGCTCGAGGTTCCCCGTTTTGGCTTTCTCAACCTGCACCCTTCCGATTTGCCCAAGTATCGTGGCCCGGCCCCAGTGCAGTGGACGCTGATAAATGGCGACCCCAACACTGCCGTAAGCATCATGCAAACCGATGTGGGGATGGATACCGGCCCAGTTGTGTTCAAGTGGCACACCCCGGTAGACCCCCACGAAACCGCAATTGAACTCTCGAACCGCCTGCGGGACAAGGGAATAGAGCTTTTGCTAGAAGCCCTGAACGACCTCGAGCACCTCCAACTCACCCCCCAACCCGAAGCTGGTTCCCAGGCCCCGCTGCTCGAGAAGGACGACGGGAAGATTGTCTGGGAGCGGTCTGCCCAGGAAATCTACAACCGCCACCGAGGGGTGCAACCCTGGCCGGGTTCTTGGTTTGAGTTTCAGGGTAGGCGGGTCAAGGTGCTGAGGATGCAGCTAGACGCAAAACGCCAAACGCAAAACGCCGAACTTGTAGGGACGCAAGGCTTTGCGTCCGCCCCGCCGGGAACGGTTGTCGGAATCGCCGATGGGCTCGAGGTTTCTACCGCTCGAGGAAACCTCGTGCTGAAGGAGGTTCAGCCCGAGGGCAAAAAACCAATGTCGGTGCTGGAATGGGCCAGGGGCACACGAATCAACCCCGGAGACCGCTTTTAGCTGCCAATCACCACAATAAGCCCGTTCTGAGGCAGAATAAGACCCAATGGTTTCGGTCAAGCTGGCTGGACGCTACCGCCTGGAAAGCCCTTTGGGTGAAGGGGGCATGGCCGAGGTCTGGCGTGCCCTGGACGAACGGATGGATCGAGCGGTAGCCGTCAAGTTGCTGCACACTTATATCCACCCCACCGAGAAAAACCGCTTTTTCCAGGAGGTCAAGGCTCTCTCCAAGCTCTCCCACCCCGGCGTGGTGCAGGTCTACGACCTGGGAGAGGAGGCGGGGCGTACCTACTTCGTGATGGAACTCGTTGAGGGCGGAAGTGTGGAGCGCCTTGGCCCCTTCGAGGACGGTATGGAAGGGCTGCACCTGATCGAAGCTGCCATCAAGGTGCTGGACGCGCTCGAGCACCTTCACACTCGAGGGGTCATCCACCGTGACCTGACCCCGCGCAATATTTTAGTAGCCGCCGACGGGCAGCCCAAGGTGATGGACTTTGGCCTGGCCTACTTGGTGCAGGAGAGCCGTCACTTCACCCGCACCGGCTACACCCTGGGAACCCCCGAATATATGGCTCCTGAACAGGCCAAGGGCTTGGCCCTCTCGCCCCAGGCCGACCTCTACAGCTTCGGTGCAGTGCTGTACCGCACCTTCACCGGAAAGTCGCTGTTCGAGGGCGAAAACGACCAATCGGTGTTGTACCAGCACGTCCACGAAGCCCCCAAACTGGTTCACGCGATGAATCCGGCAGTTCCCGCCGAGGTTTCCGGGTTGATAAACTCCCTCCTCGCCAAAGCCCCCGCCGAGCGGCCCAGCAGCGCGGCGACGGCCAAAGCGGTGCTCGAGGAGAGCCTGCGCGACTACCGCGAAACCCTCTCGGGCACGCCCAGAGCGGGGGCCAGCCGCACCGGGCACTATCCTAGCGGCCCGGCGAGACCGGAACGGCTCGAGCTTCAGGGAACTTTCGACTTGGGTGGCGAGGTGGCCTGGCCCGGCGAACTGGTGGCGCGCGACGGCAGCGTGTGGGTGGGCGCGGGCCAGGGCCTGGCCCGGTTCGAGCTGCTCGACCCCGCCGGGGGCAGCATCACCCGGCAGCGCCTGGGCGATGAGGTTTCGGCCCCGCCCGTGGTTACCGCAGACCGCCTCTATGCCGCCGCCTGGGATGGTCGCCTGACCGCCATCTCGCGCACCGGGCGACCCATCCTGAGCTTCCCCACCAAGGCCGAAATCACGGCTGCGCCGCTGGTGGGCGAGCTGGTGTATCTGGCTGGGCGCGACGGATTTTTGTACGCCCTCGATGGCAGTGGCAGCCTGCGCTGGGGCTTCCAGGCCGGGGGCAATCTGGCGGCCTCGCCGACACTCTACCGGGGATTGCTGTTCACCGCGAGCGAGGAGGGTTGGCTCTACGCCCTCGAGCCGGGAAAGGGCCACCTGCGCTACAAGGTCGAGACCGGGCCGGTTCACACCGTGATTCCGGCCCGCAGTGGACTGCTCTATATCCCCACCTGGGACGGCGAAATCCACGCTTTCGACCCGCTGGCGCGAGAGGTGAAGTGGAGCTACGACCTCGAGGGGGAGCTGTGGGGTGCACCCGCCGTGGACGAGACCAGAGTGTATGCCTCGAGCTGGGCCGGGCGGCTCTACTCGCTGGATGCGGCAACCGGGGACGAGGTGTGGGAACTCGAGGTCGGGAAGGTCACGGGGGCCTTGTCGCTGGCGCACGGGATGCTCTACCTAGGAACCGAGGAGGGGCGGGTGCTGGCGGTGGACACGCACACCGGGCGAATGGCCTTCGAGGCCACGGGGCTGGGGCCGATACAGGCTCCGCCGCTGCCGTACCGGGGGGCGTTGTACGTGGCGACGCTGGCGGGGAAGTTGTATAGGTTTGCTTAATGTTAGGATTCGCGTACAGGAATGATTCAGTTTCAGTTTTTCCCGAGGTCGGTTGGGATTAATCCGCAAATACAACAGGTTGTAAGCTGCTTCTTCGCTGTCGAAGCCCAGATTACGTCTTCCAAAAACAACTTGGTCAGCAACGATGTTTTGCAGTTGCTCAAGCCACATTTTGAGAAAATAGGTTTCTTTGTTGAGAGTGGGAAGAAGGGCACACAGAAAATCAAAGTTCCTGTGCTCTTCGGTTTGGGTAATAAAGTAGACAAATATTTCAATGCTGATGCTGTCAGCCAAGATGGAACCATCGTTATTGAGATTGAAGCTGGTAGAGCCGTCCAAAACTATCAATTTCTGAAAGATATTTTTCAGGCCGCCATGATGCACGGTGTCGAATATTTGGTGCTCGCCGTTCGGAATAAATACCGCCACGAGGATTTCAAACAGGTGTACGCCTTCCTAGAAACTATGTACATCGCTTGATACTCCCCCTACACGGTATTCTGTTGATTGGATATTAGGAAACGAGGTGTTATATGCCTGAAGCCTTGGTTCGTGTCTACAAGCTATTCGCCTTTGATGTGCCGGTGGAGGATGTTGAAGACCCATATGATGCCATACCTATTGCCAAAGAAATTCTAAACAGTTTCTCCTTGACAGAAGCCTTAGATAAGTTCGATGGTGAAGAGATATTTGATAACGGAGAAGAATCTACAGTAACGCATTTTGATGGAAAAGATTTGGAGGCATCGGATTCGGAATGAAGATGTGTGAAGTAGCCGAGCGTATAGAAGAGTTCCGCTAAACTGTGAAAGCTGTGCCTACCCTCCGCCTCACCGACGAACAACGCGCCTTCTTGGCCTACTGCTAAAGCGATAAATGCAATCTCAGTGCCGCGTTGACCTCGAGCATCCGTTCTTTCGGCACACTTCCTACAAACTGTCCCAGACGGTTGGTGCTAATGGCCCGGATTTGCTCGGCCTGAGCTTTGCCATCGGCGCTGAGACCGGTCTCTTCTGCGAGTAAAAAGGTATGAAAGGCCAGCACCCGTTCTGTGTTGGTCGTCAAAGGAATGACGGTAATCATCCCTGCGCCGCGTTCCTCTACAGTTTCATTTGAGTCGTTGTTGCTAACGATGAGCACCGGGCGGCGTTTGTTGGCCTCGGAGCCTTTGACGGGCTCGAGGTCGGCGATGTAGATGTCGCCGCGCCTCATCGGCTTAGCCCGTCCCCGACGGTGACATCCCAGACTTGGGCCTCGCCGCTCTCCTCCCATTCTTGATAGGCTTGGGCGTACTGTCGCTTCAGCTCTTGGCTTTGCAACAGCTCGAGGGCGCGTTCCACAACTTCAGATTTGGTGGGAACGTCGTGATCGGTTTGGTAGGTGTTAATAAAGTGTGCCAGACGGCTATCAACGCTCACGCTCAGCTTGGTGTTCGCCATACTACAAAATATACTCTAAATTGGCGTACCAAAATGTACTAAGGGTGACAACCTGCCAATACTCGAGAATTTGGCTAAACTGTGAAAGCTGTGCCTACCCTCCGCCTCACCGACGAACAACGCCTCATCGTGGCCCATAACGAAGGGCCAGCCCTGGTGTTCGCGGTGGCGGGCGCGGGCAAAACCACCGCGCTGGTACACCGCATCGAGCGCCTCGTACGGGAGCGGGTTTTCGATTCGCGCAAGGTGCTGGCGACCAGCTTCAGCCGCATGGCAACCGACGACTTCAAGCGGCTGCTGGCGGCGTTCCCCCACACTCAGTCGGTGCAGGTTTCCACGCTGCACGCGCTGGGCTACCGCATCGTGCGGAAGGCGGCGGGCGAGGGGCTGCTGCGGCTGGACGACACCAGGGCCAAAGAGGAGAGCGCCGACCGCCTCCTGCTGAATCAGACCTTACGCCAGGCTCGAGCCCTCAAAGCGCCGTGGGCGGAGGAACTCGAGAACCTCGACAGCGAGGACTTCCTGAGCTACGTGGGGGCCGCCAAGGGGAACTTGCAGTACGCCGACCTGGAGGGCGCGAACCTCCCGCCTGAGGCGCTGAAGGTGGCCTCGCAGGCGAGAGCGCCGCGTGACCTCGAGTGGTACTTGGATCTGTACAAGCTGCTCGAGCGCGTCCGGCAGGACTCCGGCCTCCTCACCTACGACGACATGCTGATGACTGGCTGGGAGCTGTTGGTGCGGCATCCGGGGCTGCTGAAGACGGTGCAGAGTGCTTTTCAAGCGGTGCTAGTGGACGAGTTCCAGGACGTGAACCTGGCCCAGTCAGAGATGCTGGACTTGATTACGGCCTCGCACCACAACTACATGGCGGTGGGCGACGACGACCAGACCATTTACGAGTGGCGGGGTGCGTCCCCGAGGTTTATCTTGGAGTTCGCCTCGCGCTATAACGCGCAAAAATACCTCATCCGCGACAGCTTCCGCTGCCCCGCGCCGCAGGTCGCGCTGGCGGGCCGGGTGATCGCGCAGAACACCAACCGCGAGCCTAAACGTTTGAGCCTGACGAAGGGCTTCACCGGGAAGGTTCACGTAAGGCTCGAGCCCCACACCCCGGCCCAGGCCGAGAGTCTAGCCAGCGACATCGCCGGGGCCCTAGAGGAGGGCGCGAGGCCGCAGGAAATTGTGGTACTGGTGCGGCTATATGCGCAGACCCCCTACCTCGAGCAATCCCTTATCGAGTGGCAAATCCCCTACAAGGTCGTGGGGGGCACGCCGTTTTACGAGCGCACCGAGATTCAGACCCTGCTCTCGTACTTGCATCTGGGCAGAGAACCGGGGAATTCCGAGTCTCGTAAGCGCATGTGGCTGCAAATCTACAACGCCCCCAAGCGCTACCTGACCAGAGCACTGGCGGATTCGGTTTGGAAGGGGGTTGAACGCGACAAATCGCTCGTCTCGGTGCTGACAGAAGCCGCCTCAAAAGCTGAGGAGCGGGTCGCCAAGCGGCTGCGCGAGCTGGTCGAAATCTTCGAATGGCTGCCTGGCGCGATTGAAAGAAGCACGGCCCACGCAGTTTTGGAGAGCCTCGAGGCCCGTCTCGACTTCCGCCGCCATCTGGCCCGCTCATCTGGGTTTTACGAGGTCGGGGCGGGGAAAGCCGAGAGTGTGCGGGCCTTTTTGGACTATGCGCGTGACAAAGGCAGCGTCCCCGAGCTGCTAAATCACATCGAGAACTTGGCTCAGGAACAGCACGCGCAGGACAGTACCAAGGAGCGCATTAGCCTGATGACGGTGTTCCGGGCCAAGGGTTTGGAGTGGCCCTATGTCTTTATCCCCGACTGCAACGAGGGAACTTTGCCCTACAGCGGTGCGGAGAGCCTCGAGGAGGAGCGGCGGCTGTTCTACGTGGCCCTCACCCGCAGTTCCCGGCACACCTTCCTATATGCGCTCTCAGCCCTCCCACTCTCGCCTTTCCTTAAGGAAGCCGAGCACCTGCAAACCCTGAGTGCCGTCGAGCGCGTGGGGGAGGCACTTTCTACGAGCCCAGAAACCCTGTCCACGGCGCAAACCCTGGCCCTGGCTCGAGGCGCATGGAAGCTGGGCCTCGAGCGGTTCTTGTACCAGTGGTGGGAGTCGGAAAACGCCCAGCCCCTGGCGGCAAAAGTGCTGCGGTTGTTTGATTATGCGAAAGGGAAGGGCTGGCTCGAGGATTTGGGTCTAACCGCAGAGGCTCGAGCTGTCTGGGAAGCCTTTGATGTGGGTTCGGGAGCTGTCGCAGACGGAGAGTTTGGCGACCTCGAGGGCTACATTCTCAAGCCTGTACCGGAGAAGAACGGCAGGCTCGAGGTGGGGCACAAGGTCAAGCATTTCCGCTTCGGGACGGGCTTAATCATCGGCCTCGAGGACGGGGTTGCCACCGTCGCTTTCGGAGATGGGGTGCGGAAGCTGGCGGTGCGGCACGCACGGCTCGAGCGCGTCGGCTGATTTTCGTAGGGGCGAACCTGGGTGTTCGCCCTTCACGCCCCGCAGATTGAAGGGCAGACACGTAGGTCTGCCCCTACAAACGTCATAAAATATTCCTGACCAATGACGCGAGAACCGGAGTTCGATTTCATCATCGTGGGGGCGGGTTCGGCGGGGTGCGTGCTGGCGAACCGGCTGAGCGCGAAGCCAGACGCGAAGGTGCTGCTGCTCGAGGCTGGTGGCAGGGAGCGCGGCCTGTACCACCGGACTCCGGCAGCCTTCTATAAGCTGTTCAAGACCAAGGCCGACTGGGCTTTTTATACCGAGCCGCAGGCCGAGATGGGGGGGCGTGAGCTGTTCTGGCCGCGCGGCAAGGTGCTGGGCGGCAGCAGTGCCATCAACGCCATGATTTACATTCGGGGCAATAAGCGCGACTACGACGACTGGAACCTGCCTGGCTGGAGCTATACCGAGGTGCTGCCCTACTTCAAAAAGCTCGAGACCCACTTCCTGGGGCCTTCCGAATATCATGGTGGCGACGGCCCCTTGAACGTCGAGCAAAGACGCTACACGAATCCGCTCTCGCAGGCTTTTGTTGAAGCGAGTGTACAAGCGGGTCTGAAGCGCAACGACGACTTCAACGGGGCCGAGCAGGAGGGCGTGGGCCTACTCCACGTCACCAACAAAGATGGGGTGCGGCACAGCGCGGCGGCAGCGTATTTGAAGCCGGTTTTATCCCGTCCCAATCTTTCTGTGTTAACTGGGGCCAGGGTTTACCGCGTTCTGATGGAGAAAACTCGAGCTGTAGGGGTGGAATACCGCCACCAGGGGCAGATGAAGCGGGCTCGAGCCGCCAAAGTAATCGTCAGTGGCGGTGCAGTGCTCAGCCCGCAGATTCTGATGCTTTCTGGCATCGGCCCTGCGGGTTCTCTGCGTCAACACGACATTCCTGTAATACAAGATTTACCCGTCGGAGAGGGGCTTTGGGATCACTTGGCTTTGCCAGTCATCTGGCACTGCAAAACTTCGGTCAGCCTGGATAGAGCTGAGAACCTGGGCAACCTAGTGCACTTTTTGCTCGGTCAGAACGGGCCGCTGGTGAGCAATGTGGCAGAAGCCGGAGCTTTTATACGGGCGCTACCGGATGCACCCGCGCCCGATTTGCAATATCACTTTGGCCCGGCCTATTTCGCCGACCACGGTTTCACCCGCCCGGCGGGCAACTATTTCACCCTGGGCCCCACCCTCGTGGCCCCGCAAAGCCGAGGATTTATCGGGTTGAAAAGCGCCAACCCCGAAGCCAATCCGCGCATCCAGCCGAGGTATTTGACTGAACAGTACGATATTGAAGTGTTGCGGCGCGGGGTGGAACTGGCTAGGGAAATCGCTTCGCAAAAAGCCTTCGATGCCTACCGAGGAGAAGAGGCCGCGCCAGGACGAGATAGGGAACTCGAGCCCTATGTTCGCCAGTATGCCCAAACCCTCTACCACCCTGCCGGGTCGTGCAGCATGGGCCGGGTGGTGGACGCAGGTTTGAAGGTATATGGAAGTGAAAACCTCTATGTGATAGATGCCTCGGTGCTGCCAAAGGTGGTGCGCGGCAACACCAATGCCCCTACCATCATGGTAGCGGAGCGGGGCGCAGACTTGCTGCTGTCAGGGGGCGAAAAACTCCAGCATGGGCCGGGCCTGGGCGGCGTGTCCCAGGGGGGCTAGACCCCAGCCGTCCTCGAGGGTGCGCAGCAGCGAATAATGGTTGTAGGGAGTGCTCGAGACCCGGCCCCGTGCGCCCTGGCGGGCAATCACCACGGTTGCTACTCGGCCTCCTACCTCGAGCGGGCTGGGAGCAGTGCCACCCTCGCCTTCGTCGAAGGTCAGGATAATCGCTGCGTTGCCCGCCCAGGCTTTAGAGGCCATGATGCTCTGGACGAGCTGGCCCAGGAAGGCATCACCGGCTTTGTCCAGGGCTGGCCCAGAAGGACAACTGGGTGCGCCGTGCAGGTCGTGGCAGAGGTTGGGCACGATAAAGGCCAGGGTGGGGACGCGGTTGCGCTCGAGGTCGGGGCGGAGGGCCTCCAGCCCCACCACTTTGTCGGGGAGGGCAGGGTCGGCGGCGATGGCCGGAAATAGCAGGAAGGGGTTGTGCTTTTTGGCGTAGAGCACCGGGTTGCCCCCGTAGGCTCCGCTAAACCCCGGTGCGGGCAGGGTCTCCAGATAGGCCCGCCAGGAAAGCCCCTTGGCCTCGAGCTGCCCCGCCAGGGTTGGCCCCTGGAAACGCTGGGCGGGGTTGTCGGAGTGGCTTCCGAAGGTGTCTCCGGCAATCAGGGCCACGTAGTTGGGCAGGCTGGGATGGGCCACGCCGTAGTAGTGCGTTGCCAGGCCGTAGGTTTTGGCTAGACGGTTGAAGTTGGGCAGGTTGGGGTTGCCAATCACCTGTTGGAAGCTGTGATTCTCCAACACGATCACGAACACCCGGCCTAGCGGGGCGGGGGCCGCCATTCCCCAGGCCACCAGCAGACCCAGACCCAGCAAAAGGGCTCGAGGCATGGCTAGAGCATACCCCGAGGTCAGTCTGAGAAGGCTTTGACGAGGAGGTATCTCAGGCGGTATTTTTGATGAGTCATCAATTTCAAGCTGGATGGGGGGCTATTGATTTGCTCGAGGATCCCGAGGTTAGTGGTAATGCTTTGGTAATTGCTAAAACCTAGCCTCGAGCGCATGGCTATCCAGCGAACTTCGGCCCAGCCTGCATCAGCCCATCAGTCAAAGGAGAACCCATGAAACAGGAGGAAAAGCGGCCCATTGGAGCTTTGTTGGTGGTTGGGGTATTGACGCTTTTTATCCTGACCTTCTGGCTATTCACCTATTTCTTGCACCTGACACGGGGGTAAACATGGACGACCATTCCATCATCGAGCGGTACGAGCGGGCCTGGATTTTCTTCGGCCTGGGCATGATCGTGGTATTTATCTTGCTGATCGGCTATACCCTGGTCAGCAGCCGGGGCAGCATTCCCCTTGCGGTAGGTCAGGTTAATGCCAGCGAGGTGCGTACTCAGGGCGAGTTTGCCAACCCCAGGGTAGAAAAAGTGGGCCGGGACTACGTGGTCTATATGCAGGCTTTCGCCTTTGGCTACTTGCCTGCCGATATCCGGGTCAAGAAGGGGGCCAAAGTGACTTTTTATATCACCAGCCCGGATGTGCTGCACGGTTTCAATATCGAGCGCACCAACATCAATGTGGAGGTGATTCCGGGCGAGATTGCCAAGGTTAGTCAGGTATTCAACCAGACCGGAGAATACCGCATCCTGTGCAACGAATACTGTGGAATCGGCCATGCCAGCATGATTTCCAAAATTACTGTCGAGGAGTGACGATGGCTGTCCTGACCCCTTCCAAAATAGATGCCTATGCCCTGGCCCCGGAGAAAAAGCTCACCCTGTACATGCTGATGCTGGGTTTTGCTGCGCTGTTGGTGGGAACCCTCTTTGGCCCCTTGCAGGCTTTCAACTATGCGGGCATTAACCTCTACACCTTTCTCAAACCGCTGGTACAGTCGTACTACCAGGGCCTGACCATCCACGGGGTGCTCAACGCGATTGTCTTTACCCAGCTTTTTGGACAGGCAGTGATGCTCTACTTGCCCTCGAGGGAACTCGGGCTGCGCCCCAACATGACGCTGGCCTGGGTCTCCTGGTGGATGGCCCTGGTGGGCTTGCTTATCACCGCCCTGCCGATTCTGGCGAACGCGGCCTCGGTGCTCTACACCTTCTACCCGCCGCTACAGGCCCACTGGGCTTTCTACGTGGGGGCGGCCATCTTCGTGCTCTCGAGCTGGGTTACGGTATACCTCACCCTAGAGATGTGGATGCGCTGGAAGCGGCGAAACCCCGGCCAAATCACCCCCCTTGCCACCTACATGGCAGTTACTTTCTGGCTGATGTGGTGGCTGTGTTCGCTGGGGCTGGTGGTCGAGGTGGCGGTTTTCCTGATTCCCTGGTCTACCGGCCTGATTGGTGGGGTAGACCCCCTGCTGATGCGCACCCTGTTCTGGTTTACCGGCCACCCCATCGTGTATTTCTGGCTGCTGCCGGTCTACACTCTGGCCTATACCACCCTGCCCCGGCTGGCCGGAGGCAAGCTAATTTCCGACCCCCTGGCCCGGCTGGTGTTCTTGCTGTTTTTGCTGTTCTCGATCCCGGTAGGCTTCCACCACCAGTTCTCCGACCCCGGCATTGCCCCGGCCTGGAAGTTCATCCACATGGTGCTGACCATGATGGTAGCCGTGCCCAGCCTGATTACCGCTTTTACCCTGGCGGCTTCGCTGGAAAATGCTGGGCGGGCTCGAGGCGGCCAAGGCTGGTTTGGCTGGATCAAAGCCCTGCCCTGGAATAACCCCACGGTGTTGTCGTTTTTGCTGGGCCTGCTGGCCTTTATCCCCGGTGGGGCGGGTGGCATGGTCAATGCCAGTTTTACCCTCAACCAGGGTATCCACAACACCACCTGGATTCCCGGACACTTCCACCTGCAAGTGGCCACCCTGGTCACGATGGGAGCGATGGGCACGGCCTTCTGGCTGATTCCCCACCTCACCGGCAAGCGGCTGGTGGGCGAGGGGTATGCGGTGGCCTCGCAGTGGCTGTGGTTTTTGGGGATGTTCATCATGACCTTCGCCCTGCACTGGATGGGCTGGCTCTACCAGATTCCCCGCCGGGCCTTTATCTCGGGCTCCCCCGCCGCCATGGAAGCCTACAAGCAGAGCGGGGTCTGGATGGCCCTCAATGCCATCTCCGGGATTATCCTCACCATCGCCATCATTTTCTTCTTCTACGTGATTTTCGCCACCGCTCTCCAATCTCGCCATGAACCCAGCCAAGTGATGGCTGAAGTTCCGTTTACTCAGGTCATTTCTGGCCCCCAGGGCAGCGGTCTGGCAGCCCTCACCGAGCGGGTGTGGTTTTGGTTTGGAGTGGCGGTAGTGTTGGTAGTTTTGGCCTATGGCCCGGTGTTATTCCAGATGCTAACCCACCTCAATCCGGTTCCGGGACAGCGCTTGTGGTGAGTGAGGGTGGGGGGAAGACCCTTGGCCTACATGATGAAGACCTCCCAGCTCGAGCCTCGCCTGCTCATCGGCCTGATGTTTGTACCTTTCGCCCTGCAACTGCTGGGCTGGTCGGGTACGCCTCTGGGTGGGGGACCGTGTGGGGCGATTAGCACCAACGAATTGCTGCTCGAGCAGCCCCAGGCTTTTTTCTACGCCCAGCTCATGCTGGTGGGTATCTGTTTGCTGATGACGATAGGCTTTTTGCTGCTGATGCTGAGCTTCATGCAGGGGGGGCAGCTTTCCCCGCGCCAGGCCCGGCTTTTGGTGGGGTTCGCCGGGTGGGTGGCGCTGCTCACTGCACTGCTATACTTTTTGACCCGCACCACTGGCCTTCCCGCTCCCAGTTCCATCGGCTGGCTGGCTGGCGCAGCCGAGCCGGTGGATGGGGTAGGGATATTGGTCGGGCTGGCTTTGTTGGCCCAGAGTGGGCTGGCCCTGCACTGGTGGAACCCAGCCCGGTTCTGAGGTTCAGGAAAGGCCGTCCAGAAGGGCACGGATATATTTAGGCCAGCCCAAAATTCTTTCCGAAAACCGCTCTAAGTTGCAACCGGCACCCAAGCCAGACCCTGCTCGAGCAGGGTCTGAATATCGCCGGGGCTTTCCAGGCCCACCGAGCAGCGAATCATCTCCGGCCTGACCCCCGCCGCTCGCCGCGCGGCCTCGGGGATGCGGGCATGGGTGGTTGTCCAGGGATGTACCAGCAGGGTGCGGGCATCCCCCACGTTGGGGGCTTGCAACAGTTCTAGCCTCGACAAAAAGCGGCTAGCTCCCT
Organism: Thermaceae bacterium; assembly: GCA_015478585.1. Lineage (GTDB taxonomy): Bacteria > Deinococcota > Deinococci > Deinococcales > Thermaceae > Meiothermus. The sequence goes on along the minus strand of JADMIM010000020.1, from coordinate 30,291 downwards.
TGAGCCCCCCCTCGAGGCCAAAGGTCAACATGCTGCCAAAGCCCCCTTTCAGATATTGCTCGGCCCGCGCCTGGGCGGGATCGCCGGGCAGGCCGGGGTAGCGTACCCAGGCCACTTGGGGCTGCTGCTGTAGCCACAAAGCGAGCTGGTGGGCGTTGCTCGAGGCCCGCTCGACCCGCAGTTCTACCGTCTCGAGGCCCTGAAACAGCAGATAAGCATTGAACGGCGAGAGCACCATACCCCCCAGCGAAAGCCCCAGGTTGCGTACGCGCTCCAAGAAGCAGCGTGGCCCGAAGGTTTCCCAGGGCACGCGGCCCTGGAGGTCGGGTTGGGTGAACTGGGGGTAGTGTTGCCAGAGGTCAGTCGGGCGCGAAAGCACCGCCCCCCCCAGCACCGAGCCGTGCCCACTGGCCCATTTGGTCAGGCTGTGGGTGACTACGTGAGCCCCCTGTTCCAAGGGCCGCGCCAGGGCTCCCACCGCGCCGAAGGTATTGTCTACCACCAGGGCCACCTGATGGGCCTCGCAGAGGGCCGCCAACCCGCTCAGGTCGGGCAGCTCGAGCGAAGGATTGCCCAACAGCTCGCTAAACACCACTCGAGTTTTTTCGTTAAGCACAGCCTTTACCGCTTCTACCTCGGGAGCTACAAAATGCACCTTGATGCCCATCAGCCCGAACACCTGATTCAGCAACCCCACGGTTCCACCAAACAGACCAGGGCTAGCAATCACCTCGTCTCCCGAGCGCAGCAAGCTCAGCAGTGCGGCAAAACTGGCGGCCTGGCCCGAGGCCAGGGCCACTGCCCCCACTGCGTTTTCCAGGGCCATCAGGCGGGCTTCCAGGGCGGCTACGGTGGGGTTTTGCACGCGGGCGTAGGTGTAACCCTCACCGGTGGCAAAACGCTGAGCCCCGTCCTCGAGGTTCTCGAACTGATAGGCGGCGGTGGCGTAGATGGGCAGGCCCACTGCTCCGTGCACATCGTCTTGGGGTATGCCGCTGAGTACGGCTAGGGTCGCATAGTCCATAAAAATCCCTCCTTGGATGGTCTAGAGCGGTTCTCTCCCAAGTCGGGGTGCTGTGCCTAGCGGACTCTGGGACGGTTGATATGCTTTGCAGAGCCTTCCCGGTTATGTGGCGGGTAGCTCTGCAAGCCGTGGCCTGACCCGGGAACTGGGCCTGCGGTCAGCCATTTAGCGACTTCTACCCCGACCAGCAGGCTTAACTGAAATCGTAGGGGCTGGCCTGGGCCGAGTCAAGGATTCCAGGAGCGCCAAGGGATTTATGAAAAGAAGCATAGATGTAAGAATGTAGGACGCTATGGCAAACCTGAAGAATCTTCCCGCAGGCAAGAAAGCTCCCCAGGTCGTCCACATGGTTATCGAAATCCCCCGTGGTAGCAGCAACAAGTACGAATACGACCCCGAGTTGGAGGCCATCAAACTTGACCGAGTGCTGCCCAGCACACAGTTCTATCCCGGTGATTACGGCTTCATTCCCTCCACCCTGGCTGAAGATGGCGACCCCCTGGATGGCCTGATTCTCTCTACCTACGCGCTGCTGCCTGGCGTGGTAGTGGACGTGCGGGTGCTGGGTATGGTGGACATGCAGGACGAAAAGGGCGGCGATGCCAAGATTCTGGGCGTGGTAGCCGAAGACCCCCGCTTCGACCACCTGCACGACCTCTCAGACCTGCCCCAAGCCTTCAAAAACGAAATCCAGAACTTCTTCGAGACCTACAAAGCCTTGGAGGCCCACAAGGGCAAGTGGGTCAAGATTACCGGTTGGAAAGACAAGGCAGCAGCCCACGCCGAGATACAAGCCTGCCTCGAGCGGTACAAGAAGTAGGGGTGGCAATCGTCAACTGTTTGCGGCAAAAGAAGTCGGAAGTCTAAGGTCAAGACGGGGTTTGGGTATTCGACCTTTCACCTAAAGCCCGCTTTGGGGTCATTTCTCTGATACACTGTGGGCGGTTTTTATGGCCCTGCATCAACAAATCGAACGTTTGCTCAAAACCCTCGAGGTGCCCGACCTCGCTGTAGAAATTCCTGACGACATGGCCGATGAAGTTGGTCTGCTCGAGGTCGTAGACCTGGCGATTTGCAGCTTTATCGAAAACAGTGATGACGAGGAAAGCCCCCTAGGGCTCATTGAGGCCGACCCTTCGGCCTACGACCTCTCCGAGGAGCCCGAGCGCGAAGAACTCCAGGCTGCCGTGCGTGACTTCATGAACGCCGGGGACTCCACCTTCACCCTGATTACACCCCAAAGCCCCATCCAGCCCGATGGGGGCGAGAGCCTCGACAAATACTGGGTGTTTCTGCTCGAGATGCCCTCGCTGTCGGGACATCGCTGGTGGGCTGTGGTTAACAAGCACAAGCGCTCGGACAGCTACAACTATGGGATTATCGAGTGAGGGTGGAGAGCAAAACGCTAAAGACCGTCTTACCTCGTACGTCTTAGGCTAAAAACTGCGGGCAAAACACTGAAGGCCAAAAAGCTAAACCAGGACGACACAATTACCCCATTAAAGAATGTTGTTCAGGACGCAACCCGCTTACAGACCAAGGGCGTTGTACTTTTATGTCGTAATTATGGGAAACGCGGTAGAATCCGCTTTGCATGGCCCTGTATGCCATTGACAAACCGCTAAACCGCACCTCTCACGACGTGGTTGATATTGTGCGCAAGCACCTCAATACCCGCCGGGTGGGGCACACCGGTACCCTCGACCCCCTCGCTACGGGGGTGCTGATTCTGGCGGTAGATAACTCCACCAAGCTGGTTCCGTTTTTGTCAGCCGAGGACAAGGAGTATCTGGCCTGGGTCTCGTTTGGGGCTACTACCCCCACCCTGGACGCGGAAGGCCCAATTCTCGAGGAAGTTGCCCGGCGGCCCTCGAGGCGCGAGGTCGAAGCGGCTTTGGGAGGGTTCATGGCCCTCACCCTTCAGATTCCCCCAGCCTATTCCGCTGTCAAGGTGGGGGGGGTCAAAGCCTACGAGGCTGCCCGCAAGGGCGAAGCCCTGGAACTGCTGCCGCGCCCGGTCAAATACCTCGAGGCCACCCTGCTGGCCTACGACCCAGCCCCGCTAGCCCATCCCATTGCCCCCTCGGCAACCGGCTGGCATCTGGCGGGTAGCCGCAAGGCTCAGTTGCCCCGCTCGCTGGGGGCGTATCCAACGGCTGTGATTCGCCTGGTGGTGGGCTCGGGAACCTATGTGCGGGCTTTTGCTCGGGACTTGGGCGAGCAACTCGGCAGCAAAGCCTTCTTGTCGGGGTTGGTGCGCACCAGGGTGGGGAAGATTGGTCTCGAGCAGGCCCAGAAGGCCCAAACCCTGGATGTCAAAAAAGAACTGGACGTGCTCGAGGCGCTTTCCTGCCCCAGCGTGGAGCTTTCCCACACCGAGGTCAAGCGGGTCATGGAGGGCGTGCCGCTGCCCATACCGGCTAAGGGTCTGGTGGCCCTGCTTGGCCCCAAGCGCAAGCTGGTGGCAGTGGCTGAGGGTGACGGGTTCAAGCTCAAGATTAAGCGGGTGTTCAAGGAGTACTCTCACTAAGGAGGCTTTATGACTATCGGAGTTCCCAAAGAAATCAAGACCCTCGAGAACCGGGTAGCCCTGGCCCCCGGTGGTGTGATCAGTCTGGCCAAACGGGGTCACAAGGTTTTGGTCGAGGCCGGAGCGGGCTTAGGCTCGGGGTTATCGGACGCGGAATACCAGAAGGTCGGGGCATCAATGGTCTCGGTGGGAGAAGTCTGGAGCGCAGAACTGGTGGTGAAGGTCAAAGAGCCCATCGCTGAGGAATATAAATACCTGCGCCCGGATTTGATGCTCTTCACCTATCTCCACCTGGCTGCTGACGAACCGCTCACCAGGGCACTGCTAAGTGCTCGCACCACCGCCATTGCCTACGAGACCGTGCAGGAGCACGATGGTTCTCTGCCGCTTTTGGTTCCCATGAGCGAGGTGGCCGGGCGGATGGCCCCACAGGTGGGTGCAGCAGCCCTCGAGAAGCCTCACGGTGGGCGCGGGGTGCTCTTGGGCGGAGTACCCGGCGTGGCCCCGGCCAGCGTAGTGATTTTGGGGGGCGGGGTGGTGGGTACCAACGCCGCCAAGATTGCCCTGGGGATGGGTGCCCAGGTGACGATCCTCGAGCTGTCTAAACACCGCCAACAATACCTCGACGATATCTTCGGTGGGCGGCTCATCACCCTGGCCTCTACCGAAGCCAACATTGCCGCTTCGGTGCGCCACGCCGACCTGCTGATTGGTGGGGTGCTGATTCCGGGAGCCAAGGCCCCCAAGCTGGTCACGCGGGACATGCTTTCCAGCATGAAGGAAGCCTCGGTCATCGTGGATGTGGCAGTAGACCAAGGTGGCTGCGTCGAAACCATCCACCCCACCACCCACGCCAACCCCACCTACGTGGTGGACGGCGTGGTGCACTACGGGGTGGCCAATATGCCCGGTGCGGTTCCGCGCACGTCTACCTTCGCCCTCACCAACCAGACCTTGCCCTACCTACTCCGCCTGGCCGAGCACGGCCTGAAGGTGCTGTCCCAAGACCCAGCCCTGCTAAAGGGGCTCAACACCTACGCCGGAAAGCTGACCTATCAGGGTGTGGCCGAGGCCTTTGGGATGGATTTTGTCGAGGCCGAGGCGGTGCTGGCCTGAGCTGTGGCAAGCCTGGCCCTACATTCAGGGTTGCTTTTTCCCCGGCTTCGTGCGGCTCCTGCCTTATCCTGGGAACCACCCTATGCGTCTCGCCCTGCTGGTTCTCCTCGTCCTGACCTCGCTGGGCTTTTCCCAGAGCGTGCCCTGGCCCACGGCTGAGCGCCTGACTTACCAGCTTTCTTGGCAAGGGGTAAGCGTGGGCAAGTTTTACTTGAGTGCCAGCCCGATGGATGGCGGCTGGAAGTTTAGGGGGCGGCTCGAGACCCAGGGCATCGCGGCGGTTTCGGGTTATGGCCTCGAGGCCGACAGCACGGTGGGGCCAGACTTTTATGACGACACTTTCTGGCGCAACCTCACCGAGCCGCTCAAGGGCACTACCAGGCTCACCTTCGCACGGGTCGAAGATGGGGGCTCTTCGGCCAAAGTGACCGAGCCCAGCGGCAAGGTGTCGGGCTGGTTTAGCCCCATAGAACAGGTATTGGACGAACTCTCGCTGATCTATTACGCCCGGCTGCACCCCGAGGTACGCGCGGTTAACCTGGTGGATTATTCCCAGTTGTCGCAGGGAACCCTCGAGGTGTTCAAAAACGGCGACCTGACGGTATATCGCTTCGCCCGCGAGGGCTTGCTGGTGGAAGTCTGGTATCGCCCGGATACCCGGCGCACCCCGGTCAAGATTATCTTTGGCCGCGACTTCGGGCGGCTCGAGGGGACACTGCTCGAGCCAAAGTGACCCTCTGGGCGAGTGGGTCAAGGCCCTAAAATGGGGCTGTCCCCGTAAGGAGATTGGCATGGCTCGAGCCTGGCTTATGGCGTTTGCCACAATCACTCCGCACCGCGTGAGATGCGACTTGGGCCATGTGTTACTGCGCAGCCTGGGCGCAATAACTATGAAAACCGCGATAGGGCTGGCCCTGCTGGCTTTTTCTGGGGTGGCCGCTCAACAGGCTGTCCGCTTCCGGGCGGCGGATGGGGTCTGGGTTTTTGGTGACTACTACGCTGCAAGCAGCAAGGCCCAACCCATCCTGCTGCTGTTTCACCAGGCCGATGCCAACCGCCACGAGTACGACCCCATTGCTCCGCGCCTGGTGCGTGCAGGCTTCAACTGCCTAGCCATTGACCAGCGCTCTGGTGGGGGTTTGTGGGCAGGGCGCAACCTGACGGTCGAGGCCCTGGGCCACAGCACGGATTTCCTGGGGGCGCTGCCCGACCTCGAGGCGGCCCTGGCTTGGGCCAGAGCGGCTGGGCATAGCGGGAAGGTACTGGTCTGGGGGAGCAGCTATTCAGCGGCCCTGGTTTTCCTGCTGGCGGCAAAATATCCTCAGGAGGTGGCCGGGGTTTTGGCTTTCTCGCCCGCGGAGTATTTGCCCGACAAGTGGGCCGTGCGGCGGGCCGCGAAGAAGTTAGCAATCCCCGTATTCATCACCGTGGCTCACGGAATGGACGCGGGCCTCGACGAGGAGCAATCGGCCCGGAATATCTATGAGGCCCTGCCAAGTCGGGGAAAAGTTTTCTATGTTCCCCTGATCCTGGGACGGCACGGTTCGGCCACCCTGCGCCCCGATCAGAATCCGCTGGGTATGGAGGAGAATTGGCGGGCTGTGTTACGGTTTTTGAGGCAGTTTGGCTGAAAATCTTGGATAGGCCGGGGGAAGCGGTTAGACTTGCCTATCGCGGTTTTCATAATTGCTGCGCAGCAATTCATTGCACAGGTCGTAGATAGACAGTGCAATGTTCATGAAAACCACTCTAACCAAGGAGGATACCTTGAAGGGCAATATCACCGTTTCAGAAGGGGCGCTGGCCGCGATTTTGGGCCTGGCTGCCCATGAGGTTCCCGGCGTATTGGGCATGAGCCCTGCGGGTATCCGTGACTCCATCAGCCGTATCCTGGGCCGTAGCGAGGCCAGCGAGGGCGTGACGGTCAAGCCTGACCCCGCTGCTCCAGGTAAATACCAGGCCGACTTATATGTGGTGGTGGCCTTTGGCTCGAGGATTCCCACCATCGTAGACGGTATCGCCGAGCGGGTGCAGTGGGCCGCCAAAAGCCTGGCTGGTGCCCAGCTTTCCTCAATCAGGATTCATGTGGTGGGGGTCAGCCGTGGGTAGCTGGGAACAAGTCTGCGGGACAGGATGGACGGGCCTGGGGCCTTCAACTAGGGGCTTTTTCCTACTCGAGGTGTCCCATGTCTAGCCAACTCTCGCCCCAGCGCCTGGCCCAAGCCTTCCGCTACGCCACCGATTGGTTCGAGGTGTATGTCGAGGAGACCAATGCCCTCAATGTGTATCCTGTTCCCGATGGCGACACCGGCACCAACATGCACCTCACCTTGCAATCGGTGCGGCGCGAACTAGACCTGGCGGATACCTCCCGAATGAGCGAGGTGGCGCGGGCCATCAGCTACGGCTCGCTGCTGGGCGCACGGGGTAATTCTGGCGTGATTACCTCGCAGATTCTCAAGGGTTTTGCCGAGGCCATCAAAAATGCCCCGCAGCTAACCCCCATGCTCTTGGCCCAGGCCCTCGAGGAGGGTTCTAAAACTGGCTACCGTGCGGTCATGAAGCCCGTCGAGGGGACGATTCTCACGGTGTCCAAGGGCATTGCCGAAGGGGCCAGGGCTAAAGCCGAAGCCAACCTCGAGGAAGTTTTGGAGGGAGCCTTGAAGGGGGGGCGAGAAGCCCTGAGCCGTACCCCCGAGCTTTTGCCGGTACTCAAGCAGGCCGGTGTGGTGGACGCAGGGGGGGCCGGACTGCTGCGGTTGATGGAAGGGCTGGACGGCTACATGCGGGGGCTGCCTTTGCCCCAACCCCCAAAAATCGAAAAATATGCTCAAACCGCCTTTGCCGAGGAAGAGTTCGGTTACTGTACCGAGTTTTTGATGGACGGGGTAAAGGAGCCGGTGGAAAAAATTCGCGAGGTGGTCGCACCCTACGGCGACTCGCTGTTGGTAGTGGGGGCTGAGGGCTATGTCAAGGGCCACATCCATACCAACGACCCCGATGGCCTGCTGGCGATGGTGGCCCGCTACGGCAAGATGGTGCGCACCAAAGTCGAGGATATGACTCAGCAACACAGCGAAATCCTCTCCATGGTGGGGGCCGCCGACGAGACCCCGCCCCCCACGGGGCTGGTAGCGGTAGCTACGGGTTGGGGTCTGGTAAAAGCCTTGCGGGGTTTGGGGGCACGGATTGTTGCCGGTGGTCAGACCGCCAACCCCAGCGTGCAGGATATTCTGGATGCCATCAAGAGCTTGCCCAACCCCCAAGTTATCGTGCTACCCAACAACTCCAACGTGATTATGAGTGCCAACCAGGCCGCCGAACTGGCCGGGGAAATAGGCAAGAATGTCACGGTGATTCCGACCCGCACCTTGGGGGCCGGTCTGGCGGCCTCGGTGTTGTATCAGGCCGAGCAGCCCGCCGCCGAACTCGTCTCCGACATGGAAGAAGCCGCCGGGCGAACCATCACCCTGGAAGTGACCAGGGCCAGCCGCAGTGTGGAAATCGGCGGTATTGCCGTCACCGAGGGCCAACCCATCGGCCTTGAGAATGACCAACTGGTCTTGAGCGCCGATAGCCCTGAAGAAGCTCTGTTCAAGCTGGTCGAAGGGGTGGCGCAGGACGGGTACGAGATTCTCACGGTGTTCCACGGGCCGGTAGTGGCTAAGAACACCCTCGACGCGCTGGCCTCGAGGCTAACCCAGGCTTTTCCCCATCTTTCGCTCGAGGTTCACCCTGGCGGCCCTGACCTATACGACTATTTGGCGGTGCTGGAGTAGGACGCTTGCCAAGAGCTGAGGGCGGAGAGCCAAACGCCAGACGCTAAGGGCAAAAACAAAAACGCTGAAAGCTAAAGGCCGAAGGCTGAGAGTAAAATACAAAGAGCCTTAAAGCTACACCAGGACAGTATAATTGCCTTATCACAAAACACCATCCAGGACGCAATCTACGTGAGCTAGGGGTGAATCGGGCAAAAATAGGGAAAACTGCGGTAGGCCACTCCGTCACCTGGCTTACGCCAGCAATTTCCTCGACTGCCATCATGGGGGTATGAACCCGACTGAAGTAGTAACGCTAGGTGGAGGGTGTTTTTGGTGTCTCGAGGCCGTATATGACGAACTGCAGGGCGTGACCAACGTGGTTTCGGGCTATTCGGGTGGTCATCTTGCCAACCCTACCTACGAGCAGGTCTGCGAGAAAAACACCGGTCATGCCGAGGTGGTGCAGGTCAGGTTTGACCCTAGCCTAATTTCTTTGAAGGATGTTTTGCGAATTTTCTTCACCATCCACGACCCCACCACGCCGGGCCGCCAGGGCAACGATGTCGGGCCACAGTACCGTTCGGCGATTTTTTATCATTCGCCCCAGCAGAAAGCGGTAGCCGAAGAGGTAATGGCTGAACTCGAGGCCGCCAAAATCTGGGACAATCCCATCGTGACCGAGCTGACCGCCTTCGACAAGTTTTATCCCGCCGAGGATTACCACCAAAACTACTTCAAGAAAAACCCCTTCCAGCCCTACTGCGCTTTCGTAGTGGCTCCCAAGGTGGCCAAGTTTCGCAAGCAGTATTTTGACCGGTTGAAGAAAAACGCCGTGCAGGGCTAAGGGTTTCGCAGCCGCAGAGAGAGCAGCCAGGCCAGGCAGAGCAGGCCAAACGAAATCAGGAAGGCCCGCTGGAGACCGTCGGCCAGGGGGGTTCCCCCGTTATTGATGGCTGAGCTGCCAATAGCCAGGGCCATTAGAGCCGTGCCCAGCGCCCCGCCCATATTGCGGGCGAAGAGGATAGCGCTGGTGACGGCTCCCAGTTCTTCTTTGGGGGTGGCTTGCTGCACCGCCAAGAGCAGGCTGAGCATGCTGAAGCCCATCCCCGTACCGGTGATAAAACCCAAAGCCGAGAGGTAGACCAAAGGAGCGTGTACAAAAGCTGCGAAGCCCGCAAAGGAGAGTACCAGCACGCTAAAGCCCAGGATGGTCAAGCGGGTCAGGCCCACGCGCATCATCACCCTGCTGCCCAGAATCGAAGCCAGCGTCCAGCCCACCAGCATGGGCGTGAGGAGCGCACCCCCGGCGGTAGCGCTGTGTCCACCGACCCCCTGGGCAAACAGGGGCAAGTAGGCGATGACCCCGAAATAGGCCACCCCAGCCAGCAGGTTGTTGATGATACCGATGCGCGGTAAGCGCTGGCGCAAGCCGGAAGTGGGCAGTAGGGGGGCGGGATGGCGGAACTCTAGCACCACCGCCAGTATCAGCAGGGCCACACTCAAAACCACCAGCAGCCAGTACTCAAACTGAAGCCCCCACACCAGCAAGCCACTGCCCAGAGTAAACAGCAGTGCCCCCAGCCAGTCGAGCTGGGTCGGGCGGCGCTTGGTTTGCTCTTTGAGGTAGCGCCAAATCAAGAGCAGCGCCGGAAGGCCAAAGGGCAAGTTGAGATAGAACACCCAGCGCCAGGAAAAATGGTCGGCAATCAGACCGCCCAGCAGGGGGCCAACCAGCCCGCTCACCCCCCACACCCCACTGATGAGGGCCTGCACCCCGGCCCGCTGCTCCAGGCTGTACATCTCGCCTACTAAGGTCAGGGTCAGGGGCAGTAATGCCCCCGCGCCAATGCCCTGTAGGGCTCGAGCCAGAATTAGCCACAACATGCTCTGGGCCGCGCCCGAAAGACCCGACCCCAGCAAAAACAACAGCACCCCAGCGACGTACAAGTTTTTGCGCCCCAGCAAGTCGCTGGCCCGGCCCCATAACGGCCCGGAGACGGTGCTGGCGAGCAAATATATGGCAAAAGGAAGAGCGTACAAGCTATGTCCCCCCAGCTCCCGGATTATCGAGGGCATCACCGTGGTCACAACCGAGGATTCCAGTGCCGCCAGAAAGATTCCCAGAATCAGACCAGTGGTGACAATGCGTTTGGTGGACGGTTCTTGTAGAGCAGCACTCACAAATTGCATCCTACCTCGGTTTTGCCCAGGCCAGCCTGAAGACAGCTTACAAACCTTTCCGTTGCAGCCGGTTCCCTGGTAGACTGCCCCTCTGCATGGCAAAGAGGCCGAAGTTCTACGTGGTCTGGAAGGGCCGCAAAACCGGGGTTTTCTCGAGCTGGGGCGAGGTTTCAGCCCAGGTCAAAGGTTTCGCCGGAGCCCAATACAAAGCCTTCGACAGCCAGCTCGAGGCCGAACAAGCCTTTACCCGGCAGTATCAGGATAAAAAAGCCTCCCAGTTGCGCCTGCTGGATGTCCCACCGCCCCTTATCCCTAGTCTGGCCGTGGATGCGGCTTGCAGTGGCAATCCAGGGCTTCTGGAGTATCGCGGCGTGGAGGTGGAGTCGGGCCGCGAGGTGTTTTACCGGGGGCCTTTCGAGCATGGAACCAACAACGTGGGGGAGTTTTTGGCGATTGTCGAGGCGCTGAGGCTGTGCCAGGAGTGGAAGCTTTCCTGGCCCATCTACTCCGACTCGGTGAACGCCCTCAACTGGGTGCTCGCCAAAAAAGCCCGTACCCAACTGGCTCCTGACGACCAAAACGCCGAGCTATTCGCCCTCCTCGCCAAAGCCGAGGGTTGGCTCGAGCAACACCCCTACTCCAATCGCCTGCTCAAGTGGCAGACCAGCAGTTGGGGCGAAAACCCGGCGGATTTCGGGCGAAAGTAGAGCGGTCTGCATAAGGTTTGACCAAGCCGAGACTTTAGAAATTGCGCCCCAGATTGACAGTTGGCGCTCGGAGGGGGTGCGCGTAGCGCATAGCCGCTCTGCGGCTAACCTCGAGGAGCGCCAAGGTTAATGAAGGCCGCCATAAAGGGGCTACTTATTGTGGGGCAGCAGAGCCGCCTTGAGGATGGTGTTGTCGGAAGCCCAGCCAAACAGGGGTCGGGCAAAGGGGCTGCCGATGATGCCATCCCGAATGGTCACGGGTAGTTGCTCGGAAGGGTAGCGCAAAACACCCGAAGAGGCCACGTACTCGCTGGGAAAACTTACCCAGATGGTCAAGGCCAGAAGCACGCCCCAGAAAAAGCCACCCAAGCCACCCAAGGCCGCCTCGAGCACCGGGCTCAGGCGTGGCAGGGGGATATAGTGCGTCAGGCTCGCCATAGCAATGCCCAGGGCCAGGGCCAATATCGGCAGCACCACCCAGGGAAATATGGGCGACAGCAGCAGGTATAGCAACAGGGCAGGAATAACCGCCAGGGCAAAGGGTATGCCTTGGCGAATGCCCAGTGCGACAGCAGTCGAGAGGGCGAAAAGGGCCATCAGGTCGAGCCAGCTCAACATCTCCCTGAGTATACCTGGGAGATTCGGGGTTCAGAGGCTGATTTGACCCCTACTTGCGAATCGCGTATCCTGCGCCCTCGAGCACTGCAATCACCTGCGCCATGAAGCCGTCGGTCTCGCCGTCGGTGAGGGTGCGGCCTGGGTCGCGGAAAGCGAGATGGAAAGCCAGGCTTTTTTCGCCGTCTTTGAGCGGGCTTCCCCTGTATACGTCGAAGATTTCCAGCCGCTCGAGCAGTTCCCCAGCCGCTCCCCGAATCAGGCTCTCGACCTCGGCATACGTCGCGGCCTCTGGCATCACCACTGCGACATCACGTAGGGCGGCGGGGAATTTTGCCACGTCCTTGAACCGGGTTTTGGCGACGGGGAGAGGAAGCTCGAGTTCGACCAGATAGCTCGCCGGAAGCCCAGCCTGGGCGGCGATTCCGGGGTTTAGCTGCCCGATGCTGCCGACCTTCTGCCCGTTCCAAATGATTTCCCCAGAGATTCCTGGATGCAGATGGGGGAAAGTTTCCTTCAAGACTTCCAGACTCGAGCCCAGATGAGCAGCGGCATTCTCGAGCAACCCCTTCAGCGCGTAGAACCCACCGCCCAGCCCTGGCTGCCACCGGCCCGGCACGGCCTCGCCACAGAGCAGTAGGGCCAGCCGGGTGGTCTCGATTTTGTTGAACACGTTGCCCACCTCAAACAGCAGAAACGGCCCTTCTTCGCCTTGGGAGAGGTTTAGCCCCAAGGTGTGCAACAGGCCTGGATACAGTGCAGTTCGCAAATGCGTCCGATCCGAGGCCTGGGGGTTGGCGAAGGCCACAGTGGGGGCTGGGGCGCGGTGTTTCGCCAGTTCGTCGGGCGAAGTCCAGGAGTAGTTCACCACCTCCTGAAAGCCCAGCCCGCTCAGCACGGCCTTGAGACGCTCCTTAACCAGATAGGGCTCGTCCACACCAACGTTATCGGGGGCCGGGAAAAAGGTCGGGAGTGTCACCGGAATCTTGTCGTAGCCGATGACACGGACTACTTCTTCGACTAAATCCTCCTCGAGGCCCATGTCCATGCGGTGCGTTGGGGGCATGACCTGATAAGGCTCGGCGTTTCCTTCGACCTCAAAGCCCAAACGCTTCAGCACGTCCAGCTGCTCCTGAACGGGGAAATTGGTGCCAACGAGTTTATCGGTGTAGCTGGGCCGGAACCCAATCGGCTTTGGTGGCTGAGTGTGGTTGAGGTCAATGCGACTTTCGGCGACCAAAACTCCCTCATCCTCCCAGCCTCCCTCTTGCCCATGGGAGAGAGCGGTGGCTGAAGTCCAAGTTTGAAGGAGTTCCATGAAGCGCAGCCCGGCCCGCACCTGCCCGTCGGGGTCTACACCGCGCTCGAAGCGGTAGGAAGCCTCGGTCTTGAGCGACTGCCGTTTGGCTGTTCCGCGCACCGAAACCGCCTCGAAGTGGGCCACCTCCAGGGCTACCTCGGTGGTGTCCTCGCGGACTTCGCTATGTGAACCACCCATCACCCCCGCGATACCCTCGGGGATAGATTTATCACCGTCTTTCACGGTTATCAGCAGGTCGCGCTGGTCGAACTTGCGCTCTAGACCGTCCAGCGTAACCAACTGTTCGCCATTTCTCGCGCGGCGGACGAGCAAACCCTCCCCGATGAAGCGGGCATCGTAGGCGTGGATGGGGTTGCCCAGCTCGAGCATCACATAGTTGGTCGCGTCCACCACGGCACTAATCGGGCGCATCCCCGCCGCATACAAGCGGCGCTGCACCCGGAGAGGGGAGAGGCCGTTCTTGATGTTTTTCGCGTAGGACAGGGTGAAGCGGTCACAGCCTTGGGGGTCGTCAATCCAGACCTGGAACGGCAAATCCAACTTGCTGGTTTTTGGCTTGGGGTCGGGATAAACTAGGGTCAGGCCCAGCGCGGCTAAATCCCTGGCGGTTCCGTAAACCGAGAGCACATCGGCCCGGTTGGGCGTAATCTCGATTTCGATAACCGTCTCCTCAGGCCAAGCCTCAGCCAGCGGAGTCCCCGGTGGCAGGCCATCGGCGGGAAGCTCCATCAGCCCGGCGGCGTAGTCCCCGACGGCTAACTCTCGAGCCGAAACCGCCATCCCGTAAGACTCGAGCCCGGCAATGCTCCGTGCCGATAGCTCCATCCCGTTCGGCAAAACCGCGCCCGGCATGGCCAGCGCCAGACCCATACCAGCCCGAACATTGGGCGCACCCGAGACCACCTGCACCTCGTGCCCGATGTCCAGCACGACTCTTCGTACGTCCTTACCGGGGATTGCTTCTACGGCTAAGACTTTGGCGAAGACGATTTTGCTGTGGGGCGCGGGCAGATGATCAATGGTCTCGGTCTCGAGCCCCAACCCTGCCAGGAGTTCCTCGAGGCGCTCAGGGCTGGGAGCATCGGGCAAAAATTCTTTGAGCCAACTGTAAACGATTCGCATAAGTACCTCGTCGAAGGTCTAAGAGCCTGCCCTGAGTTTGCCGAAGAGTCGAATGTCGAAGGCCGTTTGACTTTAGACCTTCGACCTCAGTTCTTGAACTGCCGCAGAAAGGAAAGCCGGTTCTGCTGGTAGAAATACCGAATATCCGGGATGCCGTAGCGCAGCAGGGCCAAGCGCTCGATGCCCATGCCGAAAGCGAAGCCGGTCATGCCGTCGTAGACGCGCGGCAGGCCCATCTTTTGGCGGTAGTCGTCGGCGGCCTTGAACAAGTTGGGGTGAACCATCCCGCTGCCTCCCAGCTCGAGCCACTTTTCCCGCTCGGGCCACCATAGGGCGAACTGCGCCCCTGGCTCCACGAAGGGGAAATAGGTGGGCTGGAAGCGGGCTTTGGCCTGTGCGCCGTAGAGCGAACGCGCCAGCTCGAGAATGGCCCCTTTGAGGTCGCTCATGGCGATGTCCGGCCCGACCACCAGGCCCTCGAGCTGATAAAACATGGCCTCGTGGCTGGCATCGGTCTGCTCGTAACGGAAAACCCGCCCCGGCACCACGATTTTGAAGGGCGGGGTGTGCTCTATCATGTAGCGAATCTGCATCGGTGAGGTGTGGGTGCGCATCAGCAGGCCGCCCAGGTTGTTCACCCGCTCGCCTTCCGGCCCCATTACGTCGAAGTCACCCGAATCCTTCAGCCAGAAGGTGTCCTGCATATCTCGCGCGGGATGCCAGTCGGGCATGTTGATGGCATCGAAGTTGAAGAACTCACTCTCCACCTCCGGCCCCTCCACCACGCTATAGCCCATACGCCGGAAGGTGGAAAGCAGCTCGGCCTGCATCTGGCTGGTGAGGTGGGTTCCGCCTGCCGGGAAAGCATATCCGGGCAGCGAGACATCTATGGATTCGCGCTCGAGCTGTGACTGCAAGGCTTGGGCCTCGAGTTCCTTTTCACGCCCCCGAACAGCGTTTTCTAAAGCCTGCTTGATCTCGTTCAGGACGCGCCCGCGCTCTTTGCGCTCTTCTGGCGAGAGCTTGCCTAGGGCTTTCATCTCTTGAGTCAGCAGGCCGTTTTTGCCCAGATAGTGAACCTTGAGGCTTTGCAGTGCCTCGAGGGTTACTGCCCTGTGCATCTCAGCAATTGCCGTGTTTATGTCCATGGTGCCTCCGAAAATGCCTTGATTAGCCTACCAGACGTTAAAAGAAAGGGGCGGCACAAGGGCCGCCCGCGAGAGTCGAACATCGCTCCCGCAGGCTACCTAAAAAACCGCCCCCTTCGCCACATGGGGGGAGTGTACCGCACTTGTTGGGATTCCCTCAAGAAGCCAAGTCGGTCTTTCTCATAAAGCTGTGGGTTCCCTCACGCCAAACCAGAGGATTTAGCGCTACCGTGGCTTTAGCTATGATTTGTCGCAGTGGAGGTTAACTATGCCAAGATACCTGTTGACGTTCGGATTGATGCTTTTCAGCCTGGCTTTGGCCCTCAACCCCGACACTCAGGCGCTCTTGCAGCAAGCCCAGCAGCTGGCCCAACAGGCCAGGACGCAAAAAGTGGCTCCCTCACCGGACGCTGAGCTGTGGCGAGAGGCTATTGATAAAGCCAGCCAGGCTACCCAGCTCGAGCCCAGCGCCCCCGAAACCTGGCAAGTTTTGGCCGGTCTTTACACCGAAACCAAGTTCTGGTCGAAGGCCGATGAAGCCTGGAAGCAGTATCTCAAGCTCCAGACCGCCCCCGACCCCCAGGTGCTGCCCCAGCTCGCTACGGTGCACATGAACCTGGGCTACGCCGCCTATAAGCAGCAAGACTGGACGCAAGCCCAGACCCGCTTCAAGGCCGCAGCCCAGTACGCCCCGCAAGACCCCGCCCCGCAGGAGTGGTTGGGCCGAATTGCCCTCGAGCAGGGCGACTTCGCTGCCGCCAGAGGCTACTATCAGACCGCGGTACAGATTAGGCCCAGCGAGGCTAACAAATACTTCCTTACCCTGTCTTCCAATGCCCAGTCCTACGGGGCCGATGCCACCCACGCCTTTTTACAGGGCTACGATGCCTACACCGCTGGAGATAAGGCTGGAGCCCAGACCTTTTTCGCCAGGGCCGTGCAGGCCGCGCCGCAGTGGCTCGAGGCCAAGCGCTGGCTGGCGCGGGTGCAGCTCGAGCAAAACCAAACCAGCGATGCCCTGGCTACTTGGCAGCAAATTGCCAGCTCGCCGCAGGCTACCGCTGGGGACAAGTATTTTCTCAAGCAGGCCCAACTCGCCAACCAGTACGGTGCTCCCGCCGCCAAAGCCTACCTCGACGGCGTAGCAATCTTTCCCAGTGATAAAAACCAGGCCCTAAGCCTATTCCAGCAGGCTACTCAAGCTGCCCCGACCTTTGGCGAGGCCTGGTATTGGCTAGGCCGCAGCGCCTACGAGACCAAGAATTTCGCGCTGGCGGTGCAAGCCTACGGTCAGGCGGTACAGCTCGAGCCAACCAACCAAGAAGCCAAATACTGGCTAGACCAAGCCCAAAAAGCCGCCAAGTAAAGCCAAATCCTAAACGTAGGGCCGGGTCTCGAGACCCGGCCCTACCCGTGTAATTCCCCAAAAACTCCTCTCCAAAACCGCCACTTCCTCCCCTGCCAGGGGCGAGGAGTGAAAGCCAAACGGAGGGGCTGAATCAGCTTTCGACGGTAAAAGAAATCTTGCAGTTGGCCCGGTAGCCCACTACCTTGTTGTTCTTGACCACGGCCTTGAAATCCTGCACCCAGACGCTCTGGATGCCCCGCACGGTTTTGGCGGTTTCCTTTACGGCTTCCTGCACGGCATCTTCCCAGCTCTTGGGCGACTCGGCGATGATTTCTAGCACCTTGACTACGGCCATAATGCACCTCCTGAGTTTCGCGTTACACCTTATCTTTGCACCGCGAGATGAGTGTGTGGGTAGTCGCGGAGTTTTAGCCCCGGAGCGCTCAAACTGAGGGCAATGACCTACGAAGCCTTCGCCGAACTCGCCGACCATTTGTGGGAAGAGATTCCCCACAGTTACAAGCGGGGTTTACACGCCATGCACGTTCTCGAGCCTATCAAGCGTGACCCCGAGGAGCCGGGCCTGGTGCGCCTGGGCGAGTACCTGAGTGCGGGCTATCCCTCGGTGTTGGGGGGTTTCGAAGGCATCGGGCGGCACATTTCGCTTTATTACGGCAGCTTTGCCTATATCGCCAGGGGCGACCCCAGCTTCGACTGGGAAGGCCAGGTCTGGGAAACTCTGCTCCACGAACTGCGCCACCACCTCGAGACCCTGGCCTGGAACGATGCTCTGGTGCAGGAGGACATCGAATATCTGCGGCGCTACCGCAAGGGTAAGGACGTTAACCGTTGACCTCGAGGCGCTGAGGGTCAAAGGCGACCCTCCAACATTGCAGGGTTCTCGGTGCTCGTCGAATCAGTAGGCTTAACGCAGCGCCCCCCTTCGAGAAGGGGGGTACGAAAGATACAGGGGTCATCACCAAATTGCCGACCGCCCCGCAACTTGTGGGGGGTCTAGCGCGGAATCTGCAACTTTTGCCCCACGCGAATCAGATCGGGGTTGTCTAGCCCATTGGCCTGGGCGATTTTCATGTAGCTGTCCCTCGAGCCATCGCCGTAGAACTTCTGGGCGATTTCCGATAAGGTGTCACCCGACTGCACGGTGTACCATTCGTCGGGCACATTCACGTAGCCGCTCTCGGCGGCAAACTTGGCCTTGGCACCTTCGTGGATTTGCAGGTCGCTGCTGTCCACTTCGGTAGCCCCCACCTGTTTGGCAATCTGCACCGCCAGGTTGTATTCGTGCTGGCTGTCCACCGCGCCCTTGAGCACTACCCCCGTACCGCTTTGCAGCACGTCAATGGGGTTGTCTTTGAGTTCGCCATTGGTGACGAACTCGTTGAGTACCTTTTTGGCCAGGGCCGAGGAGTTGGTCACCTGCTGAACCTGAGCTTCCGCGGCTTGGATATCGGCCTCGGAAATCTGCGGCGGGGCAATGATGCCGCTCAGGTCGAGGGATTTGATGCCACTCACCCCACCTACAGCCACCTCGATGGCTTTTTTATAGCCTTCTGCTGGGACAGCCCCGGAAATCGAGACCTTGCCCCCATTTTCGCTTACGCTAAGCCCCAGTCCCTGGAAGACATTGGTCTGGTTGAGTGCGTCCTGAACGCGGTCTTTGAGTGACTTTCCAAACGGCCACATAATGCACCTCCGGGCCGAGTATAAGCCCGGAGTATGCAGAAGTTGTCAAAGCAGGCTCAGGCCAGCTCGGCGCTACTCAGGTCGCCCAGCATCAGCTTGTGGGCCTTGGGCAGGCTGATGCGGCTGCTGACCCTGGCTCCCACACCCAAAATGCACTCGTGCAGGCGAAGCAGCACATCTTCGACCACCGCGCCATCCTCGAGGATGGAAAATTCCACCTCGGAGTGCTTGACCACCGCATTGGGGCCAATCGAGGTAAATGGCCCGATGTAGGCTCCCTCGAGCTTGGCTCCCACAGCAATATGGGCTGGCCCCAGGATGGTCGAGTTTTTGACGCAAGCCCCGGCTTCGACCACCACTCGCCCAGTAATCTGGCTATCCTGCACCTCACCGTGCAGCACTGGGGTGGGGCTTTTCTGGTCTACGAGCAAAAGACGGTTGGCATCGAGCAGATCGGCGGGCCGCCCGGTGTCTTTCCACCAGCCCACGATTTCCTGGCCCAGCACGGCCTTGCTGCCATCAATCAGACCTTGAATGGCATCGGTAATTTCGTATTCGCCTCGAGCACTGGGTTTGAGGTTGGCAATGATATCGGCGATTTCTGGGCCGAACACGTAAACCCCAGCTACTGCCAGGTCAGAGGGGGGGTCTTTGGGCTTCTCGAGCAATTTGACGATGCGGCCCTCCTCGAGCAGCGCTACACCAAACTGACGGGGGTCAGGAACCCGCACCAGGGCAATTACCGCACCCACGCCGGGCTGGAAAGCTTCGGTGAACGACTTGATTCCATTTTGAAAAAGGTTGTCGCCCAAATACAGCACGAAGGGGCCTCCGGCCAGCCAATCCATAGCCGTTCCCACGGCATGGGCAATTCCCAAAGCCTGTTCCTGCACGATATAGCTGATATGAACACCGGGGAAATCTTTGAGGGCTTGCTGGATGTCTTCTCGAGTATCCGGCGAAACCACCACACCAACTTCGGTTATGCCTGCTTCCCGCAGGTTTTCTACGGCGTAATGGATAATCGGCTTGCCAGCAATACGAATGACCGGTTTGGGACGAGTGTGGGTCAGAGGGCGCAACCGTGTGCCACGCCCTGCGGCGAGAATAAGTCCTTTCATACTAATTTCATCTTAACCGCCTCCTTCGATGAGATTGGTGCATTTGAGCTAGAGCGGTCTTTATCACAGGCAAAATATTATTCGACCAACAACATCACCTTGAGGGCTTTTTCGCGCTCCAGAGCAGCCTCGAAGGCTTCTTTTACTTGCGATAGAGCAAAACGGTGGGTAATCAGGGGCTTACCCTCGACCAGCCCAGAGGCAAACAGGCGGATGGCTTCCTGGTAGTCGTGATAGGTGTACATGAGGCTCCCCTTGAGGCCAATTTCCCAGTCCTGGATGAGTCCAGCCGTGAGGGTAGTAGGCTTGCCGTAGACCCCCATCACGATGATATTGCCCCCTTTGTGAATCCCCTGGATAGCTGCCTCGAGGGCTTTTTCGCTGCCCACACACTCGAAGATCACCTCATATTTGGCTTGGTCGGGGGCTTTGGCTGCTAAACCCAGGCTTTTGGCGACGTTTCGGCGCGACTCGAGCAAATCCACTACCTCCAGGCTCGCCGCACCGTAAGCCCTGGCAACTTGGGCCACCAGCAGGCCGATGGTTCCCCCTCCCAGCACCCCAACCTTCCTGCCCTGGACTTGGGTCAGGGCTACGCCGTGTACCGCTACCGCCAGAGGTTCGACCATGGCCCCCAGTTCTATGTCCAGGTTTTCCGGCAGTCGGTGCAGGTTGAGGGTAGGGCTAACGAAGGTATCGGCCATCGCGCCCGGAGCCTGAAAGCCCATCACCTTGAGGTTTTCACAGATGTTGTAGTGTCCGCTGCGGCACTGCTCACAGCGTCCGCAGGTGATGGAGGGCTCTATCGCCACCAGCGCTCCCTGCCAGGAGGGGTCTACCCCGGCTCCCAGGTGCACCACTCGAGCCGCAACCTCGTGACCGGGATACACCGGGTAGCTTACAAAGGGGTGCTGCCCCTCGAAGACGTGAATATCCGAGCCACAGATACCTACTGCCAGAGGCTCGAGCAGCACCTCGCCGGGGCTCAGGATGGGCTCGGGGGCTTCCACCCAGCTAATTTGATGAGGGTTAGAGATAAGGGTTCGCATGGTTCTCCTATGAAACGTCTTACGCGGTATGCCAAACGCCGAAAACTAGAATTAACTACGTCTAGGACGAGCATTTTTGCCAATTGAATTTCATCGTCCCAGACAGGGACTAGGCGTTCAGCTTTTTTGTACGACGTAAGACGTACGACATACCACACTCCAACTCCACTACCAAGCGGTGTAGCCACCGTCAATCAACACGTTGCTGCCGGTCATAAAACTGCTGGCATCCGAGGCCAGGAACACTGCCAGCGGGCCGATTTCGGCGGGTTCACCCAGGCGGCCCATGGGGGTAGTGGAGAGCCAGGCTTCGCGCCACTCCGGGGTATCCAAGCCCTTTTTGGTCATCGGTGTGGCGATATAGCCAGGTGAAATCGCGTTGACCCGCACTCCCCGGCTGGCCCACTCGCCTGCCAGCGACTTGGTGAGCATGATTACCCCGGCCTTGGAGACGTTGTAGGCGGACTGGGGCTGGGGATGGTTGGAAATCACCCCACTCATGGAGGCGATATTGACGATGCTACCCCGGCCTCGCTCGAGCATCACCTTACCCACCTCACGGCAGCACCAGAACACCCCGTCCAGATTGACCGACAGCACCCAGCGCCACTCCTCGTCGGGGACGGCCTCACTGGGGGTGTTGCGCACCACTCCGGCATTGTTGACCAGCACGTCTATGCGGCCATGCTGAGCCATCACCCTGGCTACCAGGGCTTTTACCGAGGCCGAGTCGGTGACATCGGTGTGGACGAAATCCCCGCCCAGTTCGGCGGCAGACTTTGGCCCCACTTCGGCATCTATGTCCGCCACCACGATATGCGCCCCAGCCGTGCGCATGGCTTTGGCAATCTCGAGCCCAATCCCCCGGCTGGCCCCGGTGACGATGGTGATTTGCCCGTCCAACGAGAAAACGTCGCTCATAGCTCTCCCGGTTCAATTAAGACTTTTTGCGCTCCGGCCATGCCGGGATGGTTTTTGTAGTCCAGGGCTTGGTTCAGATGCTCGATGGGCAGCCGATGGGTGATGAGTTCTTCGACCCGCACCCGCCCGCTCGCCAGCCACTCCAGCGCCATGGGCACCGTCGCGTTGAGGGAAAAACTGCCCACCACGGTAAGGTCGTTATGGTAAATCTCGTAGGGGCTGAAGGGTACGGTAGCATCATCCGGGCTGACCCCAAAAATCAGCACTTTCCCGCCCCGGCTGGTCAGATGGGGCATTTGTTCGACCACTTCGGGCCGCCCGGTCGCCTCGGTGACGATATCGAAGCCATAGGGTTCGAGGTCGCGCAACTCCTCCATCACGCTGGGGCTGGTTTTGAGGGAGCGGGTCGCACCCAACTTGTGGGCCAGCTCGAGGCGTTCTTGGATGGGGTCTACCACCGTGACGCTCGAGGCTCCCGAGGCCAGCAGGGCTTGCATCAGCAGCAGGCCAATCGGCCCGGCCCCGAATAGCAGGGCTTTGGTAGCGGGTTCGGGCTTGAGCCGCTGAATCCCCCAGGCCACGCAGCCCAGCGGCTCAGCAAATGCGGCCACTTCTAAGGGCATCTGGCCTACCTTGTAAGCATTGCCTGCCGGAGCCACCACGTATTCTGCGAAGCCCCCCGCCGTCGTCACCCCCAGAGCCTGAAAGCGTTCGCAGTGCTGGCGCAGCCCCTTCTGGCAGTAGTAGCAGGTTCCACAGGAAATCACCGGGTCGAGGGCTACCGCATCGCCTTCCTTGAGGTCGCGTACGCCGGGGCCAACCTGGTCTATCAGGCCCGCAATCTCGTGACCGGGCACTAACGGGAACACCGCGTGGAAATGCCCACCCAGGAGGTGCAAATCGGTGCCGCACACCCCGGTAGAGGCCACCTTCACCCGAACCTGTCCCGGCCCAGCTTCGGGGACGGGAAGCTGCTGGGTCTGGAGTTTTCCCGGCGCAGTTATTACCGCTGCTCGCATGGTTCTAGTCGCAGTTACCATATTTTTTCCTTTAGCCCCTCTAGGGGTAGTTGCGTCAATGGTATTCGTTTCGCTCACTCCCCCCACTCTCTCCTCCTCCCTTGTGGGGGAGGAGAAAATCAGCTTTATTTGATGGCTCCGAAGGTCAGGCCGCGCACCAGTTGGCGCTGGGCCAGCCAGCCCATCACCATTACCGGCAGAATGGCAATCATCGAGGCCGCCGACATCTTGGCCCAGTACAAGCCCTCGGCGGTTTTGAACGAGGAGACGTATACCGACAGTGGAGCTGCGTGGGCGGAGGTGAGGTTGAGGCTCCAGAAGGCCTCGTTCCAGGCCAGGATGATGCTCAAGAGGGCGGCCGAGGCGATAGCTGGCCCAGACACCGGCAGCAGCACATTAACCAGTTCCTGAAAAGTGTTGGCCCCGTCTACCCTGGCGGCTTCCATCATCTCTGCGGGAATATCGCGGAAGTAGGCATAGAGCGTCCAGATGACTACCGGCATGTTCATCACGGTGTACATCAGCATCAAGGCCCAGATGTTGTCCAGCCAGTGCAGCCTGAGGAAAATCAGGTAGACCGGGATGATTACCCCCACCGGTGGCATCATCTTGGTGCTGATAATCCACAGGAGCGTGCCGTTGGTGCGCTTGGTCGGATAAAAGGCCATTGAAAAGGCTGCTGGAATCGAGAGAATCAGGGCCAGTAGGGTAGAGCCTACTGCCGAGATCACCGAGTTCATGAAGTGCCCGCCGTAATCGCTGCGGCTCAGGGCCGCGTGGATGCTCTCGAGCGTGGGGGTGAAGAAAAATTTGGGAGGCAGCACGAAGGCATCGGCCTCAGTTTTGAAGCCGGTCAGAAACATCCACAGAATCGGGAAGAACATCAAAAAAGCAGCTATATAGGCCAGGACGGTGAGTTCCCAGCGTGGGCGTTTGCTAGTAGTCATGTCCTACTCCCTTGCAGGTTGCGCCCGATTAGCCGCAGCACGAAGGTCGCTACGATGTTCGCCAAAATCACCGCGAACACCGCGCCCGCCGAGGCGATGCCGATGTTGGTATCGGTGAAGCCTTTGAGGTAAATCAGGTAGGGGAGAGTGGTGGTCGAAAGGCCCGGCCCGCCAGAGGTGGTGGCGTAAATCTCGGCGAAGATGGTTAGCAGGAAAATGGTCTCGAGCATGATCACCACGCTCAAGGTTTGGGCCAGGTGCGGCACGATAATGAAGCGGAACTCCTGCCAGGCGTTGGCTCCATCAATCTTGGCGGCCTCGAGCTGTTCCTTCGACAGCGATTGCAACCCGGTCAGGGTCAGCAGCATGGCGAAGGGAATCCACTGCCAAGACACGATGGTGATGATCGAACCCATCGGGAACTGAGCCAGCCAGTCCACCGGTTTGAGACCGAAACTGGTGGCAATCCAGGCGAACAGGCCAAAGACCGGGTGCATCAACATATTCTTCCAGACCAGCGCCGATACCACCGGCATCACGAAAAAGGGCGAAATCACCAGGGTGCGAGCGAGTGCCCGTCCCGGGAACTCTTGATAAAACAGCACCGCCAAAAAAAGTCCGATAATTACCGTCACTGCCAGTACCGAACCCACCAGCACCAAAGTGTTCCACAGGGAAGTCCAGAAGATGGGGTCGGTGAGCAGCGAGACGAAGTTGTTGAAGCCGACAAAGCCCCGCCGGTTAGGGTAGAGCAGGTTATAACGCTGGAACGAGTAATAAATCGAGAGCAAGAAAGGAATCTGCGTCCAGACGATCAAAACCAGCAGGGCCGGGCCGAGCAGCCACAAGGTATTCGGCCCTCTTGCTTTAGGCCGCGCGGGTGTCCGGGGAAGGTTTGTGGTCATATGAGTAACCTGAGTTTTAGGCTATGAGTCTTATGTAGGGGCGCATCGCTGTCGTTGATGTCAAGAGATTGCGCCTTAGAGCGCGTATCAGATTCTTCGGCAACGTCCGTCCATTGGACGGACGGTCTCAGAATGACAACGGTTGGGGTTTGGTGGCTTTCGGCCTTCGACCTTCGACACCTAAATAAAACAAAGGGCCAGATGGCGAAACCGCCACCCGGCCCGCGTAGCCTTACTTGAGGTAGCCTGCTTCTTTCATGGTTTTTTCGACCGCAGCTTGAGCTTGGTTCAAGCCGTCGTCGAGGCTAGTTTTGCCCGCCACTATTCCCGCGATGAACTGGCCTACTTGAGTTCCGATGGCCTGGAACTCAGGGATCGCCACGAACTGAATTCCGACGTAGGGTACGGGTTTGAGGGTGGGCTTGGTGGGGTCGGCGCTGTTGATGGAGTCCAGCGTGGTTTTGGCGAAGACCGCGGCCTTCAGGTACTCGGGGTTGGCGTAGGTGGAGTAGCGGGTTCCTGGAGGAGCCGAGACCCAGCCGTTGGTGCTACCTACCAGGTTGATGTAGTCCTTGGAGGTGGCCCACTCGATGAAGGTCTTGGCCTCGGCGGCGTGCTTGGAGGACTTGGGGATGCCCAAGGCCCAGCTCCACAGCCAGTGCGAGCCGTTGGGGGTCACAGCCACGGGGGACTTGGCGTAGCCCATCTTGCCCGCCACTTTGGAGGTTTTGGGGTTTTCCAAGAAGCCCGCCGCCACGGTGGCATCAATCCACATTGCGCATTTGCCATCGGAGGTCAGGGTCAGGTTTTCGGTGAAGCCGTTTCCGGTCACGCCTGGAGGGCCATACTTGGTGACCAACTCGACGTACTGAGCGATGGCTTTTTTCCACTCGGGGCTGTTGACTTGGGGGTTCCACTTCTCGTCGAACCAGCGACCGCCGTAGGTATTGATCAAGGTGGTCAGGAAGGCCATGTTCTCGCCCCAGCCGGGCAGCCCGCGCAGGCAGATGCCGTAGGTGCCCTTGGAGGGGTCAGTGAGCTGCTTAGCCCAACTGGTGGCCTGCGCCCAGGTGGGTTGGGCGGGCACGGTGATGCCCTTGGCGGCAAAGAGGTCTTTGCGGTACATCAGCATCGAACTTTCGGCGTAGAAGGGCAGGGCGTAGAGCTTGCCATTGTAGGAAAGGCCCGCCCGCACCGGCTTCAAAACATCCTCGAGGTCGTAGGAAGCGGGCAAGCCGCTCATCTCGTCCAGCCAGCCGTTCTTGCCCCAGATCGGAGCTTCGTAAGTGCCGATGGTCAAAACGTCGTAGGAGCCCGCGTTGGTGGCGATATCGGTGGTGACTTTTTGGCGCAACTCGTTTTCGGGCAGCACTACCCAGTTCAGCTTGATATTGGGATACTTCTTCTCAAACTCGAGGCTGAGCTTTTGCATCGTCACCATGTCGGGGTTGTTGACGGTGGCGATGGTTAGGGTGGTTTGAGCTACGGCTGCCGAGGCAACCAGACTGGCACTGATGAACAGCAGTTTCCACAATCGCATAGAGTTCCTCCCTGAAAACTAAAAACTATCTAGCATCTCCAGACACAACGATTTCCTGCTGATCTATTCACCCATAGCGACCTCCGGGACGATTGACCTTCAAACAGCACAACAAGTGTGCAGGGGGGGGGAGCCTTTTTTTGAACTTACAAGCGATATTGTAGACACGATGGACTCGTGTCCATCGCAGCCTGAATCACTTTTTGCTAAACCGTATACTTAATCTGTGCCTACCATTATTGATGTAGCTCGTCTGGCAGGGGTTTCACCCACCACCGCCAAGCGGGCTTTGAGCGACCCCACCCGGCTACACCCAGCCACCCTCGAGCGCGTTCACCGGGCCATTGAGGCTCTACAGTACGAGCCCGACCAGACTGCCGGAGCCCTGCGACGGGGCCGTAACAAAGCCATCGGCTTGGTGGTGGGGAGCATCGTGGAGCCGTTTTTTGCCCAACTGGCCCGGAGCATCGGGGAGTCGGTGCGGATGCTGGGCTACTCGCTGATGGTGGCGGATAACAACTACAAAAGCGACCTCGAGCTCGAGGCCCTGCGGCAGATGAGCGGCAACCGGGTGAGCGGGCTGATTATCCGTCCTGGCTATGGCAAGACCAACCTCGAGTATCTGCTCAGAATGCAGGCTCGAGGGACGTTTGTGCTCGAGGTGGATCATCATCCCGAAGGGAGCCCCTTTAGCTACGTGATGCTCGACAACCGTCGCTGTGTGGCCGAGGGGGTACGCTACCTGGCCGAACTGGGCCACCGCCGCATCGCAGCCCTGGGAGCTTATGACCCGGTATTTCATCCCGAGGGGCGTTCCAAAGCCTTCCCCGAGGCCATGCAGGCTGTGGGACTATCAATTCCACCGGAGTACCGGCGGGTGATCAGTCTTAACGAACGTGAGGCCTACGATCTCACCCTGTATTTCATGGGGCTTCCCGAGCGCCCCACTGCCTTGTTCGCTTATAACGGTACTGGAGCCATCGGGGCTTTTCGGGCCATACGGGAACTGGGCCTCGAGATTCCCCGCAATGTCTCGCTGCTGGGCTTCGACAATTATCCCTGGACGGGTTTGGTGAAACCCGCCGTGGATGTCTTCGAGCAGCCCGTCGAGGACATGGGCCGGGCCGCCGCACGGGTGGTATTGGCCGCTGTGGAGGAAGGCCCACCGCCGGAGCCGGTACGACTGGTTTTCCCCGGACGACTCCTAAAACGCGGCAGTTGTGCCCCGCCGAGCGCTTAGAGCAGAGGGCGGAGAGCTAAACGCCAGACGCAAGACCCTAAACGCTTAAGGCTTAAAGTCAAAAACCTAGGGGCTGTACTAGATAAGAGCAGTCTAGATGCAGCGCTATGCCGAGCAGGAGGACTAAACTCAGTGATTGGAAATCACAGCGAATTTTGGAGCTGTTCGTAGGTGAGGTGATGGCGCGGACAGCGGCGGGTAAGGTAGCGGTGTTTGGCATTCTCAAGCGGGCAGGGAAGGTTTATACGGTGGTTCCCGATGACCTCAAGGCTAAAACTTTGATGCCCATCATCAAAGACAAGGTCGTGCCCGACTCTATCGTCTATACCGATGGTTTCAAGAGTTAGGATGTACTTGATGTCAGCGAGTTCAAGCACGAGCGCATTGACCATGACGAAGCGCTGGTAGGCGAGGGGGGCAAACACATCAACGGTAAGGAGAACTTTTGGAACCAAGCCAAAGGGGTACTAGGCAAATATAATGGCATCCCCAGAGGCAACTTCGAGCTATTCCTCAAGGAATGCCAGTTTAGATTCAACTATGGCACACCCAAACAGCAACTGTGCCTGCTCAAACGTTGGCTCAGAGAGGAGGGGGTAATCTAAGCTTATCTAGTACAGCCCCAAAACCTAAAAGCACAAGCTGCGTCCGGGATGGTGTTTCTTGATAGGACAATTATGCTGTCCTGGTGTGGCTTTTTTGCCCTTTGTATTTTGCTGTTCTTTCGGCGTTTAGCGTCTTGCGTCTGGCGTTTAGCTCTCCGCTCTCTGCCCTCTGCGTCTAGCGTTTACCTTTCTATCGGCGGGTTGTGGAGGCCAGCTTGTCACCGAGTTTGTGTTCTTTTTTTAGCCCCTGGTCGGCTTCCTTGGCTTTGTTTCGGAGTTCTGAGATGGCGTTTTGTAGCACTTCGAGCTGGCTGTGGTAGTTTTTGCCGCTGCGCTGCTCCTTGAGCAAACTCACCGATACCGCGTAGGCCCGACAGGCTTCCTCGAGTTCCTCTAGCAAGGCTCGGTTGGCCTTGCGCAGCTCCTCGAGTTTCTTGGCTTTTTTCATTTGGCCTCCTGACATACCCTTAGCGCACTCGACGCAACCTTTATTCCATAAATATATAAACTTGTGTCAAGCACGCAGTTTTGCTCACTTATGCGCTGGACTGGGATTCTACCCCGATTCTTCTCACAGTTCAACTTGATTCCACAGAAAGCTCATACCTGGCTGATGCCGCCCGGATCTCGAGGGCTCATCAAGCGGCTACTGCACCGGGTTGCAAAAACCTGTTCTGGCCCAAAATAAAAAGGAGCCGAAATGCTTCAGCTCCTTAGTGCTTGGCGGAGGAGGGGGGATTCGAACCCCCGATAGGAGCTTTAGTCCCCTATAACGGTTTAGCAAACCGCCGCCTTCAGCCGCTCGGCCACCCCTCCAAAGCTCTGTTTTATGCGCCGTGCGGGTCGAACCCAGAGCGAGCGCAAGCGATACTTTACCACAAACCCCAGCCAGTCTCCTAGCCACACCTCATGCCGAGTTTCTCTCAGCCTGGCTTCATCCGCACAGGGTTGAATCCTCTTATGCGAAAAGCCCTGGCTATCGGACTACTTCTTTCCTTCGCCTTCGCCCAAAAGCTCGAGCTGCATATACCGGCTTTTGCTAACGGACGGGTTCCGGCTAAATATACCTGTGCTGGAGCTGCTCTAAGCCCGGCCTTCAACTTTACCAATCTGCCTGCGGGTACTAAAAGCCTAGCCCTGTTGTTCTGGGATCCCGACTACCCCAAAGGGCTGATTGCGCGCTGGGTGCTCTACGATATCCCCACCTCGATGACACTGCCCGAAGGGGTGGCTCGAGCCGCAACCCTACCCGGCGGTATCAAGCAGGGCAAAAACGGCCTGGGCAAACTCGGCTACGATGGCCCCTGCCCGGCAAAATCGGCCAGCTATCAAATAGATCTCTATGCCTTGAATGTGGCCTCGCTGGGGCTTCCTCCAGGAGCCAGTTTGCATCAAGTCAAGGCGGCGATTCAGAAACACCGTCTGCAAGAGTCTATCGTCAACGTGACCTTCAAGCGCTAGAGCGGTTTTCGAAAAGAACCTTGGGGTAGCCTGGGCCTATTTACTGTGCCCATCGGAGCAGAGAACCGCGATAAATATCTGCCGGTAAAGGTGATTGAGGGTCTCCGGCTCGACCGAAGGGAGCAGGAGGGCTCTACAATGGGTTTTTGGCTCCTGCTTTAGCCCTCTGCAAATCCCATTAGCCGTTGAGGTCGAGATGCTCGAGGTGAAACTTCTTTGGTGTTCCATAAACCAGCACCGCCTCGAGCCGTACCAGCACGTCGTCCCGACCCAGCAGGTACAGCGCCGACTGATAAATCCGGTGGTATTTCTGTGGGGTGATGGCCTCGAGCGGTGTGCCGAATTTGTCGTCGCGGCGCTGCTTGACTTCCACGGCCACGTAGGCTTGGCGGTGTTTCATCCACAAGTCAATCTCACCGTGAGGGGTTCTCCGGTTCTGGCCTAACAATTCGTATCCTTTGGCGAGCAAGTATTTGCGCGCCAGCGCTTCGGCCCAGGCACCTTTCATAAGGCTTCGCGTCTGCCCTTCGACCCTTAAGGGACATCTATCGCGGTTTGCGCCATTTTTACTACTCCTGGCGGCAAAGAGGAACTGGGTAGGGTCTTTCTAACCGAGTGACTGGTCATACTCTTTTCGCTCTAGAGTGGATTCTCGAGCACCTGCTGCCCGTTGATCAAAATCCGCAGGGTAGCCGCCCCGCGCACCACGATCTCCTCGTTGAAGCTCCAGGGTTGTTGCACCGGGCCTTCAAACACCGTATTGACCTGGGTTTCGTCCTGCACGATAATTTGAACCACAGCATTGGGATATTCGGGGGGCAGGGTATAGCTCACATTAACCCGGCGCTCCTGTAACCCGGTGGGCGTTTGTGGGGTGGGGGTAGTGGGTGTCGCGGGGTTCGGGGT